>CALLSB010000132.1:0-3415 GCA_938014225.1 uncultured Collinsella sp. | reverse complement strand
GGCGCTGGGTGCGGCCGCCGTTGCTGTTCGCGCTGCCTGCCTGCAGGTCGCGCGAACCCGCAACGGGTTGGCACGTGTGAAACGCGTGCACGACGAGGGCGGTGACGAGGTCCGTGTGCTCGTGCAAGGTGGCGTCTACCAAAGCGCGAGTTACGTTGGCGAGCGCTGGGCGGAGCCCGTCTTTGCGTACTATCGTGCGTTTGACGATGTGTTTGAGGCCGAGGACGCAATGCGTGATGCTTACGGTCATGGTATCGACCGTATGCTCATGCTGGGCGGCGGTGGGTTTGCCTATCCCAAGTTCGCGTTGATGTCGCACGAGAGCTTGCGCATGGACGTCATTGAGTACGATGCCGAGATTACGCGTCTGGCACGTCGTTGGTTCTATCTGGACGAACTGGAGCACACGGTGGGCGACCGCTTGCGGGTGATTACCGCCGAGGCTCGTTCGTATCTGGGCGTGACGAGCGTGGGCCATCGTCGCTACGACGTGGTCGTAAGCGATTGCTTTGGCGGTGCCGAGCCCGTACGTGAGCTGGCGACGGGTGAGGCGTTGCGTTTGGTGCGAGGCAGCCTGAACCCCGGGGGCATCTATGCTGCCAATATCGTGAGTGCGAACAGGGGGAGCGACGTGACGTTCCTGCGCGACTGCGCTGCCACGGCACTCGAGGTATTCGCCCACGCCTGGGTGGTCCCATGTGGCGATGCGGAGTTCGGCGGCGAGGAGAACTACCTGCTCATCGCCAGCGACGGCGACTATGTCTTCGCCGAAGCCGTGCCCTTCGACGATGACTTTCTCGGCACCGTCCTTCACGACAAGTAGGTCTCCCCGTCCCAAAAAGACTGGTCTTAGGCGTGGTCGCGCCAGCTGAGGACGCGCTGCTTCATACCCTCGATGTCGAGCACGCCTTCGGCAAAGCCCTTGCGCACGAGCTCTTCGGGAACAAACTCGTCGTAGCGGTCAAAATAAGGCACCTCGCCGGGATAGACGAGCTCGATGGGATCGAAGTCCTTCTCGGCCTCGGCGGCGAGCACCTCAAAGAACGTCTCCTCGTCGGCCTTCATCTTAAACTGCATAAAGTACGGGCGTGATGGGTCGAGTCCGCGAAGGCCCAACTCCGCGGCACATTTAATCTTGAGCATGCGCTCGAGTGCCAAAAAGGCGTAGCTGCCCAGCCAGGGGAAGAGCACCCAGGTATCGCCGCCCAGGTTAATGAGCGGTTTAGTTCCCGCGCCCGAAATCTCGGCCGTATGACGAGCCTGCGCCAAGCGAGCCCGTGCGTTACCCATAAGGTACGGATACGCCGCGTGCTCGTTGAGCGCCTTGCGCATGCGCTCGAGTACATGTGTATTGATGTCGCCGGGGCAGTCGCCAAAGTAGGCCGGCACCCGGCCCTTGACCTGCGTGGCAAAGACGGTGTGGCGCTTCCAGTCCACTTCCTCGACAATCCAGCAGTGTCCGGCGATGGCGATGCGCTCACCGGGCGGTGGCGGATTGACGATCGTGCCCAACTCGGCCGACTCGCTGCGAACGGTGAACTCCTCGTTTTCCTGGAATACGGCGTAGAACTTAAAGTTGTTGATGATGCGCTCGCCCGCGAGACCCACGATGAGACCGCCGCCCTCGGTGACTTGGATATGGTCGATCTTAATGAGGTGACGCAGCAGTACGCGATAGTCATCGGCCGAGATGCGATGGAAATAGCTGAGCATGAGCACGCGCTGGGCAAGCTCTGCCGGCGTGAGTTCGCCGGTACTGGCAAGCGTCGACATAGTCTGGTGGTAGAGCAGGCTGTAGGGGAGCCGATCGAGCTCGGGCGGCTCGACCCACTTTTCCTCGCGATAGAGTTGTACGAGTGCGATTCCCTGCAGGAGCTTCCATGGAATGGTCTCGGGCATCATCGTGCGCGGCTCGGGCTCTTCCTCGCGCATGACAAACCACATCTCGGGCGGAAGATCGCGGCGTCCCGTGCGGCCCATTCGCTGCAAAAAGGAGCTGACGGTAAATGGCGCATCGATCTGAAACGCACGCTCCAGGCGGCCGATATCGATGCCGAGCTCCAGCGTAGAGGTGGTGACGGTTGTCTGTGCCTGCTCCTCGTCGCGCATGAGCTCCTCGGCCGTCTCGCGCAACGATGCCGAAAGATTGCCGTGATGAATGAGAAAGCGGTCGGGCTCGTGTCGGCTCTCGCAGTAGCTACGTAGCATGGAGCATACGGCCTCCGCCTCCTCGCGCGAGTTGGCAAAGACCAGGCACTTGCGGCCGCGGGTGTGTTCGAAGATATAGCCCATGCCGGGGTCGGCGTTGTCTGGTGCTGTGTCGGTGGGGTTGAGTAATGCCTGTTCGGGTGCTTGGGGGATGTCGACTTCGCCCTCGGGGGCCGAGGAAGATTGGCGGTCCTTGGGAGCGGCCTTGCCCCGTGCCCGCTCACGACGTTGACGGCGCTCCTCTTGTGTGGGCTGTCCGCTGTGACGCATGTCTTGGGCGCCGGCGGGCAGTGCCGCGGATGCCGCCGCCTCGATGCGCTCGCACGCAAGCACTTCGGCCTCTTGAGGACCTGTGCCCATGAATCCCCGCTGCTGCGCCTGGGGGCCCGAGTTGTAGAAGTGCTCCATGGAGATGCGCCACACGCGGCGCGGTTCTTCAAAGCGGGGGATAACGCAGTTGCGCCCCGTTCCCTGCGAGAGAAAAGCGCCCGTGCGCTCGGGGTCACCGATGGTAGCCGAAAGGCCAATGCGGCGAGGCTGCACGCCGGCCATGCGCGAGAGTCGCTCGATAAGGCAGAGCGTTTGCCCGCCACGGTCGCCGCGCATGAGCGAGTGGACCTCATCGATGACCACGTAGCGCAGGTCGCAAAACATGCGCGGGATCGCCATGTGCTTATGGATTAAGAGCGCTTCGAGTGACTCGGGCGTAATCTGCAAGATGCCGCTCGGTTTTTTGATGAGCTTAGCCTTGTGCGACTGCGAGACATCGCCATGCCAGTGCCAGATAGGGATATCGGCCTCTTCGCAGAGGTCGTTGAGGCGGACGAACTGATCGTTGATGAGCGCTTTGAGGGGGCCAATGTAGAGGGCGCCCACGCTCGCGGGCGGGTTCTCCCAAAACTCGGTCAGGATGGGAAAGAAGGCTGCCTCGGTTTTGCCGGAAGCTGTGGATGCCGTCAGGAGCACATTGTCTTGCGTGTTAAAGATGGCATCAGCTGCTGCAACCTGGATAGAGCGTAGGCTCTCCCAATCGTGGGAGTAGATGAAGTCTTGGATAAACGGAGCATAGCGGTCAAAGGCGTTCACGGGGCCTCCCCTCAAATACGAACTTCTCAACGCGGCTGGCAATGGTTTGCTGCATTGCTGCCTCAGCGTTTGCCCAGATAAAACCTGCCAAAATAAACCTGTCCCTTATTGGCAGGTTAGA
>CALLSB010000131.1:0-10674 GCA_938014225.1 uncultured Collinsella sp. | reverse complement strand
CCGCCGATAGCGACCAGATCGTCGACACGGAACTCGCAGCCTTTGCCGCCGCCGGATCCATGCAGATGCCGCTCGACCGCACCAACACCACCATCAGCTGCATCGTCACCAACGTGGAACTCACTAAGGCACAAGCCACCAAGGTCTCCCAGATGGCCGCAGACGCCTACGCCCACGCCATCCGTCCCACGCACACCACCAACGACGGCGACACTATCTACACCCTCGCCAGCGGCAAACTAGGCGCCCAGGCAAGCGCCGCCGTTCCCCTAGACTTACTGGGTATGCTCGCCGTAAGGGCCCTACAGACCGCCATCGTAAACGGAGCCAAAACCGCCAAAACCTCCCACGGCGTCCCCGGAGCCGCGAAGTAGCCTAACCTGACCGGTTACCCGGTGGGGCTTGGTTATGTTTGCTGCTCTACAGTCCTGGCTCGCACGAAGAACACATTAAGTGTTCTTCGGCTCGTGCGGAACTCGCGACAAACATAACCAAGCCCCACCGGGCAACCTACCAACCAGATTCTTTTCAGCCCAGGCCCCTGTGTACCGCGCGTCGAAGATCTTCAAATTCAGGCAGCCTGACAATCGATTCTTATAGCAGAGGCCCCTTGGCCTTTAGTTTGATACAAGTTCCGCACGAGCCGGAAAGCACTTAATGTGCTTTCCGTGCGAGCAGGACTGTTCGCAGTAGCAAACTAAAGGCCAAGGGGCCCAGTCAACCTATCAGCAGCGATTACTCAACAGTTAGTTGAATTTGAAGATCTTAGAGGCAAGACGGTATAGGCCGAGCGTGGTTTTGTCTCCGGCCCGTCCGCGCAGATTGGTGAAGAACCCGACCACGCCGTAGCGGGCACGACGATACATGCGCTCGTCGTAGGCCTTCAAATCATTCCACAGCATCTTTAGGCGCTCGTCGGCGCAATCTTCCTCGGAAAGCTTGGTGAGAACCGAGCAGATCGCCATCATCATGGTGAAGTAGCCCATCATGTACGAACGCAGACGCGACGACTCAACATCGCTGTACAAGTGGTACGACTCCATCATGATACGCGTAACACGGAACTGCTGGTCCAGACGCTTGACCATCGTTGCCTCGTTGACGCTCTGACCTTCGCGACCGATAAAGTAGCGGTAGAGGTCGATGTCGGCGTAGTACATGGTCTTGCAACGCGGCAGCGGCACGTAGGCGTAGATGTTGTCCACATAGAACGTGTGCGGCGGCATAGGCAGATTGGACGCGCGCAGCACATCCGTGCGATAGCACAGGCTGTGCATGAGCAGATTCTGGTCCAGACGGAAATGACCAATCTGGTCCCAGGTAAAGATCTTTTTTCGCGGCAGGGCAAACTTGTAGCCAATAGCGGTGTGCGTACCCTCGTAAACCTTCTCGTACACATAGTTCGAGATAAAGAGGTCGACGCGCTGGTCGCGCTCCTCAAAACCGCGAAGGATCGAAAGCATGGTCGACAGGGCTGCGCCATCGAGCCAGTCGTCCGAGTCGACAACCTTGTAGTAGGTGCCCTGTGCCTCGCGCAAGCCCGAAAGGACGGCAATGCCGTGGCCGCCGTTCTCCTGATGCACCGCGCGGATGATTCCGGGGTAACGCGTCTCCCACTCATCGGCCTTGGCCGCCGTCTCGTCCTTGGAACCGTCATCAACGATGATGATCTCGATATCGGTGGCGTAATTGCTCCCCTCCAGAATGGAGGTGATGCAATGGTCCATGTCCTTGGCGGCGTTATACGAGGGAATACCGAATGATATGACTTTATGCATGGCAGGCGATAATCTCATCCGAAAGATCGAGTGCGGAGTTGGTCACGGCATCCATATCGTAGTAACGATACTCGGCCAGGCGACCCACCGGGTGGAAGTTCGTCAGGTTCTGGACGCGCTCAAGATAGCGCTCATAGAGCTCACGGTTCTCGGGCTCAAGAATGGCGTAGTACGGCGTCTCGCCCGAGCCGGGCGTATAGGCCTTGGAGTACTCCTTCATGATGGTGGTCTTGCCGGGCAGGACCTGACCGGTCATGTTCTTGAACTCGGTGATGCGCGTGTAGTCCTCGCTCGTGGTGTAGTTGACAGTGCCCACGGGCTGGAACTGGTCCATATCGAGCGTCTCGAACTTCATATCGAGCGTGCGGTACGGCAACGCACCCAAGTCGAGGTTGAACAGCTCGTCGAGTGGACCGGTGTAGACGATCTCGCCACCATAGACCTTGCCGTCGATCTTGACGGTAGTCTCGTCGATTTCAAAGAGGTCACGGGCGTCCACGTCGCAGAACACGTCGATCAGGTCGTGGTCGAGCATGTGCTCAAAGAGCGCCGTGTAGCCCTCCTGCGGCATGCCCTGGAAGGGAGCTTGCGGGAAGTAGCGGTCATCATCGCCCACAAAGACGGGAACGCGGCCGGTGATCGAGGGGTCGATCTGATCGGGCGTCTGGCCCCACTGCTTCATGGTGTAATGCAAAAAGACGTTCTCGTAGACGTAATCGGCGACCTCGGCAAGATCCGGGTCGTTCTTCTTACGCAGCTCCATAATGGGCACCTTGACATCCTTGCCAAAGGTCTCCACGAGCTTCTGATACAGCTCCTCGCCGCGCTCGTCACCAAAGGCGAGCTTGAGACTCGCATGGTTGAAGGGCACGGGCATAAGGGTACCGTTGATGTTGGCGAGCACCTTGTGCTGATAATCCGTCCACTTGGTAAAGCGCGACAGGAAATTGTGCACGCGCTCGTTAAAGGTGTGATAGATATGCGGACCGTACTCGTGAATCAGGATTCCGGCCTCGTCAGTGCAGTCATAGGCATTGCCCGCAATGTGGCTACGGCGCTCCAAAACGGCAACACGATAGCCGATGGTCTCGGCAAGACGGCGGGCGCAAACGGCACCGGCATATCCAGCACCGACGACAATCATGTCGTACGCGCCGGCGTTAAAGCCTTCAGGCAGGCCTGAGGTAATCAGCATCGATACTCCTTGTCAAAAGCCACGGGCTCGTTAGCTGGGCTTTTCTCGAACATTCTTCGAGACACATTTATCAGAGCGATTATAGCGCTAATGCGTCCTATAATGAGCTTGCCACACAAGGAAAGCTCAAGCACCGCGGCGAACATTAACGTAAGGTAAACCCGCTAGCAGCGGGTTTATTCGTGAACAGCCGGGCGCCTGGAGCTTAGCGAAACGCTTGTAAGGAGTAACATGAGCGATTTCCTAAACCGTATGAAGTCTGCCGCCAAGGCCGACCTTAAGACGATCGTCCTGCCCGAGGGCGAGGATCCGCGCACTATCGTCGCGGCCACCAAAATCATCGAGGAGGGCCTGGCAAAGATCGTCATCCTGGGCAACCCCGACGAGATCAACGTTCCCGGCGCTACCGTCATCGACCCGCGCAATGCCGAGAAGCACGAGGAGTATGCGCAGAAGTTTGCTGAGCTCCGCGCCAAGAAGGGCGTTACCATCGAGCAGGCTCGCGCCCAGGTGATGGACGCCACCTACTTTGGCACCATGATGGTCAAGATGGGCGACGCCGACGGCCTGGTCTCCGGCGCCTGCCACTCCACCGCCGACACCCTGCGCCCTGCACTTCAGATCCTCAAGACCGCCCCGGGCACCAAGCTGGTCTCGGCCTTCTTCGTGATGTGCACCGACACCCCGCAGTTCGGCACCGACGGCACGCTGATCTTCGCCGACTGCGGCCTCAACATCAACCCGTCCTCCGACGAGCTCTCCGAGATCGCCATCGCCTCCGCTCACTCCTGGTCCACCTTCATGGGCAACGTTGAGCCGCACGTGGCCATGCTCTCCTACTCCACCATGGGCTCCGCCGGCGGCGAGGTCGCCAAGAAGGTCCAAGAGGCCGTAAAGTTCTGCAAGGAGAAGGCTCCCGAGCTCGCCATCGACGGCGACCTGCAGCTCGATGCCGCTATCGTCCCCACTGTCGCCCAGCTCAAGGCTCCCGGCTCCTCCGTCGCCGGTAAGGCTAACGTGCTGGTGTTCCCCGACCTCGAGGCCGGCAACATCGGCTACAAGCTGGTCCAGCGCTTCGCCGGTGCTGACGCCTACGGCCCCATCCTGCAGGGCATCGCCAAGCCGGTTAACGACCTTTCGCGCGGCTGCTCTGCCGACGACATCGTGGGTGTCGTGGCCATCACCGCCGTCCAGGCTCAGATGGCTGAGTAGCGGACATATCCCCTCGGGACAGGAATTTCCACCTGCTAGCAAAAAGGCCTCCGGAGCTGTTGCTCTGGAGGCCTTTCGTTTACTTGCAAATGCGCGCGTTAGTTGTTCTTGGTCAGGCGCTCGACGTCGTGGGCGATCATGTATTCCTCGTCGGTGGGGATGACCATAACCGTGACGGAAGAGCCGGCGGCGCTGATGACCTGTGGGCCGTTGCCCACGGCCTCGCGGTTCTTGTTGTTGTCGATGCGCACGCCCAGCCACTCAAAGCAGTCGCAGAAGGCCTTGCGGATCGACCAGTCGTTCTCGCCGATGCCGGCGGTAAAGGTAATGGTGTCCACGCCCGCCATGGAAGCGATCATGGAACCGGCCTGCTGCATGGCCTTATAGGCGAACATATCGAAGGCGAGCAGGCAGCGCTCGTCGCCCTCGGAGGCGCGCGTGCGGATGTCGCGGGCGTCGTTGGAGATGCCCGAGATGGCAAGCAGACCAGACTGCTTGTTCATCATGTCATCGACTTCCTGGTAGCTGTAGCCGCCCTCGCGCTGCAGGTAGCACACGGTGGCCGGGTCGATGGAACCACAACGGGTGCCCATCATCAGGCCATCGAGCGGCGTGAGACCCATCGTGGTGTCGCGGCACACGCCGTCCTCGATAGCAGCGAGCGAAGCACCGTTGCCCAGATGGCACGAAAGCAGGCGGTGGCAGCGCGAACCCAGGATCTCCTTGGCCATCATCCACTCATAGCGGTGGCTCGTGCCGTGGGCGCCGTACTTGCGCACGTGGTACTTGTCGCAAACGTCCTTGGGCAGCGCGTAGGTGTAGGCAACCTCGGGCATGGTCATGTGGAACGAGGTGTCGAAGACCGCCACGTTGGGCAGCTCCGGATACTTCTCACGGCAATACTCAATCGCTGCGGCCTCGCCGTAGTTGTGCAGCGGAGCAAGCGGTGCCACCTCAAGAATCTTGGCCATAACCTCGTCGTCGACAACCGCGGAATCATCGAAGTGCCAGCCGCCCTGAACGATACGATGCCCAATGCCATCAATCGTAAAGTCGGTCTTCTCGAGCTCCTCGAGCACGCGAGCGATAGCAGAGCGATGATCGGGGAAAGGGACCTCCTCGGTCTGCTTAGCGCCACCGTTCTCGGAGTGGCCAAAGATGCCCATGTCCGATCCGATACGCTCGCAGTTGCCCTTGGCGAAAACCTTGCGGGTATCGGTATCCAAAAGCTGATATTTAAGGCTTGAGCTGCCGGCGTTGACAACAAGTACGTTCATGAGACTCCTTCGCAGTGCAATGCGGTCGACGCAGGCCCCTTAAGGCGGCCGCATTTTAATAAGAAGTTATCATATCTTAATAAATAGATATCAGCATATCGCCCAACGAGCGCAAAAGAGGGGCCGAACGGCGCTCGGTCGTCCAGCCCCTCCCCTCTTGCAATTACTTGCCGTTGACGATGCGCTCGACGTCGGAAGCGATCATGAACTCCTCGTCCGTAGGGATGACGAAAATCTTGACCTTGGAATCCTTGGCGGACAGGCACCAAGCGCCGTCGCCACGCAGGGCATTACGGGCGTGATCCATCTTGACGCCCATAAAGGCCAGACGATCGGCCACGCCAGCGCGAACGGCCGGAGCGTGCTCGCCGATGCCGGCGGTAAAGACCAAGGTGTCCATGCCGCACATGGAGGTGGCCATCTCGGCGGCCTTAGCGGCAATCTTGTAGACGAACATATCGAAGGCGAGCTGAGCCTCGGGGTCACCAGCAGCGGCGAGCTCCTCAACGTTGCGGCAGTCGTTGGTCTTGCCACCGGTCACAGCCAAAAGGCCAGACTTCTTGTTCATCATCTCGTCGACCTCGTCGAAGGTGTAGCCACCCTCGCGCTGCAGGTAGCACACGGTAGCCGGGTCGATGGAGCCGCAGCGGGTGCCCATCATGACGCCGTCGAGCGGCGTCAAGCCCATGGTGGTGTCCATGCACTTGCCGTCCTCGATGGCGCACAGGGAAGCGCCGGAGCCGATATGGCACACGACGACCTTGCGGGCCTCGCCGTTGGTCATCTCGGCGACCTTCTTGGAGATGTAGCGATAGCTGGTGCCGTGGGCGCCGTACTTACGGATGTGCAGCTTGTCGCAAACATCCTTGGGAAGGGCGTAGGTCTTGGCGACCTCGGGCATGTTGAAGTGGAAAGCGGTGTCGTAGACCGTGACGTTGGGCAGATCGGGATACTGCTCCAGGCAGTACTCGATAACGTTGGCCTCGGGGTTGTTGTGCAGCGGCGCCAGCGGGGCGACCTCGCGAATCTTGGCGAGGACGTCCTCGTCGACGAGGGAGGAATCACCAAAGTACCAACCGCCCTGAACGATACGGTGGCCGATGCCCTCGATCTTGACGCCGTTGGCCTCAAGGTCCTTCAGGACGACCTCGATGGCGACCTTGTGGTCGGGGAACTCGATGTTCTCGGTCACCTTCTTGGAGCCATTGGCAGCATGGGTGAAGGTACCACCGGTAAAGCAGACGCGCTCGCAGGAGCCCTTTGCGGACACCTTATGGGACTTGGTGTCGATGACCTGATACTTAAGGGTCGAAGATCCCGCGTTGACGACCAGAACGTTCATGTGTCTCCCTACTAACAGGCGGTGTGGCGCCGCCAGGTTACATACGCTTCAATAATAAACCCAAACGCCCTCGCGCTCGGGTTTATTGCGTTGATATATAAGTTATCGGTACCTAAATACTCATGGCCTTTGACTTGTAAGACGAAATAGCGCGGGGATATACACCAGGGAAGAAATCCCGAGCGCAACAAGCAATACGACTCGAATGCCCGCGATGCTGCTCAACGCAGCATTGAACAGATAGAAAAGGATGGCGCCCACCGCCACCATCTGGCTTTGGACCGAAATCAGTGAACAGCGCATCGAAGAATCGACAGCATTTTGAAAAATTGAGTATTTAATTGGAGCAAATAACGAGTACGCGACCGTCTGCAGCACATAGAACACGGGCAGCAAATAGACCGGAGTAAAGGGAATCAAAAACAGAGCAGCCAGGGAAAGGCGCACGATGCCGCAAATACGCGCAAAACGGCCCTTGTCGACATGAGCAATCACACTGGGCACAATAAGCCCCATGGAGGCCGAGGCAAGAAGCTGGACCGCAATGATCACACCCGAAGCGACGGCATTCATTCCGCGACCCGCAAGCAACAGTGAGAAAAAGTCTTCCAGGGCGACAAAAGCAAATGCCTGAGAGCAGTCCATGATGAACGCTGAACGAAGAATGCCGTTACGCGCAATAGCGGCACCGATCATCTTCGGGCTAATTCCACGCTTAGGTGTCGCTGTAGTGTCCCCTCTTCGCATCTCAGGAATGCAGACAACGACAACCAACGTCAACACCATTGCGATGATATCCGCCAAAAGACCAATGAGATACGCGCCAGCGGACGAAATGAAACCGCCCACACAAGCGGAGAGGGCATAAGAGGCATAGAAAACAAATCGCTCAACGACATTAATCCTTACGAGCTGGTCCAGAGAGACGCTGTCAATGTAAATCGCTTCCATGGACCCGCTCATACATGCAGCGGCAAAACCTTTGAGAGCAAACGCGCCGATTAAAAGCAGAGGAGAACGGACGAGAAGCAGGGCGGCGTAGTATCCAAGCATCCCCACGACGCCAACGAGACCACTTGTCTTTCGTCCAAACCTATCGGCAATATAGCCAGTGGGAACTTCAAGGATGAACTTGCTCACTTGATATGCAATCATCATGCTAGAAATCGCCACCATCGAGAATCCGACGAATTCAAGGTAAACCGTCAGAAAATACAAAATGGTGCTGAAGTTCGACAGAAAAACAAACGTCATATAAAGCAAAACCGTACGGTTTTTCATGCTCCGCCCTCCAAGAGTCAACAATCTAAATCGGAATCTTGGAAAAGCATGAGGGCAAAGCCGTCAGTCATGTGTTACAAGGCGTCAACATTCACTTGACGACACGAGGCCAAATGGCCTCACGAAGCAAGATGACGCAATAGGTGAAGAAATACCGTCTGGTGTCGATCGGTCCAGGCATTTTGTCGATAGCAAAAGTAGATGGGCAAGGCTACGTCATGCGAACCTTCAATAGAGTACTCGCTCACTTCCGACCCATCTGATGCGAGAGAAGAGCCAGAAAAACCCAATATCAATCCCCCGGCTTGAAGAAACTCAGCCTGCGCTCTGTTTCCGTATTCGACGTCGCGGAAGCGGAAATTAACCAGCTGAGCTTCGGGGCATTGATTGATCGCATTGAGACAGGGCGACAAATTAATGGGAACAGCTAACCTGCCGCCCAGTAACTCACGAACGGTCATAGCACCCACAGATTGATGACCCGCTGGGCACGAAAGAACCTTGAGCTCCTTTTCACCCAAGTATTTCGAAGAAAGGACACTGTCCCTTGGTTCCTCAAATGAGATGGCCGCATCCGAAATGCCAAGCACAAGTGATTCAAAGCATGTAGCCGTTGGCTGATGCCACACATCAAGGTGAATCTGAGGGTGCGAGCTTTCAAACGAGTCGTACCAGTTTTCGGAAAAAAGACGCCCCCGCCCGTGAAGACAGGGGACGTAAAGACGAAAGTGGCCGTCGGGCGAAACGCCACCGTTCCCCGATTGGGTGTACTTTTTGAGATCGTCGACTTGTGCCATGATCACGCGTGCACGACGCGCAAATTCTCTGCCCGCCGGAGACAAAACAGCCTCCCCCGCCGATCGATTGAGCAAAACGATCTGATACTCAGACTCCAGTTTCTTAATTGCCGACGAGACAGCCTGTGGGCACACGTGAACGGCGCGAGCCGCTTTGCGCACGCCGCCGTAGTTCGCTACCGCTTGAAGGTATTCGAGTTGAGAAAACTGCATAGGTTACTCCAAAGGCAGCCAAGGCGACGGGCCGTGCGTCCTCAGATGAGGTTCTCGCCCAGGTTCTTGCCGCCGAGGACGTGCATGTGGAAGTGCATGACGGTCTGACCGGCGTTGACGCCCTTGTTGGAGATGACGCGGAAACCGTCCTCCAGACCCTTGGCCTTGGCGACCTCCTGGATGGCGTGGGCCATGGCGCCCATGGTCTCGGCGGGCACGTTATCGGCGATGTCACTGTAGTGCTTCTTGGGGATCACGAGCGTGTGGACCGGCGCCTGGGGATTGAGGTCGTCGAACGCGATGACCTGGTCATCCTCGTAGACGACGGTCGAGGGGATCTCGTGGTTGGCAATTTTGCAGAAGATGCAATCACGCATGGTTGGTTCCTTTCTCACAGACCAAGGTAATTATATTTGGTCGGGATGGTTAGAACGAAAGGTTGTCGTCGGTGTTGGCGGCTTCGCCGTCGGCGAGCACGTCGTTGCCGTCGACGTCCTTCAGGAGCACCGAGACCTTCTGCTCGGCATCGGACAAGCGGGTACGCAGGCTCTTGAGGAGCTCGACGCCGCGGGTATAGCTCTCAAGCGACTCCTCGAGCTCCATATCACCCGACTCCAAGCTGCGGATGATGAGCTCCAACTCCTGTGAAGCCTGCTTGTACGTAAGCTGCTCGACCGGGGTCTTCTCTGCCATATCTGTTTCCTTTCCTAAAGGTTTATCGCTATGAAACGCGGCCTACTCGACCGTATCGACCGTTGCCGCCACGTTGCCGTCTGCCATGCGCACGCGAATGGCGTCACCGGGCTTAAAGGTCTTGGCGCTCGTGGCCACCCCATCATCGCTGTACGCGATGGAATAACCACGGGCAAGCACCTTGAGCGGCGACAGGGCATCGAGCGAGGCTGCCGCACGGCCCAGGTCGGATGCTGGCTTGTTGAGCATCGTGCGCCCCTGATGCTCCAGGCGGGAGCTTGCGAGCGTGAGCGCATGGCGCTTGCCATCGAGTCCTGAGGTGCTTGCGATCAAGCGCTCGGGCAGACGCTCAAAGTTGGAGCGGAATGCCCCAACCGAACGCGTTATGGCGCCGGACAAACGATCGGCCGTCAGGGCAAGCTCAGACTCGCGACGCTCAACCATAAACGTTGGGTCGTTGAGGCACGGGCGGCACGCAGCCGCATCGAGCGCATCGCCCAAGCGAGCCGTATAGGTATCCCAGGCACGGCGACCGCGCTGATCGAGCATCTCCAGGTCGACCTGGGCCGACCCAATCATCGATGCCATCGCAGCACCCAGACGTTGATAGCGCGCCTCGAGCACATCGGCCAACTCCGTCATAGCCGGCGCCACCGATTCGGCCGCCGCCGTAGGCGTGGAGGCGCGACGGTCGCTCACCATGTCGCAAATCGAGGTATCGGGCTCATGGCCAATGCCGGTCACCACGGGCACGGGACAAGCCGCCACCGCGCGGGCAAGCTCCTCGTCATTAAAGGTCATGAGGTCCTCAAAGGAGCCGCCGCCGCGCACCAACAAAATACAGTCGGGCGCCGGCGTAATGGAAGCGGCGCGGCGCAGGCCCTCA
>CALLSB010000130.1:0-7142 GCA_938014225.1 uncultured Collinsella sp. | reverse complement strand
AGTTCCGCACGCAAAGAAGGCCACTTAATGTGGCCTTCGTCTTGCGCAGGACTGTAGAGCAGGAAACCTTATATCCGGCCCCTCCGTCCGGGGACCGCGCCGTACCAGCTACAGCGTCATGTTTGGATCGGCGTCGACGTCGAACGGCGAGATTTCACCTCGGTCGAATTTACGGCGAGCGACCTCCGCGATCATGGCTGCGTTATCGGTGCAGGCAGACAAGGGCGGCACCGTCACGCGGATCCCCTGACGACCGAGCTTCTTGATCATCATCTCGCGCAGATGTGGATTAGCCGAGACACCGCCGCCGATGCAATACTCCTTGCATCCGGTGGCATGCAGCGCGTTCTTGGCCTTCTTGTACTGCACGTCAAAGACTGCCGCCTCGAACGAAGCCGCCAGGTCGGGCAGATGGATCGTTCGGCCGGCTTTGGTCTCCTGCTCGATGTAGAGCGTCACCGCCGTCTTGAGGCCCGAAAGCGAGAAACGATAGTCTCCCCTGCTGTTAAGCGCGCGGGGAAAATCGATCGCGCGGGGATTGCCTGTCTCGGCCAGCTTGGAGATGATGGGGCCACCGGGATAGCCCAGACCCAACGCCTTGGCCACCTTGTCGAAGGCCTCGCCCACAGCATCGTCGAGTGTCTCACCAAGCACCTCGTAGTCGCCCCATGCCTTCACGTGCACGAGCATGGTGTGCCCGCCCGAGACAAGCGTGAAGATGAACGGCGGCTTGAGGTCGGGCTGCGCCAGCAAGTTGGCAAACAGGTGCCCCTCCAGATGGTTGACGCATACGAGCGGCTTACCGGCAGCGTAGGCAAAGCCTTTGGCAAAGGCAACGCCCACCACGAGGGCGCCCACCAGGCCCGGACCCTGTGTCACGCCCACGGCGGCAAGCTCACTTGGTGCAATGGCTCCGCCCGTAAGGCCCAGCGATGCTGCGGCATCCTCGAGCGCCGCATCCACGACACTCACAATCACCTCAACGTGTTTGCGCGAGGCGATCTCGGGCACCACGCCGCCAAAGCGGGCATGAAAATCAATCTGTGTCGACACCTGGTTGGCCAGCATATTACCATCCGCATCGATAATCGCCACGGCCGTCTCGTCGCAGGAACTCTCGATAGCGAGCACTAGGCGGCGGCGCTCAATTTCAGCGCGCTCCTCAACGGTTCGCTCGGGCGCAGGCAGCGGCCATACACGCTGCTCAGCCGCCGTCGGCTCGGGCGAAGCGTTGTCGACCGGGAGCACCAAGGGCAGCGGCGCCGTCATGACGATAGCATCTTTGCCAACACCGTAGTAACCGCGGCGACGGCCAGCCTCGGTAAAGCCCAGAGCGTTATAAAGCGCGATCGCTCCCTCGTTACCGTCCTCGACCTCGAGCGAAGCCGTGGTACAGCCGAGCATCTGGGCATCATAGCTCACATGCGACAGCAGCTTGCGGGCAATGCCCTCACGGCGATGTGCCGGGTCGACGGCGACATCCAGAATCTGCACATCACCGTCCACGACCATACCGCCGGCAAGGCCCAGCAGCTTGCCGTCGTCGTGTGCCACCCACCAACTACGCGGCGCAGCGACGTCCTCGCCCAGTTCGGACAGGAACATGCCCGGCGTCCACGCCTTGTGTCCGGCACCTTCAAAGCAGGCAGCCTCTAGCGCGCTCGCGCCCTCGGCATCCGCCGCGCCCATGGGACGGAACTGCAGATGACGACCGGCGAGTTCATCGGCAACGCCCGTAATTTCGCTCTGCGCACTCTCGGCAAGACCAAGACGCTTGCGCTCGTTTTCCTCGGCATCAGAAAGGCGCGTGTAAATCGGCAGGACGCGAGCCGGATCGCCGTCACCCGCAGCGTGCGCGAGCAGCAAGCCCTCGCCCGAAGGCCACCACAGGTCGCGCTCCACGCAGCGGGCGGTCTCGTCCTCACCCAGCAGCTTGCCATAGCGCACGAGACCGTCACCGGTCAGCTGAACCTGGTCCCAGTCCGCTGCTTGGCGCCACTCACCGAGCGCCACGGCGGCCTTGACCACGTGTTCGCGCTCAAATTGACGCTCGGGACCCTCATCGACCAGCATATACAGCGCCGGATATACCTCACCGCGCATAGCATCGGCCAAGATACCAAGCTTGCCGCGCACGCCAGCCTTCCACGCCGTCCAAGCGCAAGCGTCGAGCGTCGACACGCCCAGCAGCGGAACATTGGCACCGCGCGCGAGGCCCTTGGCAGTGGAGATGCCGATGCGCACACCCGTAAACGACCCCGGGCCGCGACCGACCACGTAGCAACCAACATCGCTGCGATCCAGACCGGCTTGAGCCAGCACGCCATCAACGGTATTCACGAGTTCAACGTTGGCGTGACGGCGGCACATGTGGTCGCCACTCACGAGCTTCGTCTCGCCCGTCTGTCCATCAATCCAGCTTGCCGCGCAGGCAAGCATGTCGGTCGAGGTATCGAGCGCCACCACCAGCGCGTTGTCGTTATGCAAGCTCATCTTGTACAGCCTTATCAATCAAATGGGAAAGCTCCATTGCGCGGTCACCGTGCGCCTCAAGCGTTATCGTTCGCACATCGCTGTCGCTCTCATCACGCTTGAGCGTCACCGAAAGATACTCATCCGTCAGCTCGTCCTGGAATTGTTCGCCCCATTCCAGCAGGCAAGCACCCTCATAGCCCAGCACATCGAAAATGCCCGTATCCTCGAGCTCGTAGGCATGCTCCAAGCGGTATAGATCAAAGTGAAACAGCGGAATACGACCTTGATCGTGAACGGCCATGAGCGCAAACGTAGGGCTCGTAACCATATGTCCATCGCCCAGCCCGCGCGAGACGCCCTTGGTAAAGTGAGTTTTGCCCACCCCCAGGCCACCGGTCAGGATGAGCACATCGCCGTCCTCAAGGCACGGTGCAATTAGCTCGCCAAAGTACTCCGTATCGGCAGCGCAAGTCGTTTTGTAAGTACCTACCCCCAGGCGCTCCAGGGACATATATGCTCCTTATTATTCCGAGGCGTCCTCTGGTGCGGGATGTCGCTCCAGATAGTCGCCCAGCATCTTAAAGTCTTCCTCCAACAGCTCCTGCCACGCCGGATTGCGCAGCGCTGCTGCCGGATGGAACGTGGGCATTACTACAAAATGCCCCATCTGGTGGAACCTGCCGCGCAGCTTAGTAATGCCAATCTCGGTCTTAAGCACAAAGTGCGTCGCGGGGTTGCCGAGCGTCACGATAATATCGGGCCAGATGCTTCGAATCTGCTCACGCAAAAACGGCGAGCAAGCCAGCACTTCCTCGGGACGCGGATTGCGGTTTCCCGGCGGGCGGCACTTAAGCACATTGGCAATGTAGACGTCTTCGCGTTTGAGCCCCGCCAGCGACAAAATGCCGTTGAGGTCCTCGCCTGCCGCCCCCACAAAGGGCTCGCCCTGCAAATCCTCATTGCGGCCCGGCGCCTCACCAATAAACATCACGCGGGCGTGGGGGTTTCCCACGCCAAACACGATATTGTGACGCGACTGGTAGAGCTGGCAGAGGTGACAATCGCCCAGAACGGCCTCGATTTCCTCGAGTGCGACCTCACGTGGCACCTGATGGGTATGGCCGGGGATGTGCATGACGCCCATAGCGGCTCCTACACGTAGACCTTGTCGAGACGCATGCCAAAGCCGCAGGCGACCTCGTAGTTAATCGTTCCGCGCAGTCGGGCCATCTCGTCCATAGTGATCTCGGCATCGCCATCGCGGCCGACAATAATCATCTCGTCACCATACTCGGCCTCGGGAATCTCGTGTGCCGGGTTGGACTGAATGGCGACCATAAACTGGTCCATGCAGATATTGCCAACCTGATGCACGCGCTCGCCGCGATACAGCACATCCATACGATTGGAAAGCGTACGCGATAGGCCGTCGGCATAACCGATCGGCAGCGTGCAGATCTGAACGCGCGTGCGCGGTACGCGGTAGGTAAAACCGTAGCCCACGCCCTCACCCATCGCAGGGTGTGCCACACGCGTCACGCGCGCATGGACGCTCATAACGGGATCAAGCTGCATCACGCGGCCACTCAGCTCGCACGGCTGCATGCCATACAAGCCAACGCCGGCGCGAATCATATCAAAATGCATCGAGGGGTCGAGCATCGAGGACGGCGTGTTGGCGCAGTGCACGATACCGCACTCAAAACCCGCATCCTTAATGGCCTGAACGGCCTCGGTAAAGCGCTGACACTGCAGCTTGTAGTCCCAGCCCGAAGGTTCATCGGCCGTGGCGAAGTGCGTAAATACGCCGTCGCACTGAATACCGCGATGGAAATTAATACCGCGGACAAAGTCGAGCACCTGCGTGTAATGTACGCCAATGCGGTTCATGCCCGTCTCGATGGCGAGATGATACTTGCCCACCTTGCCCGCCGCGACGGCACATTCGCCATACGCAAGAGCAAAGTCAGACGTATAGACCGAAGGCATGATATCAAACTCGAGCAACGTCGGAATGGCCTCGATAGGCGGCTCGCTTAGGATGAGGATGGGCTTCGTAATCCCGCCCTGTCGGAGCTCAACGCCCTCGTTAACCGTCGCCACGGCAAACATGTCGGCACCGGCCGAATACATGATCTTGGCGCACTCAACAGCTCCATGACCATAAGCATCGGCCTTGACCACGCAGCACAGGCGCTGACGTGGATTCAGCAAGTTCTTATAGGCCCTCGTGTTGCGACGGAGCGCCCCACGGTCGATCTCGACCCAGGACCAGCGCGTCAAATCGGCTTTATTCATGATTAGTCATCCGATCCTTCGTCCATGATTCCCAGATCTTCGAGCGCATCCTTTGCCGCCAGCTCCATGGCAGGACCGATCAAGTCGATAAGATCGGTCGCGATAACACTCTTCTCACCATACTCCGTCGCCGCGGCAAAACCGGCGTAGCTGTGAAGTGCGACGGCGTACGAATACAGCAACTCCCAACGATCCATCTCGTCGCGCATGGTGGCAAGCGTGCCGGCCAAAATACCCGCGAGAACATCACCCGAACCGGCAGTTGCCAGAGAAGCCGGACCCGAGAGCGGCAGCAGTACACGCTCAACGCCACAGATAGCCGTCGTCGGCCCCTTGGCAATGACCACCAGGTTGTCGGAGCCTGCAGCCCAGACAACCTTCTGCGCGGCTGCAATCGCGGTACCAAGGTCGTTCACCTTGTCTCCGGCAACCAGACGCGAAAGCTCACGATAGTGCGGCGTCATAACCAACGGCTGCTCGCGACGATACATCTCGGGGTTACTATCAATACCGTCAATGGCAATCTTAGCAAGGCAGTTGAGTGCATCGGCGTCCAAAATAAGCGGCACATCAAGCTCGAGCAAGCCCGAAACCACCTGCATAGCGCCGGCAGATGTCGTCATACCAGGACCGCACAGTACGCAGCTGTACTTCTTTGCAATCTCGCACACCGTCATGCGCGCAGCGGCGCCAAAGGAGCCGCGGGAATCAGACGGAATAGCAAAGACAGGAATCGAAGGAAGTGCCATGCGAATAAGATTGGCGCAGGCGTCAGGAGCCGCAACTGCCACGTAACCAGCACCCGCGCGAGCTGCAGACTTGGCCGCCATAATGGCAGCACCAGGATATTGCGCAGATCCGGCGACAATAAGCACAGAGCCACGGGAATACTTATCGATATTCGTAGGTAGTGGAGCAAAGTAATCAACTAAGTCACCGGGTTCGACAATCTCGGCGGCGTGGTCGACATCATCGATGACCTCGTCAAGACGGTCGTAAAGATTGCCGCAGATCAAATCGCCAGCATACTCAGGGCCATCGGCGCTATACAAACCAATCTTGGGCGCAATCATCGTCACCGTATGCTCGGCACGAATGCAGTCGTCATCAACAACGCCCGTCTCGGCATTCAGGCCCGAGGGGACATCAATGGATACGACACAGTCGGCGCATTCATTGACCGTAGGAATCCAGATGGAGAACGGCGCACGCAGATTCCCGTGAAAACCGGTACCAAAAATGGCATCGACAACAACATCGGCCTTATCGATCAAAACCTCGAGTTCATCACGCGAGGGGCCGACGCAAACGTGCACATCGCGGCCGGCAGTACGACGAGCAACATGACGTGCCAGAGCAGCAGGAATCTCATCCGGCTCAACCGGAGAAACGATATCGACGTCCACACCCTTATGGCTCAGAATATCGGCGGCAACCCAACCGTCGCCGCCATTATTACCAAAACCGACCAGAACGAGAACCCGATCGGGATTGAGCTTCAAGATCTCGTTGGCGGCAAACTCACCCGCGAGCTCCATAAGCTCGGCCTTCGAAGTCCCTTCGCGTTCGATGATATCCTCGAGACGAACGACTTCTTCGGTACTCAAAACCGGTTTCATCTATGCTCCTAGCGTATCTTGCGAAGCATCGCCCAGGTGCTCCGTCAATGCTGAATTCTGCAGCTGCTCAAGCTCATCTAAAACAGAGCGAGCCTCTTTAAATGTCTGCGCTACGCGTTTCTTGGTACTCACCTTTTCCTCTTTTGGCTTAGGCCGAGCATCTTCGGTAATCGCGATGGCATTCGCAACGGCTAAGTCTCCTGTAAGCGTAATGGAAAGAGCGACCTCAACAACACCCAGCTCTTGAGCGATCTCGAGAGCACGGCCCGAAAGCAGCGCTTTCGGTTTGCCGAGTTTATCACGCGTAACCGAAACATCCTTGCGACCAACGCCTTGACTAAAACCCGTGCCGAGAGCTTTAAGTACCGCCTCGCGCGAAGCAAAGCGGCTGGCATAGTGAGCCGCGGGACGCGATGATGCATCACAATACGCACGCTCTTCTTCGGTAAACACACGGCGAGCAAACGACGGCGTCTTTTCAAGAATTGATTTCATACGGGAAATCTCGACGATATCAACGCCGATACCAGCTTCAGCCATGTTCACCTCCATATCGCACAGACTAAGTTATTGTAGCCCGTTCACAGAAGATGCGACAAACGAGGGTTATAAAACACAGCTACTATGTGAGACAAAAGCCCGCAAACGCAAAAAAAGGGGGAGGCCGCGAGGCCTCCCCCTTCTCAGTTCGATGGCGGCTCGGTGCCGTCCACCGGTCAGCGGCGCCCTGGCCTCCCACGGGCTGACCCC
>CALLSB010000129.1:0-3680 GCA_938014225.1 uncultured Collinsella sp. | reverse complement strand
GCGGAGCGCGTCACCTCGAAAGACGTTATCGCAGGTCGCGTCCGTGCCCGCTTAGCGCCCACCCACTTGGGCTGGCTCGATGGAAATATGCTGTTCGAGCTGTTTTGGGGTCTAGCTTAGGCCGCTCGGGTAGAATTACCGCAATATATACGCTGCTGTGAGCAGGAGGTTGCCGCACATGGCGACAATGAACGAAAAAGATTACTACGAGATTTTGGGCGTCTCCAAGGACGCCACCTCGCGTGATATACAGAAGGCCTTCCAGCAAAAGGCCCGCAAGCTCCATCCGGACGTCAACAAAGAGCCGGATGCCGAGGAAAAGTTCAAAGAGGTTTCCGAGGCCTACGCCGTGCTTTCGGACGAGCAGAAGCGTGCGCGCTACGATGCCATGCGTTCGGGCAACCCCTTCGCCGGCGCTCCTACGGCTTCGCCCTATGGCGGCGGCTACGCCGGTAGCGCAGGCTATGGCAATCCCTTTGAGGGCGGCTTTCCCTTTGGTGGCGCCTGGGGCCAGCCGCGTCGTGGGCAGGCTGCCTATAATCCCGAGAACGGCGCCAACGTGGTCGTCGATATTAAGCTCGACGCCAAGGAGGCCAAGGGCGGTGCCCGCAAGACCGTTCGCTATACGCGCTTCGATACCTGTGGTCACTGCGGAGGCTCGGGTTCTGTCTCGTCCGAGCATGCACATACCTGTCCGAGCTGCGGTGGTCGCGGTCATATCGATGTCGACCTGTCCTTCCTGTTCGGTGCCGGCACGTTCCAGTCGGTCTGCCCCGAGTGCGGAGGTTCCGGTAAGGTCGTCGCCGACCCCTGCCCCGATTGCGGCGGCAGCGGGCGGACCCGTGTGACCTCCGAGCAGACGATTGAGTTTCCTGCCGGTACGCACGATGGCGACGAGGTCCGTATTAGCGGTATGGGTCACGCCGGCACCAACGGTGCCTCGGGTGGCGATCTGGTCGGTCGCGCCCATGTTGAGGCCGAGCGTCTGGAGGGCAAGGCCCGTACCGGTTTTTACCTGATGGGCATCGTGGCGCCGTTTTTGGTGCTGTCGGCCATCTCGGGCGTGTTCTCAGCCTTTGCCGTGATGTGCTTTATTCCGTTTGCCATGGGCTTGTTCATGGTGCTCTCGGACGGCGTGCTGCATCGCAGCCTGCTGTGGTGGAAGCGCGGCGCGATGCAGTTTGTCAACGGTTTTGCCAACGGATTTATGTTTGCGCTCGTGTCGGTTTGGTTTGCGAGCTGCTCGCAGCGTGCCATGCTTTCGCCCTACGCAATGCAATAACATCAAACCCTCTGTTTGCGGCCGGCCCAGCTTGGGTATAGGACGCACTGTGACAATAATGAAAGTCGGAAGGATTCGGTCGTGTCGGAAAATAGGGATTACTACGAGGTGCTTGGCGTCGACAAGGATGCCGACGCGCGGACGATTAAGCGCGCGTTTCTAAAGAAGGCCCGTACCGTACACCCGGACGTTTCGGACGACCCCGAGGCCGAGGCCAAGTTCAAAGAGCTCAACGAGGCATATTCCGTTCTTTCCGACGAGCAGAAGCGTGCTAACTACGACCGTTACGGCACTGCCGAAGGCCCTGGTGGTTCGGGCTACGTCGACATTAACGATATTTTTGGCGGCATGGGTATGGACGACCTCTTTTCGTCGTTCTTTGGTGGCGGTGCCGGCGGTGGCGCCCGAAATCGTCGTGAGCGTCGTCGCGGCCGCGATATGGCCATCTCCCTTTCGGTGACCCTTGAGGAGGCGGCACTCGGTTGCAAAAAGACAATCAGCTATGACCGCCTTGCTCCCTGCGAGGATTGCAACGGCACCGGTAGGGCCGAGGGCGCACAGGAAAAGCAGTGCAGCCGCTGCCACGGCACGGGCTATGTCACGACGGTCCAGCGCTCGTTCCTGGGCCAGGTTCAGTCCTCTTCGCCTTGCCCCGACTGCCATGGCGAGGGCACGGTCATCGATCATCCCTGCGAGACCTGCGACGGTCAGGGTCGTACGCCTTCGCACGAAAAGATCGACATCGATATTCCCGCCGGTGTTTCGACCGGTCGCCAGCTGCGCGTGAGTGGTTTTGGCGAGGCCGGCCTTCGCGGCGAGCCCTCGGGCGACCTGATCGTCAACGTGCGTGTCGCCGATCATGAGCGTTTTAAGCGTAATGGCGATGAGCTGTACTTGGTGAGCGATATCTCGATTGCGCAGGCCGCGCTCGGCTGCGAGATCGAGGTCGAGGGCATTATGCCCGATGAGGTCGTCAAGGTGTGCGTCCCCGCCGGCACACAGTACGGTGACACCGTGAGCGTCAACAATTACGGCATGCCGCGTATCGGCGGTGGCGGTTCGCGTGGCCGTCTTATCGTTCAGATGCGCGTGGTCGTCCCCACGAACCTTTCCAACAAGCAGCGCGAGCTGCTTCGCGCCTTTGCCGACGAGATGGGCGATGACGTCGCATCCGGTAAGAAGTCGGTAACCGATCGCATCAAGAGCGCTCTCGACGACATCCTCGATTAAGGAGCCCGCGTGCTCGCACCTCATATCTCTGTCGTCAACCTCGGCTGCCGCGTCAACCGGGTTGAGTCCGACCGTATCACTGCCGATCTAATGCGACTGGGCTTTGCGATGGTGGAGCCTCAGGATGCTGAGCTGATCGTCATTAACACCTGTGCCGTTACGGGCGAGGCCGAGGCCAAGACCCGTAAGGCCGTTCGCCATGCGCTGGCTTATCCAAACGAGCCCTATGTGGTCGTGACCGGATGCGTAGTCAATCTGCACCCCGAGGAGCTGCTGGAGCTTTCGGACCGCGTGATCGCCGAGCCGTCCAAGATCGATGTCGCCGAACGCGTCTGTGAGGTGCTGGGCGTTGAGTCCGATGACGTTCCCGCCTGCAGTGACGGCGAGGTGGTCGACGCGCTCGGTCGCTCGCGTCTGGGCGTGAAGATCCAGGACGGCTGCAACCATCGTTGCACCTATTGCATTGTATGGAAGGCCCGCGGCCCCGAGCGCTCCGTGCCGGTCGAGTCCGTACTCGAGCAGGTTCGCGAGGCCCAGGAGGCCGGCGTGCCCGAGGTAGTGCTGACGGGCGTGAACCTGGGCGCCTACGATGGCAAGAGCGCGACTGATGAACACGTCGAGATCGATGAGCTGCTCGAGGCGATCATGGAGCGCACGTCCATTCCGCATGTGCGCATTTCCTCGGTCGAGCCCATGGATATCTCCGAGTCCCTGCTTAAGGTCATGGCGCGCTATCCGAAGCGCATCGCCCCGTTTTTACACCTGCCCGTGCAGTCCGGCTGCACCAGGACACTGCATCGCATGGGCCGTCCCTATAGCGCCGAGGCCTTTGAGGAGACGGTGCACATGATTCGCACCAACTTGCCTCAGGCGTCTCTTTCATGTGATGTCATCGTCGGTTTTCCCGGCGAGACGGACGAGGAGTTTGAGGAGTCGCTGGCGCTGTGCCGCCGTGTGGGCTTCTCGCGTATGCACGTGTTCCGCTACAGCAAGCGTCCCGGTACCCTTGCTGCCGATATGCCCGACCAGGTGCCGCCCGAGGTTATGGCCGATCGCAGTCGTCGTATGCGAGCCGCGGCACAGGAGCTTGCCATTGCCGACGCTCGCCGTCGCGTGGGCACCGTCGAGCGCGCCGTGCTCGAGTATGGCGACAACCTGACGCTCGGTT
>CALLSB010000128.1:0-5335 GCA_938014225.1 uncultured Collinsella sp. | reverse complement strand
TAGCGCCCGAGCTCACCACGACCAGACGCCAGCCGAGCTTGCGCAGCGCTGCGGCTTGATCGGCAAGTCCGCCGATAAAGGCGCGGTTGACCTTGCCATCGGCGCCCACCACCGTGGACGAACCGATCTTTACCACCATCGTTTTATAAGAAGTCGTCATACGTCAAACCAATCAACTGTTCAGCGAACGGGCGAACGGGCAAGCGAGAAAATGATCCGTTATCTTCCGTCGCATGCTGATCATTTTGCCCAGGGGAAAGCCGAGGCCGCGGCCATGTTCTTGCGCACGAGCTCGTCGCGCACCTGAGCCAGGCCCTGCTCCATGCCCACCACATAGGTCTGCGGGTACAGGAAGCGCTTGAAAGCTGCGTCCAGATGATCGAGCGCCCAAACACAGCGCTCGCGCGCGTCCTGGATGCTCTCACGCGGAGCCACTGCGCTGCCATCGCGCACGATCGGCACCAGCAGCTCGCGATACTCAAGCTCCGACACGTCGGTCACCAGGGCGGCATCATTCACGGCCACGAGGGTATTGCCGCGCGCGGCGCCCTCCCCCACCAGATGGTCCTCGTCGTAGATCATGTCGCAGACCGGGCCGCCAAAGCCGTCGTAATAACGGCGCACGCGCTGCACGCCCGGGATCGTGCGCTTGTAGGGCTGCTCGGAGAGCTTGACCACCGGCGTCCACGGGTCGGCCTCGCTCGCACGGCGGGCGGAAAGCTTGTACACGCCGCCCAGCGCCGGCTGGTCGTAGCAGGTCGCGAGCTTGGTGCCCACGCCAAAGCTATCGATGGGCGCGCCCTGGTCGAGCAGCGACTGAATCGTGTACTCATCCAGATCGTTAGAAACCGAGATCCCCACATAGGGCAGGCCCTCGGCATCGAAACGACCGCGGACATACTTGGAGAGCTTGGCGAGGTCGCCCGAGTCAATGCGAATAGCCGACAGGCGCTCGCCCGCCGCCTCCATCTCCTTGGCAACCGTAATGGCATGCTCGCAGCCCTCGCGCACATCGTAGGTGTCGATGAGCAGCGTGCAGTTCTTGGGGCTCGACTTGGCAAAGGCGCGGAAGGCCTCGAGCTCGGAATCGAAGCTCATCACCCAGCTGTGCGCATGCGTGCCAAAGACGGGAATACCGTAGCGGCGGCCGGCGAGCACATTGGACGTAGAGGAGCAGCCGGCGACGTAGCTCGCGCGCGCAACGGCCAGGCCGCCATCGGGACCCTGGGCTCGGCGCAGGCCAAACTCGGCCACGGGACGGCCGTCCGCCGCCAGCACCACGCGCGCCGTCTTGGTGGCGACAAGTGTCTGGAACCCGACGATGTTGAGCAGCGCCGTCTCGAGCAGCTGGCACTCGAGCGCAGGACCGGTGACGCGCACCATGGGCTCGCGTGGAAAGACGAGCTCGCCCTCGGGGACGGCGTCGATATTTACATGCGCACGAAAATCGCGCAGGTAGTCGAGGAATGCGGACTTGAACATCGCGCCGCCGGCCGGGGCCTCAAGCGATGCGAGGTAGTCGATATCCTCGGGCGTAAAGCGCAGATTCTCGACTAGCTCGGGCAGCTCGGCGGTGCCGCACATGACGGCATAGGCGCTGCCAAAGGGATGGTCGCGGTAAAACGCGGTAAAACAACCCTGCTCATTGGCCTTGCCGCTCTCCCACAGGCCCTGGGCCATAGTGAGTTCGTACAGATCGGTGAGCATTGCGATGTCGGTGGGATGAGAGATATCGGTCAAAGCCATGGGGCGACCTTTCGGATGTGTTGTGCAGAGGTTGAGGGTTGGGCGAGGCGGACGTGCGGGCATGGAGCCCGTCGCGAACAGGTTAGTGCAGGCCCATGCTGCCCGTGATCGTGTAAACCATAAAGACGATAAACGCGATGAGGGCGAGCACGATGATGATTTTTTGAGCCGGCGCCATGCCAGGGATCTCGTTCTCGCCCGTAGGTTCCTTGGAGGTAACCATGCGCTGGGCAAAGGTCATCTCGTCACGGCTCGGCTTGGGCTCGACGGACTTGGGACGAGCGGCCTTTTTAGGCTGAGGTTTGGGCGCGGCAGGTGCAGGCTTCGCAGCAGCGGGCTTGGGTGCGGGCGCGGGCTTGCGCTCGGATGCGGCGTTCGAGGCGACCTCCTCGGCCTTCGCACGCTCGGCGCGCAGGGCAGCCAGCTCCTCACGCTCGCGACGGGCCTCTTCCCGAGCCTCGCGGCGGGCCTTCTCAGCGCGGAGCTCTTCCAACTCAGCGCGCTCCTCGTCGGACAATGGTTGGGACACAAGCTCGGCCATGGTATAGCCCTTTCTTTTAAAAAAAGCCGCCGACACAATGTCAGCGGCTTATCAAATCCAAGGGTGGAGACGAAGGGAGTCGAACCCTCGGCCTCTGCCATGCGACGGCAGCGCTCTCCCAACTGAGCTACGTCCCCAGGACAAGTTGATATTTTACCTACGGCTCGCCAACTGTCAACGCCCAATACCCAGTCTTTTTGGGACCGGGGCTATTTTGACAACCTTTCGAGCAAGCGATTCTCTCGATGATTTTTTAATCCCCATCCCAGAAAAATCATCGGCGAACCCGCTACTTTGCGCTGGCGAGGACGCCGGTAGTGTCGAACGCCGGGGTAAAGCTCTCGTCTACCGCACCGCCCTCTTGCCAGAACATCGTCGTAAAGCCCAGGTCGTCAGCATGGTCGAGCACCTGCTCGTACTCCTCGCGCGTCACGGCACGCGCCAGGTCGCCGCCCTGCTCGCGCATGAGCGCATTGGGCGTGTACTGGTTCATGACCGAGATCGGCACATCGCCCACCGTCTGCCACACCAGGTCCAGCACGCGACACGAATCGTCCGCATGCCCCGGCAGCACCAGGTGACGCACGATCATGCCGCGCTTCATGAGCCCGTCCTCGTCCATCAGCTCTCCCCCGCGGCGCTCGATCTCGCGCGCCATCTGAGCCAGGCCCGACACGGCCACACGCGGGTAGTCCTTTATATGAGAGAGCGACTGCGCAAGCCCCGCATCGGCATATTTAAAGTCGGTAAGCCACACGTCGACCAGATCGCCGAGCGCCGCCACGGCACTCGCGCGCTCATAACCGCTCGTGTTGTAGACGATTGGAATAACCAGCCCGCGCGCCCGTGCCGCGGCAATCGCAGCCGGCAGCAGGTGCGCGTAGTGCGTCGCCGTCACCAAGTTAATATTGTTGGCACCCTGGTCCTGCAATTCCAACATAATCTCGACCAGACGCTCGGACGAAATCTCTAACCCAAAATTGCCCGTCGAGATCTCATGGTTCTGACAATAGACGCATTTGAGCGAGCAGCCGCTAAAGAAAATCGTGCCCGAACCGGCTTCGCCCGAGATAGGCGGCTCCTCCCACATATGGAGCGCCGCGCGGGCCACCTTGAGCGTGTCGTCGGCACCGCATACGCCGCGCGCACCCTCATCGCGGGCCGCACCGCAACGGCGTGGACACAAATGGCAAGCGGGCGAAAAAAGTTCGGTCAACGACGTCGGCATAAAAACATGCTCCAAAACAACGATTCAGCAGCTCAAACGCAAAGGGACCAACTGCACAGACGGCTCGAGCCCAAGACGCCGTAATCGTCCGACACGATTTTTGTAATGTCAAGACTGGAATCCACAAAGTGCCGCTTTATGATGTAGGTATTCCGCCCCCCGCGGAGCAACTGGGTGAACCGTCGCGTTTATTTAGGGAGCCCACACAGTCGTACCTAGTACAGGTATCCTTCGTTGTTAAGGACGCTGGAACAGTCGATGAGGGCACCCACCTGTTTTAGGTGGGTTCATTTTCGTAACGTGGGGGGTGGTTTTCTTTTGCCGAAAATCGCCATTGCAAATCCCGCCAAGATCCCCAAAAGGCACCAGGCAGAACCCCACCATCACTCGAATATCTGGTAAGCACGTGATTATCGCCCCGTGCAATTCCTCACACCCCCCTTGGTCGAGTATCATGGGTCAGCTATACCCTTTGCGGCGTGGCATCATTTGACCTTTTCCTTCGACGCTTGGCGGTTTATCGATTCATGGCTTCCTCCACGAGCTTCATACCGTACCTTTGCGTGGCGGTCGTGGCTTTTATCACGACCTTCCTTGCGGTGCCCCTGGTCAAGCGCCTGGCAATCAAGCTCGACGCCGTCGACTATCCTTCCAAGCGCCGCATCAACACTAAACCCATCCCGCGCATGGGTGGCACGGCGGTCTTTTTGGGCCTCGTCGTCGCCTGCATTGTTCAAATCCTAGGTACCTGGTACCTGGGCTGGCCGCCCGTTTTGGTGCCCCACCCCCGTCTGCACATCAGTTACCCCGTCCTTGCGCTTTCTTTTACCGTTATCTTTGCGACCGGCGCGATCGACGACATCTACCAGCTCAAGCCCAAGCAAAAGCTGGCCGGCCAGGTCCTCGCCGCGCTCATCGCCTGCGTAGGCGGCCTAAAAATCGGCGTCATCGTCAACCCGTTTGCCCCCGGCGAGATTATGCTCGGCTGGCTCGCCTACCCCATTACCGTGATCTACCTGGTGGCGTTCACCAACATCATCAACCTTATCGACGGCCTTGACGGCCTGGCGACGGGTATCTGCGGCATCGCATCGTTCACGATGTTCTCGATGGCCGTTCTCTCGGGCCGCATCGATGCCGCCGCGCTCTCCATTGCGCTCTTTGGCTCGTGCCTCGCCTTCTTGCACTATAACTTCAACCCCGCGAGCATCTTCTTGGGCGACTCGGGGTCGCTACTGCTGGGCTTTGCGCTGGGCTCCATCTCGCTGCTCAACGTGAGCCGCACCGCCGCGCTCACCTCGCTCATCATCCCGCTCCTCGTGGCCGGCGTACCCATCATCGATACGTTTAGCGCCATCGTGCGCCGCAAGCGCGCCCACATTAGCATTGGACAGGCCGACAAGGGCCACATCCACCACCGCCTCATTCAAGAGGGCTACAACCAAAAGCAAGCCGTACTGCTCATCTACGCCTGGTGCATACTGCTTTCGGCCGGCGCCGCGGCCATCAATCAGGTCGAGGTCCCCATGCGCGTGCTCATCTTTACCGTGCTCGCCATTGGCTCGGCGGCCTTCGCCAAGCGCCTGCACCTGTTTGAGCCCGTGCTGCGCCACCATTACAACAAGCGAACGCACGAAGACGAGCTGGTAACCCCCGACGACCCCGCCTTTAAGCAGGAAGAGCAAGCAGCCGAGGATCGTAAGGAAGAGCGCCACCACAAGCTCTAGGATAAGCTGCCGAGGATGCGCGTAGGCACCGTTGGCCAAGCGCAGCCGTGCCTCGCCCATCGCACAAGCCACCCCTCTCCCACCCCTCGCCTA
>CALLSB010000127.1:0-1813 GCA_938014225.1 uncultured Collinsella sp. | reverse complement strand
TCGTGGCCACCATGGTCGTGGGCATCATCGGCGCGTTCTTCGGCGTGCTGGCGTAGGCTCCTGCGTTCTATTCTGCCCCCAAGGGAAACGGCGACCCATTGCGGTCGCCGTTTTTTATTACCGAAAGCTAGCTGGAGGTGCTTCGTGATTCGATCTGACAATCCACCCGATAATGGCGTGAGCGGGGCGATGTATCTATTTGGCACGGCGCTCTTGTGGAGTTTTATCGGCATCCTCGTTCGCGCCAATTCGCAGTCAGCTCTTTTGATCGGTGCCGTCACGGCAATATTTATGGCGCTCTTTATCCTGCTCGTCGGCAGGCCCGTCCTCCGCGTCAGTCGTCTTATTGTCCTTGTGGCCGTCTGTAACTTCGTAACGGGCACCACGTTTAACTTTGCCAACCAGCTCACGACGGTCGGCAACGCGATCGTCCTGCAGTACACTTCGATGATTTTCGTTATCGTGTATCAATCGCTCGCAACTCGCACGTTGCCCTCGCCTGCGAAGATTGCCTCCGTGGTGGTTGCTTTTACGGGTATGGGACTTTTCTTTTTAGGCGATTTGAGTGCCGAGGGCATGCTCGGCAACCTGCTTGCCGTCATTTCGGGCGCCACCTTTGGGCTGTGTTTCTTTTTGAACTCTCGCCCCGATGCGTCGCCCATGGTGTCCTCGCTCATCTCCTGCGGTATCTCGATGCTGCCGATTGTCTATTTTGCCGGCGCCCTAGACTCCGTGAGGCCATTTGAGTGGGGGCTCATGCTGGTGCATGGCCTTTTTTGCAGTGGCCTTGCGAGCGTGCTGTATGCCAAGGGGATTGCGCGCACCAACGCGTTTGCGGCCAACTTGGTTTGCATGAGTGAGGTCGTGCTCGCTCCCTGCTGGTCTGCGCTCCTCTTTGGCGAGGTCTTTCGCTGGAACGAGTTTTTGGGCGCGGCGATTATCGTTTTGGTGATTGTGGCCAACTTGGCATCCGATGCCTTTGGCGATGGCTTTCTGGTGACGCTTGTCCGCCATCGAAACAAAGAGCGCGCCTGACGGGATACGTCTGCCGTTTACGGTAAAAAACACCCCGCTGAGCGAGTGGTATTAAATAGTAAGAACCTGCATACCTATAATTGGTATCAAATCATTTGTGCCTGGCATGGGTGTTAGCAGCACACCAGGTACGCTTCGAGCCGTGTAATCGAACTCCCGGAATTGATATCAACAACGCGCGCGACGGGAGGGATGACGGTTCGAGATTCCTTATTGGGAGGAATTATGCTTGTCCAAGCAATCCTCGTCGGCTTAGTCGGAGCGTTTGGATGCCTCGACTACCAGCTCGGCACCCTCTACGCGTTCCGCCCCATCGTCCTGTGCCCGCTCGTGGGCCTGGTGCTGGGGGACCTGCAGACTGGCCTTGCCGTTGGCGCCAGCCTGGAGCTGCTGTTCATGGGTTCGGTTTCCATCGGCGCCTACGTGCCGCCTAACGAAACCATCGGCGGCGTACTCGCCTGCGCGTTTGCCATACAGCTCGGTCAGGGTACCGAGACAGCCATCGCGCTTGCCATGCCCATCGCTGTCCTTTCGCTGACGTTCGACAACATTACCAGTGCCTTGTTCCCCGTGTTTGTCGATATGGCAGATAAGTTCGCCCTCAAGGGAAATCTCAAAGGTATTTACGCCGTCCATTGGGGACTTGGACTTTGGGGCTGCCTCGAGTACTTCTTGCTGTGCGGCGGCGCATTCTACTTGGGGTCTGACGCCATCCAGGGCCTGCTCGACTTCATCCCGACCTTTGTGATCGACGGCTTCGGCGTTGCAGCCAACATCC
>CALLSB010000126.1:0-19388 GCA_938014225.1 uncultured Collinsella sp. | reverse complement strand
GATGGTGTCGACGTCAATGGTATACGGGTGCATCATCGACGTCTTCAATACAGAAGATATCAGTGCGGGATGTTTTGGAAAATAACCCAAAACCGGCCATGTGGGGTCCTTTGGAGTCACCCCTTAGGCGGAACTCTCCTAATTATTTGGATGAGTCGTTTACTTACTTGTACTGTTACCGTCTTCCCGCTCTTGTTGGGGTATGCTTTGTTCGTATGTAAACGTATGACATGTTGATGGGGGAGGGTGCTATGGCTCGCGAGGGCGCTCGTTCTAAGGATTCGGCTAAGCCTGGCATCAAGGAAGTTGCAGCGGTGGCGGGGGTTTCGCCTACTACGGTATCTCGCGTGCTTAATAATCGCGGCTATATTAGCCAAGAGACCCGCGATAAGGTCCATGCCGCGATGAAGCGCATCAACTATACGCCCAACGATATCGCCCGTGCCATGCTCAACGGTCGCCTAAATCTTATCGGTATGATCGTCCCCTATGTCAGCAGTCCGTTTCATGCCCAAGTGGTTCAAGTCATTGAGCATACCCTGGCCGAAAACGGTTTTAAGATGCTGCTGTGCAATAGCGCCAATCGACCCGAGCTTGAGCGCTCTTATATCGACATGCTTCGACGCAATATGGTTGATGGCGTCATCGTCAACTCGCTTAATATCGGTGCCGAGGCGTATGCCGAGATGGGCTTGAGTCTGGTTGGTATCGACTGCGACCTTGGCGAGGCCTCTGTTCAGATTGCGAGCGACAGCTATGGCATCGGCGAACTTGCCACGCGTCGCCTGATTGATGACGGGTGTTCGCGCATCTTGTGCCTGCGCAACAATAGCCGCATGCGCATGCCTGCCAATAAGCGTACCGATGCCTACCACGATGTTGTGGAGCAGGCCGGTTTGCCCGCGCTTGTCCGTGAGGTCGAGTTCGTTAAGTCCGATGACGAAAAGAGTGCGGTCGTTGCGAAGATCCTCGATGAGAACCCCGATATTGACGGCATCTTTGCGGGAGACGACACGATGGCGGCTATCTGTCTTAACGTGATGAAGCAGCGCGGCTTGAGCGCTCCGGACGATATTAAGGTCGTGGGCGCGGATGGCGCCCGCCGCACTATGACGTTTATGCCTGACTTAACAACCGTTCGTCAAGATATCGATCGCATCGGAGAGCTCGCGGCGCAATCCATCATCGCTCTTGTTAACGGTGAAAAGCCCGAATCGAATACCAAGCTCCCCGTTGAACTCATTGAGGGCAAAACCGCGTAGTTCATCCCGTGCCAAAAGAATTCCTCAAACGCCTCTGATGACCGTTCGCCGGCATATGTCAACCGTTTGCCGACGACTGGAACTGCGAAAAGACGTATTGGTGTGAAAACGTTTGACATATGAAAACGATTGACATATCTTGCAGTTGTACCGAGTTAGTATCACGTGGGAAGGAAGTCTCGGATGCACAAGGTGTATTACCAGCCTGAGGGAATTTGGGTGGGCGACATCATGCCGTACGGCGAGGACGGCACGTTCTATCTCTATCATCAGCGTGACACGCGAAACCCCGGACCTTTCGGAGAGCCGTTTGGCTGGGCACTCGCGACAACCAAGGACTTCGTCAATTACAAAGACTTTGGCGAGAGCCTTGAGCGTGGCGGCGACGAGGAAGTCGACCAGTATGTTTATGCCGGCACGGTGTTTAAGGTGGGCGACAAGTACCATGCGCTCTACACTGGTTGCAATCGCGATAAGGTCAAGGCACGCTTGATGAAGCAGGTTCTTCTTCACGCAACGAGCGACGACGCCGTCAAGTGGGAGAAGAACATCGCCGAGACGCTGCTTCCGCCCCAGGAGGGTTACGATGACCGCAACTGGCGCGATCCCTTTGTGCTTTGGAATGAGGAGAACGAAGAGTACATGCTCATCCTCGGCACGCGTGTGGGCGAGGACAAGCGTCTGATGACCGGCCGCCTGGTCAAGTTCACCTCCAAGGATCTGACCAACTGGGAGTTCCAGGGCGACTGGTGGAACCCGGGCCTGTACACCATGTTTGAGATGCCTGATCTCTTTAAGATGGGCGACTGGTGGTACCTCGTCTTTTCCGAGTACAGCGACGGCAACAAGACCCGTTACCGCATGTCCAAGTCCATCAACGGTCCTTGGATTACCCCCGCTGACGACTCCTTCGACGGCCGCGCGTACTACGCCGCTCGCACCGCATTCGATGGCGAGCGTCGCGTTCTCTTTGGTTGGGTTCCTACGCGTGACGAGGGCGGCGACCCCAGCTCTTACCTATGGGGTGGCACCTTTATGCCCCTCGAGATCGTTCAGCGTGCCGACGGAACGCTCGGCACCAAGCTCCCCGACAGCATGCTTGGCGCCTTTGGCGAGGCTAAGGCAGTCGAGACCTTTGAGCTTTCCTGCGAGTCGGGCAAGGTCGAGCAGGTGCTCGCCGCGGATGCCGGCTCCACCTACTTGCTCGATGCCGACATTGAGCTCGGCGGTAACGCTGCCGGCTTCTCGGTGAAGCTTGCCGAGGACGCCGAGACCGGTCTTGCCTATGAGTTCCGCGCCAACCTGCGCGAGGGCAAGCTCGAGTTCACGCCGGCTCCCCAGTACCCGTGGTTCCAGGTCAACAACATGGGCCTCGAGCGTCCGTTGTTCTTTAAGGGCGAGGGCACTCACCATGTGCGTCTGGTCGTCGACGACGACATCGCGACCATCTTTGTCGATGATGTTGCGCTCAACGCTCGCTTCTGCAACAAGCAGGGCCAGGGTGTGGCGCTTACCGTCACCGACGGTGCGCTCAAGTGCGCAAACGCAACGATCGCGTCTCTGTAGCGGCAACGAACCGTTTTATGATTTAGAAAAGGAATGGAGAGGAACATGGACTACAAGGCAGTGTCCCAGCAAGTCGTCGACAACGTCGGCGGACTGGAGAACATCGAGGGCGCCACGCATTGCGTGACCCGTCTGCGTCTGGTGCTCAAGGATACGAGCAAATACAACAAGGCCGAGCTCGAGAACATCGATGGCGTCAAGGGCGTGCTGTACAACAGCGGCCAGCTCATGATCATCTTCGGTACCGGTACCGTCAACAAGGTTTACGATGAGTTTATGGCTCTGACGGGCGTTAAGGAGATCAGTGCTTCCGAGGTCAAGGGCGCTGAGGCGGACAAGAAGGGCAAGTTCTTCTCGGTCCTCAAGGTATTCTCGGACATCTTTATCCCCATCATTCCCGCCTTCGTCGGCGCTGCAATCATCATCGGCCTTAAGTCGCTGATCGTTGCCAACGGCCTCTTTGGCATGGAAGGCAGCCTCGCCGATCACAGCGAGTTCCTCAAGAACCTCGCAAGCTTCTTTGCCATTATCGCCACCACGTTTGACTACCTGCCTGTCCTGGTTATGTACAGCGCGGTGAAGCGTTTTGGCGGTAACCCGATTCTGGGCATCCTCGTCGGTATCGTCATGGTTCACCCGAGCCTTATGAACCGCAACACGTTCGTTATGGACCCGACGGGTGCTGAGTACTGGAACTTTGGTCCGCTCTCCATTCCCATGGTTGCTTTCCAGGGCGGCGTGTTCCCTGCAATCCTGACTGCCTGGTTTATGGCCAAGGTCGAAAAGATTGCCCAGAAGTACATCCCCGAGGTCGTCTCGTTTGTCTTTGTCCCGACCGTTACCCTGATTCTTGCTAACGTTGCCCTGTTCACCGTGTTCGGCCCGCTCGGCAACCTGATCGGCGACGTCCTCGCTGGCGTAATCGATGTCCTGTACAACAGGATGGGCGTCTTTGGCGCCTTTGTCTTCGCCGCGTTCCTGCAGCCGCTCGTCGTTACCGGTACGCATCAGTTCATCCAGGGTATCGAGGCAAACCTCGTTGCCACGACCGGCTTCAACTACATCCAGGCTATCTGGTCGGTTTCCATCATCGCCCAGGGCGGCGGCGCCATCGGCATGTACCTCATTCACAAGAAGCATTCCAAAGAGCGCAACATCTGCATGTCGTCCTTTATCCCGACGCTGGTCGGTATCTCCGAGCCCGCAATCTTTGCTGCAAACATGCGCTACTCGATCATCCCGTTCATCTGCGCTTGCATCGGTGCAGGCTGCGGCGGTGCCTTCGTGAAGCTCTTTGAGGTGCGCGCCATCGGTCAGGGTCTGACCGGCGTGCTTGGCCTGCTCATCGTCACGCCCGAGACGCTCGTGTGGTATGTGGCTGGCAATCTCATCGCCTTTATCGTGCCGATCGTCTTGATCTTTGCCTACAACAAGGCAAAGGGCGTGCCGACCACTGATGAAGAGGGCGCTGGTGCTGGCTTCGATGTCAGCTTCTAGTTGAGCCGTTCAGCGTAATCTGAGGATAAGTCCATTTGGGGAAGGGCGTTCGACTCGTGTGAGTCGAGCGTCCTTCCCCATAGACGAGAAAGTCAACGGCGATGTTTAATCAAAAAAATAAGGTGACACGCGCGGACTATGAGCAGTGGCGTGCCGGACAGGATGAGACGGCGGGTCGCATCGCGTCCGACCCCGATAGGCTCCTGTTCCATGTGGAGCCTGAGCTTGGCTGGCTCAACGACCCCAACGGTTTGGTGCAGATCGGTGATACGTATCACATCTATCACCAATACGATCCATTCGATGCTGCGCATGGCGGTCCAGTGCTTTGGAATCATCTGACAACAAAGGATTTTGTGACGTACGAGAATCGCGGCCCTGTGCTGTTCCCCGATTCCGATTTGGATTCGAGCGGAGCGTATTCTGGTTCTGCCTTTGTACACGACGGCAAGATTCACTACTTCTATACCGGCAACGTCAAGCACTTTGACCGCGATGATTACGACTACGTGTTGACGGGCCGTGAGCAAAACCAGATTCATGTGGTTGCCGAGAACCCCGACGAATTGGGCGAGAAGCGCATGGCTGTTGGGCCGGTCGATTACCCCGACGATATCGGTACGCACGTGCGTGATCCCAAAATCCTTGAACACGATGGTATCTACTACATGGTTCTGGGCGCTCGTACGAAAGACGACCGCGGCTGCGTGCTTGTCTATACCTCGAGCGATCTAGAGGACTGGAGCTATGCGACGCGCATTGAGTTGGGCGAGAAGTTTGGCTTTATGTGGGAGTGCCCCGATCTGTTTGAGCTCGATGGTGAGCTTATTCTCGTTTGCTGTCCGCAGGGTGTGTCCGCCGATGGATGGCGTTACCGCAATCCGCACCAGTGCGTGTGGTTTCCCATCGAGGCCGATTGGGAGGCGCCGAGTTTTAAGATCGCCGGGCAGGGCATGCCCCCGATGGTCGATGCCGGCTTTGATTTCTACGCACCGCAGTCTTTTGAGGATGCTGCGGGTCGGCGCTTGATGATCGGGTGGTCGGGTTGCCCCGATGCGACGGCAAAAAGCCCGACGGTGGCACGCGGGTGGCAGTGCGCGTTGACGGTGCCGAGAGAACTGAGCATGCGCGATGGTAAGCTCTGTCAGCAGCCGGTGCACGAGATTGAGAGGATGCGTGGCGACTGCGTTTGCGCGACAGGCGGTGAAACCGTTGAGGAGCCGGGCCGCCTGTTTGATCTTGTGGTTTCCTGTGAGGGCGCCCAGGTGATCGAGCTCGAAATCCGCAAGGGTGTCTTTGTGCGCTATGCAGACGGGATGCTTACCCTCGACATGGGTGACGAAGGCTATGGGCGCGACCAGAGGTCGATCGAGCTCAGCGAGCTTCGCGACCTGCGCGTGCTTTCGGACACTACGATGGCCGAGATTTTTGCAAATGGCGGCGAGGCAGCACTTACGAGCCGGACCTATTCGCCGGCGGTTCCGGCGATGGAGCTGCACGCCGAGGGTGCGGTATCGATGAATTTCTACCGCCTCGTGCATTAACCGTGCATGGAGTACGATTGGACTTGCTGGGCGGAATGTGTCGCAGTTACCGCGGCCAGCTACCGTTTATCGCGTATAGCGACCGTTTGCGGAATAAGTAACACTCCTTAATAAACCGTGTAGAATCTCAGGATGCACGGAGTTTTCCAGGGAGACGCTGTCCTTTGTTGTGTGCAAGGGGCGGCGTCTCTTTGGCGCTTGGACGCCGTTGTGCAACAGTGCGGCGGCACGTGCGTCACATATTGAAAAACCAACGTCGAGATGGGTCGTGATAAGAATGGGCAAATACGTAATCGTGGTTGAATCTGGTTCGGATGTGACGCCAGAGCTCTGCGAGCGCTACGGCATCGTGCGCGTGCCCATGCATGTCACGATTGCTGACGAGACCGTCGAGGACGGTTCGATCGATCCGCTTGAGATTTATTCGCGCTGCAACGAGTTTGGCGTGATGCCCAAGACCAGCGGCTGTGCGCCGGCAGATTTTGCTCACGTGTACGACCGTATCCATGCCGAGCAGCCCGATGCGACCATTCTGCATCTTGCGTACTCCGAGGCCACGACCTGCTCGCATCAGTCCTCCAAGATTGCAGCTAAGGGCCGCGACTACGTGTTCTCCATGGACACGCGTTTTGTCTCGGTGGGCCAGTCGCTCGTTGTCGTCGAGACCGCCAAATACATCGAGGCTCACCCCGATGCCACCGTCGACGAGATCTTTGCTTTTACGAATTCCGTCATGGATCGTGTGCTGCTGGGCTTTGTTCCTACCGACCTAGCCTTCCTTAAGGCAGGCGGTCGTCTGTCCAACGTGGCATTCCTTGGCGCCCACCTGCTCAAGATTAAGCCCTGCATTGAGGTGACGGGTGGCAAGTTCGTGGCGACTAAGAAGTTTCGCGGCTCTATGCTCAAGTGCGCCCGCGCCTTTATTGACCACATGGTTGCGAAGGGCGAGATTGACTACTCGCACATTGGCCTGGCGTATTCGGTGGGCCTTTCCCAGGAGCTGCGCGACGACATGGAGGTCTATGCGCACGACCTGGGCTTTAAGGACGTTGCCTGGACCCAGGTCGGCGGTGTCATCTCGAGCCATTGCGGCCCGACCGCCTTCGGTGCGGTGCTCACGCTCAAGGCGTAAGGCCTGGCGTCTATCGATTACTATTGCCACGGCGGCGGGCAGGTTGCGATGACCCTCCCGCCGCTCTTGCTGGGGCCAAATAGAACAACCCAATTGACCACTAAACCGTTTCACCATCATGCGTATGGGCTAGAATGGCTCTGGCATTTATGTAACTAAAAGCAATGAGAGGCAAGGTAGCGGGAATGGCTGAGATGACGCTCGAGGGTGTGGACGCTCGTCCCGAGGACTCCGCATTTGCCCTAGGCCGCGTACATTCAATCGAGACAATGGGTACGGTTGACGGTCCCGGCATCCGCTTCGTAGTGTTTGTCCAGGGCTGTCCCATGCGCTGCGCGTATTGTCACAATCCCGATACCTGGTCGGTTAACGGCGGCACCATGGTGACCGTTGAACACCTCATGGACGAGTTCCAGAGTAACCATGAGTTTTACCGCAGCGGCGGAATTACGGTTTCGGGTGGCGAGCCGCTTCTGCAGCCCAAGTTTTTGGCCGACCTGTTCCGTACAATGCACAACAATCCCGATGGCCGCGTGCATACCTGCCTTGACAGCTGCGGATATGCGTTTGACCCCAACCATCCCGAGAAGTTCGATGCCGTTCTCAACGAGACCGACATGGTGCTGCTCGACATTAAGCATGCCGATCCGGTTGAGCACAAAAAGTTGACCGGATGCGATCCTGCGCGCATCCTGGCGTTTGGCGATGAGCTTGCCCGTCGCAAGATTAAGATCGTTATCCGCCACGTGGTGGTGCCGGGCATTACCGATACGGTGGAGGAGTGCGAGGCGCTCGGTCGCCTGATTGCCCCGTGGCATAACGTGGTCGGCCTGGAGATGCTGCCGTATCACACGATGGGCGTCGTCAAGTACGAGCAACTGGGCATTCCCTATAAGCTTGAGGGCGTGCCCCAGATGGATACCGCGCGCATGCCCGAGCTGCGCAACGCTGTCATGACGGGCATGAAAAAGCGCCGCGCGGAGCTAAAAAACGCCATCGGCTAGCAAGTCAATTTGCTCCTCTACGATACCCGCGCTGCGGTGGTCTAGCGGCTTCGTATTGCGCGGTTGAGTCAAAATGCTGGTACCATACCGTGGATAGCAGTTTTCACGGGTTTGGGGGATGGTATGTCTACCATCGCAATCATCGGTGCACTCGAAAAAGAGGTTGCGCAGATTAAAGAAGAACTGAACGGCGCTCGTGTGGCACAAGAGGCGGGCTTGACCGTTGTCAGCGGCGAGCTCGACGGTTTGTCCGTTGTTGCTACGACCGCTGGCATGGGAACCGTAAACGCCGCGGCGGCAACGCAGCATCTCATCAGCAAATATGCCCCGCAGGCCGTTGTGTTTTCGGGCATTGCGGGTGGCCTAAACCCTAAGCTCCATATTAACGACGTGGTTATAGGCAAGTGCCTGCGCTATCTCGATACCGACACGGCGCTCATCGCCGAGTCCGCGCCGGGGCTCGAGGAGTTTGTCTCGACGCCGGCGTTGGCTGATGTTGCCGCCGCCGTGCTTGCCGAGCATGGATTTGTGGATGCCTCGGCGGATGAGAATTCTGCGGAGAAGGACCCCAAGCAGTTCCTGTGTGGCACTATCGCCACGGGCGACCGCTTTGTTACGGGTGACGCCATGCGTAACGCTGCGATTGAGGCCACGCATGCCGATTGCGTCGAGATGGAGGGCGCGGCAATTGCGCACATCGCGGCCAAGAATGGTGTCGATTGCCTGGTGCTGCGCGCTATCAGCGATAATTGTGACGAGGCATATGACGCGTTTTGCGAGCGCGAGTTCGGTCTGGACGAGTACGCTCGCACCGCGAGCGGCATCACGCTTGACATCGTTCGTCGTATCGCCGCCGCGCAATAGCACGCCCGTTTTGTAAAAACCTACGACCAAGGAGTGTCCATGGCCGATTCCATTAACTATCAGCTTGCCAAGTTCGTCGCCAGCTACGGCAAGGTTTCGCAGATTCCCGAGTCCACCTGTCCCGAGGTGAGCTTTGTGGGCCGCTCCAACGTGGGCAAGTCCTCCATCATGAACAAGCTCTTCGGCCGCAAGAACCTGGTCAAGGTTTCGAGCACGCCGGGCAAGACGAGCAACATCAATTTCTTCGAGGCCGACGACGTGCACTTTGTCGACCTGCCGGGTTACGGTTTCGCCCGCCGTTCCAAGGCTGAGCGCGACCGCTGGGCCGAGCTCATCGGCGACTTCTTCGACTCCGAGCGCAGCTTTAACCTGGTCGTGTCGCTGGTGGACATTCGCCACGACCCCAGTAAGCTCGATCATGACATGATCGACTACCTGCAGGGCAACGAGTTCAACTTTATCGTCTGCCTCACCAAGGCCGACAAGCTCAGCCGCACCCAGCAGGCCCGCCAGGCAGCAGCCATCAAAAAGCAGCTCAACGTCCCGGCCGAGAACGTAATCATTACAAGCTCCCAGACCGGCACCGGCATCGACGAACTCAAAAAGCGCATCGCCGAGGCTTGTCTCTAGTAAGGGCTCATGGCAGGCAATAGTTTGCATCTATCTATATCACCCCAGTGATAGTTGTTGGTACACTATCACTGGGGTGATATTTTTGTTTGGAGGTCGATATGGAGTTATGGCACGGATCGGACGTTGTTGTCGAGCATCCATCGCTGGATAAATGTAGGCAATTCAATGACTATGGGCGCGGGTTTTATTGCACACCGCATGAGGAAATGGCAATGGAGTGGGCATGTCGAACCGAGTCTGATGGCATTGCCAATCGATATGAGCTTGATTTAGATGGTCTTTCGGTCTTGGATTTAGAGTCTGGGGAGTTTTCAATCCTCAATTGGCTTGCGATTTTGGCCGACAACCGGGAGTTTAATGTCTCGACGCCGCTGGCACGCGAAGGACTTCGGTATTTGCTGGACAACTGCCTGATTGATATTTCTCCTTATGACGTCATTCGAGGCTATCGCGCTGACGATTCCTACTTTTCGTTTGCAAGACAGTTCGTTAACGGCATGATTTCGCTCAGGCAACTGCAGCGCATTATGTTTTTGGGGGATTTGGGCATTCAATATGCGCTTATGAGTGAGCGCGCGTTCTCGGCGATCAGGTTCCGCGATTGGAAGCAGGCCTCAGGAGCCGAGTTTTATCCCAAACGATTTGAGCGAGAACAGAACGCTCGACGAAAGTACCTGGATACGGTAAACGGATTTGACTCTGATGGTGTCGACATTAGGGATTTGATGGCAGGGAGGGTTGATTTAAATGATCCAAGAGTTAACGGATTGTGGGCCGAGTAGGACATACCCCGTCTATTACCTTGAGGACGCAATGAACAACCTCGGGGATTGCTTCGACTATGCCGTTAACGATTACGGAGCAGAAGGATCGGAAGTTGCTGAACTCTTTTGCCTGAGCGGGGTTGCTCGAGAGTTTGAGCGCGGCAATGCATGGGTAGTGTCGGGAAAATCGGGTGTTGAGCTGTTCGCGCTTATCGCCGAAAGGTCGGGCTATCAAAACGGGCCTATACCGGACTGTACCTATCGATTTGAGAAGACGCCGGAATATTGGGCGGGCTGGATGCTGGCATACCTGCAGTGGCGCCTAGGAGAGTCTTTCGAAGATCTGCTGCATGTCGTTCCGTTTGACGCGCTGCGCAACCTGTACTACCCCTGGCATGAAGCCTCAGAGGAACGTGTGGCGAGTCTTGTTTGCGATATGGCGAAGAAAACACCTCGTCAAACCAAGCTAGCACTAGCAAGAAAGAGGCTTAAGAAAACCCAACAAGACTTGGCATACGAATCGGGCGTATCACTCCGCTCAATCCAAATGTACGAACAGCGCCAACGAAACATCAACGAGGCCTCGGTAACAACCGTAAGAGCTATAGCAAAAGCCCTCCACTGCAACATCGAAGACCTCCTAGAACCAGTCTTCGAATACAAAGAAACCAGCGCAGCGTAAACCAAGAACGCAGCCGATGCCCGCCCCTAGGAAGTGCTCCAGCCTAGCAAGAGCCCCTATCAATAAAAAGCCAAACTATCGGCCCAGCGCCCCTTCAAAGCGTGGGTCCCTGTAGACATCCTCAGCAAGGTAGGCGCAGGGACGGTCGGGATGTTCCCTCAAAATCATTCCGCAGCGCGAAGGCCCCTTGTCCGTCGCTCCGTAGGAGCAGGACAAGGGGCCTTCATGCGCGAGGACGATTTTGAGGGAACATCCCGACCGTCCCGGACAGGTATATGAGGAGGATGTCTACAGGTACTCGATTTGAGCGCCCTCGGTGTCGCACGTGAGGATATGCGTATCACACTTAGGGAACTGCTCGCGTAGCTTGACCTGCAGGAACTTTGCCACGATGGTGTCGTCGGTCACGGCCATAAGGGTCGAGCCCGAACCGCTGATCCAGATGGTTTTGGCGCCGCCGTTAAGGCAGGTGTCGCGCACGGCGTTGTAGTCGGGAATCAGACGGCGACGATAGGGTTCCTGGATGCGGTCGTCATTGGCGGCGGCAATCAGGTCGAGGTTGCCGGACTCAAGACCGCGCGTCATGCCGGCGATGCGGCCCATCTGCCACACGGCGGTGGAGAGTGGAATCTCCTGCGGTACGACCTTGCGTGCCTCGCTCGTGTGCACCTCGTAAGGTGGAATCACGGTAATAAAACGCAAGCGATCGCTCACCTCGTAGCGCAGGCACTGGGGGAGCGAATCGGTCGGCGTAAAGGAGCAGACGGCGCCGCCCAGGATAGCGGGGGCGACGTTATCGGGATGGCCCTCGACCTCGGTGGCAATGCGGACGAGCTCGGCGCGGTCGACGGTGTGGCCCGTCAACGCGGCGGCGGCCATGATACCAGCGACAACGCAGGTGGAGCTGGAGCCCAGGCCACGAGCGACGGGAACGTCAGTCTGAATGTCGATGGCGACGGGGAAGGCCGGCTCGCCCCATGCGGCCAGCGCATCCACAAAGCTCACGTAGACCAGGTTGTTCTCGTTTTGGAACTCTTCGGGGCATCCGGCGATGGTGAGTTTGTCAGCGCGCTCGAAGGTAAAGTGCGAGTAGAGGCTGACGGCCATGCCGAGGGTGTCGTAGCCAATGCCTAGGTTGGCGCTGGTTGCTGGGACGGTGATTTTGATCATGTGGGTCCTCCTGGGCGGGTCTGGCCGTTTAGTTCGCTGCTCGGGCAGTCCTGGCTCGCTCGGAAAGCACATTAAGTGCTTTCCGGCTCGTGCGGAACTCGCGACGGCCAGACCCGCTCGCATGCTCGTCATCATCCCGGGGGTTATCTGATGAAAGAAGGTGCGCCGGCTTTCGCCGGCGCTTAATAAGGGATCTAGTTGGTGCTCATTCGTTTTGCTGCGGACTCGACGTAGCTGGTCATCTCATCGACGTCGCAGACGTCTTCGAAGCGGACGGGCTTGGACTCGAGCTCGGCGAGTTGGACCGGGGCAACCGTGTTGGTTGCCTGCTCGAGTACGCGCATAGCCTCAAAATCATCCTCGGGAACGTCGAGGCCCAGGGCGTCGCAGCAGGCGCGCGGGAACTTGTAGGGGCTGGCGGTCGAAAGCAGCACGCGGGCCTTGGCGTCCTCGGCGGGAGCGACCTTTTCAAAGACGTGATAGCCGCAAGCGGTGTGCGGGTCGATCACGTAGCCGTTTGCGTCCCAGCAGCTCTTGATGGCAGCGCGAACCTCGTCCTCGCTGGCCCAACCGCAGCCAAAGATACTCTGAATCTTTGCCAGCAGGTCGGCGGGCACCTCGTAGCGGCCGGTCTGGGCAAGCTGCTCCATAAGGCCGGCAACGAGCTCGCAGTCGCCATCGGACAGGAAGTACAGCATGCGCTCCAGGTTGGAGCTGATGAGGATGTCCATCGACGGCGAGATGGTCGTGAAGAACGGACGGTTGCGGTCGTAGACGCCGGTGGTCAGGAAGTCAGCGAGCACGTTGTTCTTGTCGCTCGCGACGATGAGCTTGGCGACGGGCAGACCCATGCGCTTGGCGTAGTAGCCGGCCAGGATATCGCCAAAGTTGCCGGTCGGCACGCAGAACTCCACGGCATCGCCGGCCTCGATGGCGCCGGCGCGCAGCAGCTGCGCATAGGCGGCAAAGTAGTAGACGACCTGCGGCACCAGGCGCCCGACGTTGATGGAGTTGGCGCTCGAAAGCACGGTGCCGGCGGCTTCAAGACGCTCGGCAAGCTCCTTATCGGCAAAGATGCGCTTGACGGCGCTCTGGGCGTCGTCGAAGTTGCCGCGGATGCCGCAGACGGCGACGTTATCGCCCTCCTGCGTGGACATCTGCAGGTTCTGGACGCGGCTGACCTTGCCCTCGGGATAAAAGACGGTAATACCCGTGCCCGGAGCGTCGGCAAAACCGGCGAGTGCGGCCTTGCCGGTGTCGCCCGACGTGGCGGTGACGATCATGATGCGCTCGGCGCCGCCGTCCTTGGCGGAGGTGCGGGCCATCAGGCGGGGGAGCATCTGCAGGGCGACGTCCTTAAAGGCACTCGTGGGGCCGCCAAAGAGCTCCATAACATAGGTCTGAGGGGCATCAGCGCCCGGCGCATCGTCGAGTCTGACGAGCGGCGTAACCTCTTCACTCGCGAACGTGCCACGGTATGCCTCGTCGACACACGCCGAAATTTCTTCGGCCGTGTAATCATTCAGTAACATTCCCAACACATCTTGAGCGATTTCAAAGTACGATTTATCTGCAAGCGAGCTGATATCGACCTGCTGGGTGCCGAGCTCGTCCGAGACAAACAAACCCCCGTCGGGAGCGATGCCGGTGCGGATTGCCACCTTACTTGAGCACGATAAAGTGCGTCCTCGTGTACTATGATAAGTTCCCATATAACACTGCTCCTCGGATGCCTTGGTCCCAATCGGTGAAACCATGGTATCAGAGCACGCAAAATAGGTTCGCAGAGGCTTTTTAGAAAGGTAACCTCCAGCCCATGATTAAGATTGCCAAGTTTGGCGGCTCGTCGGTCGCCGACGCCGAACACTTTAAGAAGATTAAGGCCATCGTCGATGCCGACCCGGCTCGCCGTTTTGTGGTGGTTTCCGCCTGCGGTCGCCGCTTTAAGGGCGACACCAAGGTGACTGACCTGCTCTACCTGGTTAATGCGCACGTTAAGTACCACGTGTCGTGTGAGGAGCTGCTCGAGGACATCGGCCAGCGTTATTTTGATATCGCTGACGAGCTGGAGCTCACCTATCCCATCCGCGAGGAGTTCGCGGCCTTTGCCGAGCGCGCCCGCTCGGGCGGCTACTCCACCGAGGAGCTTGTGAGCCGTGGCGAGTACTTCACCGCTCGCCTGATGGCCGAGTACTTGGGTCTGCCGTTCCTGGACGCCGCGACGGTTGTGGCGTTCCATCACGACGGTACGCTCAGCATGAACCGCACCTCCGAGCTGGTGCAGGAGTACGGCCAGCAGGGCGGCTTTGTTATGCCCGGTTTCTACGGCGCGACGCGTGAGGGCCAGATCAAGCTGCTCGATCGTGGCGGCGGCGATATCTCGGGCTCGATTTTGGCTAAGTGCCTGGGCGCCGACCTTTACGAGAACTGGACCGACGTCTCGGGTTTCTATTCTGCGGATCCGCGTATTGTTCCGGAGGCTCAGCCCATTGCGCGCGTTACCTACGAGGAGCTGCGCGAGCTTTCGTACATGGGCGCAAGCGTCCTGCACGAGGAAGCCGTGTTCCCCGTGCGCGAGGCAGGCATTCCGCTGGTCATCAAGAACACCAATGCGCCGCAGGACCCCGGCACCATCATTAGCGAGACGGCTGATGAAGGCGAGGCGGAGCCCATCATTACCGGCGTGACCGGCAAGCGCGGTTTTGTCGCCATCAACGTCGCCCGCGACCGCACCAAGCCCCGCGTCGGCTTTATGCGCCGTGCGCTTTCGGTGTTCGAGCGCTATGACGTTTCCGTCGAGCACATGCCCACCGGTGTCGACCGCTTTGGCGCCGTGGTGCAGGAGCGGGACGTTCACGATTCACTGTACTCGCTCGTGGGCGACATTCAGCAGGAGGTCGAGCCGCTCGAGATCGAGGTTGTCGAGGGTCTGGCACTTATCGCGACCGTCGGCCGTAACCTGCGCGGTCGTGCCGGCATCTCGGGCCACCTGTTTGGCATGCTTGGCCAGGCTGGCGTGAGCGTGCGTATGATTTCGCAGAGCTGCGACGAGATCAATATCATCATCGGTGTCGAGGAGAAAGACTTCGACCTGGCGATTCGGACCATTTACCGTGCCTTCTCCGACGAGAACGGCATTGTGAAGGTCTCCGACCTGGAGGCTCCCGCGCCGGTCGATCCCGCTCTGGCTTCGCTCAAAAAGTAGCGACTGCTCGGTAGATTTTGGGGTCATGTCTCAAAAATCTACGGCGGGGCGTTTCATTTCGGTTTCGTTTCGACGGGGCGGGTTTCGTGTCCGCCCCGTTCTTGTATACACTGGCAACAATAATCGGCCTGCTCGGCGTGCGGGCAAAAGCCATAACCTTTAAAGGGGGAAGCATGAAACAGTACACGGTTGCTATTTTGGGCGCGACGGGAACCGTGGGCACCCAGATGCTCGAGTGCCTAAACGAGCAGGAGTTCCCGGTTGGCAAGCTCAAGCTGCTGGCGAGCGCGCGTTCTGCGGGCAAGACCGTCGAGTTCCGCGGCGAGCAGATCGTGATCGAAGAGGCTTGTCCCGAGGCCTTTGAGGGCTGTGACATTGTGCTTGGAGCCGCCGGCGACGACATCGCGAAGGAGCTACTGCCCGAGGCCGTCAAGCGCGGCGCCGTCGTGGTCGACAACAGCCACGCCTTCCGCATGGATCCCGAGGTGCCGCTGGTCGTGCCCGAGATCAATGCCGACGATATCAAGTGGCATCACGGCCTTATCGCCAACCCCAACTGCGCGACCATTATCGGCCTGGTTCCCACGTGGCCGCTGCATCAGCTCGCTGGCGTGAAGCGCATGATCGTCTCGACGTACCAGGCGGCTTCGGGTGCTGGCGCCCCCGGTATGGCCGAGCTCGAGGCTCAGCTGGCCGCCCTGGGCCGTGGCGAGGAGATTCCCGAGCCGCGCGCGTTTGCCGCCCAGCTCGCGAGCAACCTGATTCCGCAGATTGGCGGCGTCAAAGAGGAGGGCTTTACCTCCGAGGAGATGAAGCTGCAAAACGAGGGCCGCAAGATTATGCACCTGCCCGAGTTGCGCGTGAACTGCACCTGCGTGCGCGTGCCTGTGCTGCGCTCGCATTCCGAGAGCATTACGCTCGAGTTCGAGCGCGACATTACGGTCGAGGAGGCCCGCGCTGCGCTGGCTGCCGCTCCGGGCGTCAAGCTGGTTGACGACATGAGCGCCGAGGATGCGCACGACCGCTTCCCCATGCCGATGGACACCTCCGACCAGGACCTGATTTGGGTCGGTCGCGTACGCCGCGACATCTCGAACCCCGAGGCCGCGCGTGGCATCACCTTCTGGTGCTGCGGCGACCAAATCCGTAAGGGCGCGGCAACCAACGCCGTCCAGATCGCTAAGCTGCTCTGCGAGTAAGTTGACCTGTCCGGCGGGGGCCGGGCTTAGTTTTCAGAACGTCCTCGACCATGTGTGGCGCCTTGTCCTGCTCCTTCGGAGCCGCGGACAAGGCGCCACACTGGTCTGCGGAGTGTTCTGAAAGCTAAGCCCGGCCCCCGCCTGCGGTGACTCGGCTGCGAGCAGTCTGCGATGGGGCCGTTGTTGGTTGGGGCCGCTGGGCTGATGTGGGGGCGCGCGGCTGTTGTGGGCCCTAGTCCCGGCGGCGGCCTCGGCGCTTCGCGCCTGCCGCCTTTGGGGACTTTGGGGTCGTGCGGCAGCTGCGGCGCTGCACGCCTGCTGCTTTGGGTGACTTTGGGGTCGATTGGGGTTGTCTGCACAGTTCGCGGTATTATGTTTGCGGAGTTTTGAAAGGAGCCGCTGGTGGTCACGACGACGTTTGCTTCGCCTTTGGGCGAAATCCTGCTTGCCGCTGATGGCCGCGGTTTGACGGGGCTTTGGTTTGAGGGGCAGGAGCACTTTGGCTCCACGCTTCTCAAAGAAGATCCCGAACATGTTGAAGGCGCCGATGCGGTTTCTGGTGCTGGCGGCATGTCTTCGGTGAATCCGACAAACGGTGCTGCCTCGTCGGTACTTGAGCGTTCTTGGGCTTGGCTGAATGCTTATTTTGCGGGGCAGGAGCCTCGGTTTACGCCGCCGTTGCATATGATTGGTACGGCGTTTCAGCGCGAGGTTTGGTTTGAGCTGCTTTCTATCCCGCGTGGCGAGGTCGCTACGTATGGTGAGATCGCCCAGCGTGTTGCGGCTCGACATCGTGTACCGGGAAACGAAGCACCCGTTGCGTCTCCCCGTGCCGTGGGGGCCGCGGTCGCGCGTAATCCCATTTCGATTATTGTGCCGTGCCATCGCGTGGTTGCCGCCGATGGTTCGCTCAACGGATATGCCGGCGGCCTCGACCGCAAGGAGTGGCTGCTGCGGCTTGAGGGCGCGTACGAGGAGTAACGCTCGAGCACTTTGCATAGCCAAGATGCCGTGAAAGAACGGGACATGCTTTCCGAATGGAGGCTCAGACGGAAACTACGTCCCGGAATTCCGTTTTAAAGCGGGATGCGCTTTCCGAATGGCGTTCCAAGCGGAAACCGTGTCCCGGAATACAGCCTCAGAGTGGGACGCCGTTTCCGGCTGAGACCACCTGCCTGGACATCGATCTACGCCCGCTCCTGCAGGGCGTAGATGGACTTATCCATGTTGAACAGGTAAGCCACAACGCAGACGATGAAGAACGCCGGCAGATTACCGAAACCGAAGACCTCGCAACCGATAAGGATGGTCGCGAGCAGCGTGTTGGTGGCGCTGCCAAAGACGGCTGCGTAGCCCAGTGCGGCGCAGAGCTCGACGGGCATGCCGAGTTGAGCCTCGTTATGGCGACATCTGGGTAACAGAAAGGCCCGCGTTCCTCAGAGGCAAGATAGGCAATTCTGCTTCTGAGGTAGATCTCAATTCTGCCGACCGCACTGCCGACCGCATCAAACATTAACTGCCGGAGGGCTCGGTCAAATTCATACGTGTAGATGATGGTTTCGAATGTTGTGCCTTCGCGAAAGATGGTAATCCCGGACTTACATTTGGTTTTGTAGGGAAACCAGTAGGCCGACAGTCTGTAGTGGTTGGCTTCGACCAAAGCTCGCTCGAGTTCGCTTTGATCAGAGCACTCAAGACCCTTGTTTTCTGTCAATAGTGCTATTTGTTCGTTGATGGATATCCGCGGCTTCTGGTATTTCATTTAAGCCTCTTGATATAAAAAGAGCTGGAGTTGCGCATCGTTGAGAGGCTTTCCAGCTTTAGCAAAACAAACTTATAAGATGCGACGGGCCGCGTCAAGATAATTACCGGACGGCCTAGGAGGCGGCTGGTTGGCTGGCTTAAAACCCAGCGCGTGAAATGACGCTCCACGCTATTCAGCGCGCTTGATAGGATGACGAACCACAGTCTTAAGTTTCTCCGGCGCACACTTGCGTGGATCGGAAAGATAGATTTCGTGATGTAAACGGGTATCTGAGAAGTCGGGGACATAGCCCTGCTCGGTCGTGTATTCATGCATAGCGTCTACGGTCGCCGGTTCGTTGTCGTAGGGCCCGGTGTGCATGCATTGAACGCAGAGACCCTCGTCAACTTTAAGCAGCTCGACGGCAGAAAAGTCCAGTTTCTTTTTGTTCGTGGCTTCCACGACTGCCCAGTCAAAGTCATCTCGGGTGACGAAATCGGGTAGGCGGATGCACGAGATAAAGTTGAAATCGTCCTTGCGTACATAATCGATGTCGCCGCTCGGGGAGTCTTGCCACCAGAAACCCTCGAGCGGCGGTACCACAAAGTCGAAATAGCCCTCGATACTCCTTGAGCCTTTCTTCGACATCTTGACGGTATAGGCGATTCCGTAAAGCAGCGGCAGGGCGTTTTGATACTCGCCACCTTCGGTATTTGGGTCGCCCTTGCCGCGAACGGCAACGTAGCTCATAGGCGGGACAGTTACGATACTCGGCTTGCTTGCAGGTTTGTAGAGCTCCTTGCATTCCTTCTTAAAGTCGAACGCCATGTTGGCCGCCTTTCTGCGTATTGGCCTGCTTAGATAGCTGAATCATATCATAGAAACGAACAGCTGTTCGAATGATTTGGCTGACAGATTGAGATGCGTGCGTTGTGTTTGGCGGTCGGCCTGACCCAATCGATGATTTCTCTGCCTCCCCGGCGCCTCATCTATAGCTGCCGTTTCCCCATATAAAACCTGCCAAAATGAACCTGTCCCTTTTTGGTCGGTGCGAAATGGGTAATACTAAAGAGTTATCCGACCAGATGGGAACCGATCGATGGCCTATATCGAATTCAAAGA
>CALLSB010000125.1:0-13864 GCA_938014225.1 uncultured Collinsella sp. | reverse complement strand
TGCCTGCCGCCTCGGCCTGCTCCCAGGCAAGCGCGCAGGCGCGGGTCAGCTTAAGGTCGATGCCGTAGGCTGCCAGGTACTCATCGTGGTGGCTCTTGATCAGACGCGCCACGCCGCCGCCGACGGTTCCCAGACCGATCAGACCGACGTTCACGGTGCGCAGGGGTTCGCTCATAGATAGCTCCTTCGTGCATCTCATGGATGGATAAATCGCTTAAAGGTTGAGTGCATTCTAGCGTGAACCGAGAACGCGTGCTCGCCAGGCAACAGGAGTCGCACAAAACGGCACCCCCGAAACGCTGCGGAAACATTGGAAACATGCTCGCTACAAACGGAACTCCGTAACAAACTGTCAACGTTTGCGCCATAAGGTTTGCCCTGTGCGACTGGGGCATGCAGGCGCTCGTCGGCCCCGTCACCACCGGTGCCGCCGTCGCCGTCTCGGGCGAGATCGCCGATGCCTTTGCCGAGCAGGCCAAGGCATCCAAGCTCGACATCGTCGATACCGAGACCTTTAAGGACGACTCCTCCACGAGCTTTATCAACCAGCCGACCAAGACCATGCGCAAAATCAAGATCGAGGACCTGACGGGTGAGCTGACGTGGAATGACGAGGGCCAGGTCGAAAAGCCCGCTACGGCCTATGTGATTCAGGACGGCAAGTACATCGCCGCCTAAGTGCATATATCGGGACCGGTGGGGTCGTTTTATTCAGGGCGGGGACGCCTGTAACAGAACGGAAACATTACTTTCACACAATAAAGTGGCTAAACTGCATAAAGTAATAGAAATACGCAGAATTATGGATAAATGAACAAATCCAAAGAAAAGTTGAAATAATCGCCACTTTCCTTAACTAAAGCGTCTACTATTTTGCGAACGCCGAACACGGCGAAGGATGGCCTGTCGGGTAACCGAAACCCGACGAGATTTGAGAGGAGAGCCGCATGTCGAGCCTCACCGGTAAGTCATTGAACCCTGTTATGAATCGCAGGAGCGTTATCGCGAGCGCAGCAGGTCTGGGGGCGATGTCCATTCTAGCTGGCTGCTCCTCCAACGGCGGCGACAGTGGTTCCGCTTCGAGCGACGCTTCGTTTAAGATCGGCACCATCGGCCCGCTGACCGGCGCCAACGCGTCCTACGGCAAGTCCGTTACCCAGGGTGTCGAGCTTGGCTGCAAGGATTTCTCGACCAAGGAGCTGCCGCTTGTCAGCAAGGCCGAAGATGACCAGGCCGATGGCGAGAAGGCCGTCAACGCCTTTAACACCCTGCTCGACTGGGGCATGCAGGCCCTCGTCGGCCCGACCACCACGGGTGCGTCGGTTGCCGTTGCCGCCGAGTGCGGTAACGACCCCAAGACGTTCATGATCACCCCGTCCGCGTCCTCCGAGGACGTCACCGACGGCAAGGATTGTGTCTTCCAGGTTTGCTTCACCGACCCCAACCAGGGTGTTAATGCTGCTAAGTTTTTGGCAGAGAAGTACGCGGACGAGAAGTTCTTTGTCTTCTATAACGCCGCCGATGCCTATAGCTCGGGTATTGCTGATGCCTTCAAGGCACAGGCTGTCGAGTCTAAGCTTGAGATTGTCGCCGAGAAGACTTTTAAGGATGACTCCGCCACGAGTTTTACCAACCAGCTGACCAAGGCCAAGGAGGCCGGCGCCACCATGATTTTCGCGCCGATCTACTACACCCCCGCAACCGTCCTGCTCAAGACCGCCAAGGATATGGGCTACGACGTCAAGATGATGGGTTGCGACGGCATGGACGGCATCCTGGGCGTTGAGGGCTTCGACACCTCTCTTGCCGAGGGCCTGCTGCTCATGACCCCGTTCTCCGCCGACGACGAGAAAAACGCCGACTTCGTCAACGCCTACAAGGATAAGTACGGCGATACCCCTGACCAGTTTGCCGCCGACGCCTACGACGGCGTGCACGCGGTGGCCGAGGCCCTCAAGGAAGCCGGCCTGGGTGCCGACGCCGACCCGACCGAGGTTGCCGAGAAGCTTCCCGAGGCTATGCGCAACATTACTGTTGACGGTTTGACTGGCAAGCTCTCCTGGAACGACAAGGGCCAGGTCCAGAAGGACCCGACGGCGTACGTCATTACCGACGGCAAGTACGTACAGGCCTAATTGGCCGCCTTACATAGAGCGGTTTTGATCCCAAGCAGGGGAGGTTTTGGCCTTCCCTGCTTGCTTGGTATCTAGGGACGATGTAACGTCCCTGTTTCATACATTAACTGGAAACCTATTCGAAAGGGGGATGTGGAACATGACGGTCTTTATCCAATACCTGGTCAACGGCCTGTCCATGGGCAGCGTCTACGCCATCATCGCGTTGGGCTACACCATGGTCTACGGTATCGCCAAGATGCTGAACTTCGCTCACGGCGATGTCATCATGGTCGGTGCCTATGTCTCGTTCTGCGCCACGTCGTATCTCGGCCTCCCGGGCTGGGCATCTGTAGTTCTCTCTTGCGTGGCCTGCACGGTTCTCGGTGTTCTCATTGAGGGTCTGGCCTATAAGCCGCTGCGCCAAGCAGGCCCGCTGGCCGTTCTGATCACGGCTATCGGCGTGTCTTACTTCCTGCAGAACGCCGCGCAGCTTCTGTGGGGCGCCACGCCCAAGAACTTCACTTCGCTCGTCACCTTCCAGGTGCCGGAGTTCTTGGCCAAGTTCAACGTAAGCGCCGTCTCGCTCGTCACCATCGTCGCCTGCCTGGTTATCATGGCCGGCCTGATGTTCTTTACAGGTAAGACCAAGATGGGCAAGGCCATGCGCGCCGTGTCCGAGGACAAGGCTGCCGCTCAGCTCATGGGCATCAACGTCAACCGCACCATTTCGATGACGTTTGCCATCGGCTCTGCCCTTGCCGCCATCGCCGGTGTGCTGCTGTGCTCCTACTCACCGGTGCTGCAGCCCACGACGGGTGCTATGCCTGGCATCAAGGCCTTCGACGCCGCTGTCTTCGGTGGCATCGGCTCCATCCCCGGCGCTTTTGTCGGTGGCATTCTCATCGGCATCATCGAGGCGATGGCGCAGGCTTACATTTCCACGAGCCTTGCCAACTCCATCGTCTTTGGTGTTCTGATCATCGTCCTGCTCGTCAAGCCTGCCGGCCTCTTGGGCAAGTACGTCCCCGAGAAGGTGTAGGTGAGCGTTATGAAGTTTCTTAAAGACAAGCAGACGCGTCACGACTTTGTCACGTACGCCATGTGCCTTGTGGCGTTTGCCATCGTGTTCTTTATGCAGTCCAACCACATGATTCCGCGCATGATCGCCGGTCAGCTGGTTCCCATCACGGCCTATATAGTCATGGCCATTTCCCTTAACCTCGTCGTCGGCATCGCGGGCGACTTGTCGCTGGGCCACGCGGGCTTTATGAGTGTCGGCGCCTATACGGGAATCGTCACCGCCGTCGCGCTGGAGAGCGCCGTTCCCTCCGATCCGATGCGTCTGATCATCAGCATTGTGGTCGGCGCTATCGCCGCTGCCATCTTGGGCTTCTTGATTGGTATCCCGGTCCTGCGCCTGAGCGGCGATTATCTGGCTATCGTGACGCTGGCCTTTGGCGAGATCATCAAAGAGATCGTCACCTGCCTCATTGTGGGCGTCGACTCCCGCGGCCTGCACGTGATTTTTAACATCACGGGCAACTCTACGATCGACGACCTGCACCTGCTCGAGGACGGCACCGCCATCATCAAGGGCGCCCAGGGCGCCTCGGGCGTGTCGACGTACTCGACCTTCCTCGCCGGTGCCATCCTGGTCATGGTCGCACTCGTGATCGTGCTCAATCTGGTCCGCAGCCGTACCGGCCGTGCCATTATGGCCGTGCGCGATAACAAGATTGCAGCCGAGTCCGTAGGCATCTCCGTCACCGAGTACCGCATGATCGCCTTCGTGGTTTCCGCTGCCCTCGCCGGTGCTGCCGGAGCTCTCTTCGGCGGTAACTTCTCGCAGCTCTCCGCCACCAAGTTCGACTTCAACACGTCCATCCTCATCCTGGTGTTCGTGGTCCTGGGTGGTCTGGGCAATATGCGCGGCTCCGTCATCGCCGCGGCGTTGCTCACGGTGCTTCCCGAGCTGCTCCGTCAGTTCTCGGACTATCGCATGCTCATCTACGCCATCGTGCTGATCCTGGTCATGATCTTTACCAACAACCCGCAGCTCAAGGCGTTCTTCGGTCGTGTCAAGGATCGCTTTGCTTCCAAGAAGGAGGTGACAGCCGATGCCCAGTAAATTTGAGTTCAACAAGGGCAAGATGGTCCCGTATCCTTCTGGCGCCATCGTTCCCGACCGCGACCTGGGCGAGCGCCCGGCACTCGAGTGCATCCACCTGGGCATCGAGTTCGGTGGCCTTAAGGCAGTCGACGACTTTAGCCTGACTATCGGCAAGACCGAGATCGCCGGTCTGATCGGCCCCAACGGTGCCGGTAAGACCACGGTCTTCAACCTGCTCACCAAGGTGTATCAGCCCACGCACGGCACCATCCTGCTCGACGGTGAGGACACCTCGGGCAAGTCGGTCTACCAGGTCAACCGCATGGGTATTGCCCGTACGTTCCAGAACATCCGTCTGTTCAACACCATGACGGTGGAGGACAACGTCAAGGTCGGTCTGCACAATCAGGAGCGCTACTCCGGTTTTGAGGGCGTGCTGCGCCTGCCTACGTATTGGAAGCACGAGAAGGCCGCCCACGAGCGCGCCATGGAGCTGCTGTCCATTTTTGACATGGAGCACCTGGCAAATGAACAGGCCGGCTCGCTTCCTTACGGCGCTCAGCGTCGTCTGGAGATCGTTCGCGCGCTTGCCACCAACCCCAAACTGCTGCTGCTCGACGAGCCTGCCGCCGGCATGAACCCGTCCGAGACCGCGGAGCTCATGGAGAATATCGTTAAGATTCGCGACACCTTTGGCATCGCCATCATGCTTATCGAGCATGATATGTCGCTCGTTATGAACATCTGCGAGGGCATCTGCGTGCTCAACTTTGGTAAGGTCATCGCCAAGGGCACGGCCGAGGAGATCCAGAACAACGACGCTGTTATCGAGGCATATCTGGGCAAGCAGGATAAGGGGGAGAACTAAATGGCAGAGCCGATGCTTTCCGTCTACAACATCAACGTCTGGTACGGCGCCATCCACGCCATTAAGGACATCTCCTTTAACGTCAACGAGGGTGAGATCGTGGCCCTGATTGGCGCCAACGGTGCCGGCAAGTCCACGACGCTCAAGACCGTCTCGGGCCTGCTGCGCTCTAAGACCGGCTCCATCAAGTTTATGGGCGAGGACATTACCCATACGCCCGCCGACAAGCTGGTTGGTAAGGGCCTGGCTCAGGTGCCCGAGGGTCGTCGCGCCTTTTTGCAGATGACGGTCGAGGAGAACCTGGAAATGGGTGCCTATACGCAGCCCAAGTCAACGGTGGCTCCGGGCCTCGAGCGCGTCTACGAGCAGTTCCCGCGCCTGAAGGAGCGTCGTCGCCAGGTCGCCGGTACCCTTTCGGGCGGCGAGCAGCAGATGCTCGTTATGGGCCGCGCCCTTATGAGTAACCCTAAGCTGCTCATGCTCGACGAACCCTCCATGGGTCTGGCGCCGATTCTGATCGAACAGATCTTCCAAATTGTCGAGGACCTGCACAAGGCCGGCACCACGGTGCTCCTGGTCGAGCAAAACGCACAGATGGCTCTTTCCATCGCCACACGCGGCTACGTGCTCGAGACCGGCAAGATCACCATGACCGGCACCGGCCAAGAGCTCCTGCACGACGATAACGTCCGCAAGGCTTACCTCGGAGGCTAGTCCATAAAATAAAGGGGGCGCTGACTATCCCAGTCAGCGCCCCCTTTTTAGTTGCGGTGAAATAGGGACTAAATGGGGGCGCTAGACGCCAAAACAGTCCCTATTCCACCGCAACTTCATTGGGATGTGTGACAATGCCCGTCGGAAAACATCTGCTGTCTTTGGGGGTCTATCTATGCTGTACGAGTTTTGTGCCGAGAACTTTGAGCGGGTGCCGGCAGCTATCGATGCCGGTGCAAAGCGCATCGAGCTGTGCGACAACCTTACCGTCGGTGGCACTACACCCTCGGCCGGTGTTATCAGCGCTACAGTCAGCTATGCTCACGAGCATGACGCGCGAGTGATGTGCATGATTCGCCCGCGTGGCGGTGACTTTCATTACAACCAAGACGAGCTGCGCATGATGGAGATGGACCTGGGCCTTGCCGTAAGCGCCGGCGTTGACGGCTTGGTCTTTGGCTGCTGCAAGCCCTGCGCTGGCGGATGGGCGCTCGACGAGCTTACGTTGGGCGCCCTCGTGATGGCCGCGGGCTGCGCGACCGAGGAATGCAAGCGTGAGCCCATCGACATCACCTTCCACATGGCGTTTGATCAGCTCTCGCCCGAGGCTCAGCTCGACGCGATTGACATACTCGCCGACTGCGGCATCACACGCATCCTGACGCATGGTGGCGCTGCCGGTACGCCGATCGAGGGCAACTTCGAAAACCTGGCCCGCTTGATCGAGTATGCGGGCGACCGCTTGACCATCCTTCCCGGCGGCGGCATTTCCACGGTCAACCGCGATACCGTGGCGGCGGCACTGGGCGTCTCCGAGCTCCATGGCACCAAGATTGTGCCGCTGGAGGTATAACCCGTGGCGCTGGTATTTGACGTTCAGCAGGCGAACGGTAAGCCCGACGACAACCGTCGTCCCGGCACCGCGTGCCCCTTTTGCGATACAGAAGGGCTCACCGACATCATTCGCCGTGATGGCGATTGCATTTGGCTCGAGAATAAGTTCAAGACCCTGCGCGCCACCCGTCAAACCGTGCTGATTGAGTCGGCCGATCACGATGCCGACCTGGTGACCTATGCGCCGGACGAGCTGCATCATGTTATGCGGTTTGCTCTGGATTGCTGGCAGCAGATGATCGATTCGCAGCAGTATCGAAGCGTGCTCATGTACAAGAACAAGGGCCCGCTCTCGGGTGGCAGTCTGGTCCATCCGCATATGCAGATTGTGGGTCTGGAACAGGAGGACGGCTATGCGGCGCTGACCTCAGTCAACTTAGAAGGCATCAATGTCTGGCAACAGGGGAGAATCTCGGTCAACATCTCAACCGAACCGATTATGGGGTTCTTTGAGATCAACGTTTCAGCCCCGCAGGGAATCGCCGCCAGCGATGACACGAGAGACCAAGCCGAGACGGATCTCTTTGCCGATGCGATTCAGGTGGCTCTGCGCTATATCCTAAACGAGCACCACGGTGGCCGCGCAGAGTCGTACAACTTGTTCTTCTATCACCTGGGCGGTCGGACCATTGCCAAGGCGCTGCCACGTTGGGTGGTTTCGCCCTACTTTGTCGGCTATCGTTTGGCCCAGGTCAATGCTGAGACCACGCTCGATATCGATGCTGAGCGCCTGCGTGCGCATCTGGAAACGCTCGTATAGCAAGACTAACACCCGCGTAATGCGGACAGTCTAGCGTGCCATGGCGTCGCGGCCGGCTTCGACGCGCTTGCGCTGGGCGGCGCGCTCCTCGCCGGTCAGACGCTCAAAAAGATGCCCGATAAGCGAGGCGAGTACCTGCTGAAACAGCGTTCCGCACATGACGGGAAACACGACTTCGCCCGGAAAGTACTGCGTGGCGATGACGGCGCCCGAAGAGATGTTACGCATGCCGCAGGTAAAGCACATGGTGGTCGTCTCGCTATATGGCAGATGCAGCGCATGGGCGACCAGAAAACCGACGACAAAGCCACTGACGGCGAAGACCAAAATAAAGAGGGCGACTTCCAAGCGCACCGCGTTCATGTGCAGCACGTACTCGCTCATGGCGGTGGAGTTGGAGGCGATAACGCCCATCATCATGAATTTGCAGGCGGGCGAGAGCGCGGGGGAGAGCTTCTCGTGTCCCCATCCACGCGTGAGCTCGTTGATCACGATGCCGAGCACGGCGGGGATGGCGATCATAAAGGCCATGTCTTGCATCATGCTCGGCACATCGATCGAGACGGTGGCACCCAGCAAGAGCTTAAGCGTGAGCGGAATCGTCACAGGGGAGATAACCGAGGACGTCAGGATGATGGTGAGCGCGAGCGGGCCGTTGCCGCCGAACATGCTGATCCACATAAAAGCGGTGACTGCCACGGGCACACTGTATTCGAGCACGATGCCGCAGACAAGGTTGGGATTGGAACCAAAGAACAACGATCCCATGGCATAGGCCGCGATGGGAATAAGCACTGCCGAGACCAGCAACGCCAGAATCAGGTGCAGCGGACGGTGGAACACCTCGGCTACTTGGTGAAAGGTGTTGCTGAGCGCACCCTGAAACGTCATAAAGGCGAAGAGGGCGGGAACAATGGGCTTGAGCACGCCGATCTGCTGGGGAAAGAGCACGCCGAGCGCCACGCAAATCGGAACGATGATCTGCATATGCCCCGCGAGGAACTTTCCCAGTCCAGCCCATTGCTTCATATGCCCCGTGACTCCCTTTATCCGCGAACTTGTTTGTATGGATATGCTAGACGCTCGTATGTGTCCGTGCGGCTGAAACGCTCGATTATTTCGAGGCTATTACCGCTTTGAGCTGTTCCCAAGCCTCTGACCTGTTGTCGAACGTTCGAACACGTTGGCAGCGCAACCCCTCGGCAACCATCACGCCGCTATCGTTCGGGATACCCAGAGTTTTCAATGGCGGGCGCGGCTCTCCATGCTTTCAACGGGCTTTAGGGCTTTGGAACGCCGCCCGTGCCTGTTGAAAGCATGGAGAGCCGCGCCCGCTGTTTGTAAACTCGGCTCTGGCATGGTTCCCTTGGCTTTTCAGAAAAATCTAGAATAGTGCTTGCAACAGTCGCTGAATGTCGGTATTATTCATTTAAGGCAACAGTCAGTGACTGTTGCAAGCATTTGGCGAATGCCGTACTGACTGAAAGGAATTAAAATGACTACCGCCGTCCAAAAAGCTCCCATGAAAATCGCTCGCGAATGTCTTGTGCTGTTTCAGGATGCACGCCGCGCTGCCGTTGTCGATAACGTTTCTTGCAATCCTTCCGATAGCACGGGGCTGGCTTACTGCTTCGACCGTTACGACCAGTTCAAAGACGATGGCGGGCGCGTTCTGTTCCCCGTGTTGATGGCGCTGCCGCCTAGTCGTTTCGACATTCCCAAGCGCTTCGATTGCGATATTCGCTACAATACGACCCTCACGGGTGCCGAACTTCTTCGCCGTCTCGAAGCATTCCGCGATGAATTATCGGAACTCCCCGCTTTCAATTTGGGTTGTAGGAAGGTCTATAAGAACTGGGCTGTTCGCGTGGCTCTTCGTGCAGGCTATGCGCTCTCGCATGAGAAAGATTTCCGCGATGTTTTGATTGTCTCTGGCACCAATGCCGAGGACTCGCCCGCCGCATTTGACCCGTCCATCTTCGATGACCTGTATCCCAACGGCACCAATGCCCCCAACGGCACCAATGCCGATAGCGAGATGTTTTAAATGCTTTTTCGCCATGACCCCGCCCCGCTCGCGCATGTTCTAGATGATTTCGAGGGCGATTCTACCGAGCGGCTTACGGGCTTCACGGCTCCCGCCGTGGCAGACCCCGACGATGTACTCCTGTATATATACGCTTTTGCGGTACGCCGCCGTCCTCCCAAGAACTGCGACCCCGCTTTGCTTCTTTCCTATGATGGAAAGCCCCATAGCCCTCTATTCTGGGTAAAGGCGGGCAACCGCTGGCATGTCGCGCGGCTGGAAACAGACCGCAAACGCCTGTTATCCCGTGCGGGTTGCTGTGTGCGGGCGAAGCCTGATAGGGACGGTTTCCGGTTCTACGCCCGCGTCTACCACCTCCGCAAATGGGTACTGCTCCTGCCGTTCGCGCTCGCCGCCCTGCTTCTGTGCTTGTCGCTCGCGTTCTTCGGTTCTGGCTCTAGCTCTAGCTCTGGCTCTCTCGGTTTCCTCGATGGTGCCAAGTCTTCGGGCGGCTCTGCCGCCCCTGTAGTCTCAATACGCTATGCGAGCTATGACTCGGGTGATAATGAAGTGACTTGGAAGTCCCAAGCTCTAAAGCGGCCACTGAAGCTGTCGCTCCCTGCGAACTGCACCCACGGCGGCGAGACTGGGTGCAATCCTGTAGCTTCGTCCCCATCAGTGTATGTGGATTCTGATAATTCAGGCACCTTCGATGATTCCGAGTGCGTGTGGAACGCGCCCGATTCCAGCGGATACGGCAAGTTGCTTGCCGCTGGCTCCGAGGTCGATTCGATAGAACTAAGTAAGCAGATTCTCCCTGGTCAGTATTTGGCTATGACCGTGTGGCGTAGCGTCCTCTCTTCCGACCATTCCCAGCCCGCTGGGCAGTCCGCTTTTACTTGGCGGCTCACGGTCGAGTAGGTGATACCGCTCGATCATTTCGAGCGTGTCATAGCAAGGTTTCCGCGATGGATGCGGAAATGTAACCTCCCGAAAGGAGAAGAATTATGTACAAGAACAAGCTGGGTAAGGTCTTGCCCGCCGCTGCTATGGCTGTCGCTATCGGGTGCAGCTCCATCGCCCCCGTTGCAGCGTTCGCCGCAACGACTGGCGGCGTGCGCGATGCCGTCAAAACTCAGGTATCGCATAGCGACGATACCGACTTCTTAGAAAAGGTTGATGCGTCCGTTGAGACCACGGTTGATGCCCGCGCCGGCAAGTGGACCGATAAGCAAGGCGGTAAACACGACAACGGCAAATTTACGGTCACCATCCCTACGGGAATCGAGTATTCGAACGTTGACGCGGGGCATTTCGACCAGTCGGGCGAGTATGACGTTAACGTGGCTGGCGTTATCCGCACGGGCGATACCGTGACCGCCACCGCCACTCACGCGGGCTTTGTCAACGCCATTAACGACAATAGCGACACCGACCTAATGGGCAAGCCCGATGGTGATGCATCCCGCAACCCCGGCAACCTGACCGCCACCGTCACACAGGGGAAGAGCGTATGGACTGCTGATGAGGTCTCGACCATGCAGGATGCCGAGGACGGCAGCGCCCGTGTTGTCGGAACGACCGCCAAGGACGCGTACCGCATTAAGGGCGATGTGCGCAACTCGAATATCTTCAACGGCGAGATTGCCTACAGTTTCACGACCTCCAAGCCCAACCAGAACCAGTAGAAAGGACTATCAATCATGGCTTCTACTTATCCCTCCGATGTGTCGGGCGCAAAGTGGTACCTCGCCGAGAACAAATTATCGTATCCGTATGTTGACGGAGAGCGCGGGGCTACCGCTAACGGCGTTAAGTACAGCGTCGTTGATGCTAAAAATGCTTATTGCCCCATTACCGTGACTATTGAGGGTTCGACTTCCCTGCTATTTGACACCGAGAACGGCGCGGAGATTCCCGATATGTGCGAAGTCCAGTTCAGCGGGCTTGTCGTGCGTCCGTACGTCTCCAGCGCTACGAAGCGAATTGCCTACAGCGCGAAAGCCACTGGTATTCGTCTCGTGAACCAGACGCGAGTCAAGGAGTAGCAACGGCTCCGTAACCGCATTCGATTCCAGCTACCGCCCTGCGTCCCAAAACGCCAATCCCGAGACGCGGGGCGGCTCTTTTTCATACACAACCGAACCGTTTAGGATTAAGGAGCCGCCACATGGCATTTATTTTAGACCAAGTAAAGAGAATAACCGAGAAAGCGGGTTTTCACGCCGATTCGTTTGCTGACTTCCGCTACCGTCACCCCGCCATAGGCCGCGACCTCGGCGCTTTCGTTCTCGTTCTCCTGCTCGCCGCTGTCATTTGGGCGCTCTCGGCTGCTTCGGGCAACCCCTCGCCGTTCGGCTACTAGGGGGGTGCGCCATGCTCAAGCCACTGCGCGTGTTTTTCGTTTCGGTGGCGGTGCTGTACGCCCTCGTCCTAGGCGCTCTCGTTTTCGAGACTGCCCGTATCGCCGCCGCCGTCCCCCCAGCCCTGCCGCCCTTCGAGTGCTGCACCCCGTACCTTCGGGGTAGCGCCGCCGTCCCGCTCAACGCCAAGGAGTTTGACCGTTTCGACCTCCAAGACGGCTCTATGCTTTCGCTGCGTTTAGTCCCCTCTGACGGCAAGACCCCCGCTCTGCTCTTTGCCGTCCTTACCTCGCCCGATGCCGCCGCGCTGACCGTCAACTCGGCTTCGCTCGGTTCCTGTCCCGTTCTGGGGTCGTTCGCGGGTCATGGTGCCGATGTGGGCTACCGTGGCGAACCCGTAGCCCTCTGGTGCGCTTTCGAGGTGGCTTCACCTCTCCAAGACCCCTTGCCGCTCTCCGTCTCCGTGACCGCCGTGAACTCTGACGGCTCCCGTTCCGTTTTCTCTCGTAAGGGGGTTCTCTCCCATGCTCTCTGATTCCCTTCGTTCCCTGCCTGTGTTCGAGAAAGCCCGAAAGCGTCTCGATGCCCGCGATACCGAGTTGCTTAGGAAGGGCGTTGACGTTTCCCTGACCTCGCCCGCGCCCTCGGGTTCGTTCAAGGTCGTTTTCGTCCTCTTCTCGGCTGGGCTGTCTTTCGTCCTCGGCTTCAACCTGCTTATGCTCTGCGAGCGCTCGCTTTTCACCCTGCCGTTGCTGCTCCCCGCCGTGGCGCTGCTGGCGCTCTCGCTCTGGCTCGTCCTGTATGTCGCGCTGTTCGGCTCCCGCTTCGTGCCGTGCGGCTCGACCGTCCGCAACCTCGAACGGTTCCTCTATGCGAATAAGCTCTACGTCTCGCATGAGGAGACGTTGTCGAACGGCACCAAGCGCGAGCGTATAGATTCCTCGCTCCGTCTCTGCGTCCTCGTGAGCGGCAACCTGCTGACCGTCCGCGCATTTGACGATGGAAACGGCTATACCTCCAAGCTCTCCAAACTTGAGGACATGGGGCTTTGCTCCGTGATAGGTCGTCCGCTCGATTCCAAGTCGGCTGGCGTTGGCGCTACCGACTACGTTTTCCGCCTGCGCGATGATGTGCGCTTGCAGGCTGTTCCCCGCCTGCTGTCCTCCGAGCCTACGGGTCGGCTCGATGCGATACCGCTCACTGGCGAGCTGTCGTGGAACTTCGCCCACCTGCCCCATATGCTCATAGCGGGCGCGACTGGCGGAGGTAAATCATCATTTCTCTACTACTTGATAGCAGAAGTTTTAAAACTCGGTAATTCACGCGGTTTCGCGGGTGAGGTCTATATCTGCGACCCCAAGAACGCCGAGCTTGCATCGCTCTCGCATGTCATAGGCTCCGATCGCGTTGGCGTATCGCCCGCCCAGATTGCCAAGGTCGTGCGCTTGGTTAGGGAAAGGATGGAAGAGCGCTACCAATACATGAGCGACCCGGAGCGTTTCCGTTTCGGTGCCAACGCCTTTACCTACGGGCTTAACCCCGTGTTTCTGATAGTAGATGAGGTTGCCGCGCTCAAGGCTGCAGCGGACAAAAAGACGTATACCGAGATTTGGGATAACCTGACCCAGCTGGTGCTGAAAGCCCGCGCCGCCAACGTGTTCGTTATCCTCGCCATGCAGCAGCCCCGCGCCGATACCATATCGACCGACATACGCGACAACTTGGGCGCTCGCGTGTCCCTGGGTTCTCTCTCTGACGAGGGCTACCGTATGACCTTCGGCGGCTCGTTCGACTTCCTGCCCATCGAGGAACGCGGCACGTGCTATATCATGCTCGACGGCTGGGACGCTCCAAGACCTTTCAAAGCCCCGTTTGCGGACTACTCGAAGGTCGACTACCCGAAAGAGCTGAAACGGCTTTATATCGCCGCTCAACGCCGTAACGGGGTATCTGCGGACAACGCCGAGAAGGAAGAAAGCGCCGAAAGTGTGACGGATTAGGAAGTAAAGCCC
>CALLSB010000124.1:0-6542 GCA_938014225.1 uncultured Collinsella sp. | reverse complement strand
GCGACGGGGGCGAGGCGAATGGCTGAGCGGTATCGATATGCGGGTTCAACGGTATCACATTGGCCACATAGATTTTTAACTTGCATTTCTACCCGCCCTTTTCGTAGAGTCGCCGATACGTGCTTAGCGCACCCTCGGCGCGTCCGGCAGGCTTTGCGAAATGGGATCCAGGAGACTTCGGCGCAGCATCATCTTGCGGAATGCTTCTAATGAGCCTCCCATCCTTCAAAAACAGAATCTCATCGCACAGCCTATCGACCGAATCCAAGATGTGGGATGACATGATGATGCACGTACCAGAATCGGCCAGCTTCCTGAGAATCTCGGAATGCAAGTCCACCCTGCTGGGGTCGAGCGCGTTCATGGGCTCATCTAATAGAAGGTACCGCGCGCCCGTCGCATACGCAATCGCCAGGGTAAGCTGCTGCTTCATGCCCTGGCTCAGAGTGCGGATCCTCATCTTCGCGAACTCGCCTATCTGCGTTTGTTCCACTATCTCTTCGATATCGCGAGCATGCGGCCACATATCGCAAACCATCTTGAGGTGATCTTCCGCACGCAATCCGGGATACAGCAGCGTCCCCTCACCAGGTGCATAGAAGATCATAGAACGGACCTCTCTCGCACCCGTACCCTGCACCTCATCCAGAACGATGCTCCCGTCCACGCGAGGACCCGGCAAACCTGCCATCGCACGCAGCAACGTCGTCTTTCCATGCCCGTTCGGAGCGACGAGACCGTAGACCGTACCCGGGGCAAACTCAGCGTTCACCGAATCTACGAGCACCTTCTTTCCATAAGAGATCGTCAGCGTTTGAAGGTCAATCATCGAGATCATCCCCTTTCGATCTTTGGAACACTCAGGCGCACCATCAACGGAGATACGGCGCCCAAGACCACCAGCAGAGCGCCCGATGCGCCGACGACCTCTCCAAAAGGCATCGCGTTCGTCCCTCGCCCAAGGAACCCAATCGTCCCCACCTGGGAAGCGGGATCAAACGAGGCGAATGGAGCCAGCAGCGCGACGCCCATGCCCACGCTTTCAACATGAGCGCTCAACGAACCCAACACCAAGAGAACCGCGCAAACCATTCCGGTGACAACGGGGTTGCGGCTAATCGCTGCTGTCAACGCAGCGACGACGGAAATCACGCCGTATGCCATGACCAGCAACGGAATACTGCACAACACCGCCTCCCCCACCATGGACGTTGTCGAAGCTCCCGCCCGAATGAGAGCGACGGGATACTCCGATCCACCCGCACCGTTCTTAATCACGGACACAACGACAGCGGGAACCATCGACACCAAAAGCAGCACCAAGCCAAGCAGGAGAGCCAGCGCAACAGCCGTCAGAAAACGCACATGCGCTGTTGCGGGGATCTGGAGAACCAGAAGGGAACGACACTGCAGGTGGGTGCACGCGAGCGATGTGACAACCACGGGCAACAGCAAAAAGAAGGAGGGAAGCGCTGCCTGGAGATACGAAAGGAGGATTAATGGGGGCATCTTCGTACTTAACTCGTAAACCTTGGGGTCCGGCAAGCTCGCGATCGACTCAAGCAGAAGGGCGCGCGCCTCCGCACGAGAAGGAGTCTCCGGCTCGATTCCGATCGATTGCAGGAGAGTCGCATCTGCCGCGCCCAGCTCACCTCGAGCGCGCTCGTACGTCGCAAGGCTTCGAAACCCCTCCGCAGGCATAGGCGCGTACACGAAACCCGAAAGAGCATCCCGCATGTCTTCCAGGGCCGCTTTGCCCTCGACGTCCATATTCGCAGCGTTCTGCTCTAGATACCGATCTATTGAACGGAGCTCCCCATCCCTATACCGAACAGCGGAAACGTTATCAGCGTCAGGAAACATCTCGACCAGAGCCGGGGCCAGCATCGTCGTCGACATTGCAATCGCGCATACGGCGAGGGTAGGAGAACGCAGGAGCAGTTTCCCCATCGTTCTTACGTATGCAACGGCGGAGGCACAAGCGCTCGAACGAGTTGCCGTTCTCGATGCAATGAAGGAACCTCTCTCAAGACAAATCGGGGATATCGGGCACGCGCAGCCGCTCTTTCCAGCAACGCAAAGCAGGCTAATTGCCAGCACCTCGATCCCGATTGCGCATACGAGGGCAATCACGCCACGCTCGAAGCAAAGTCCAGGCAGATTCACTATCTGCGTTGTCGGGTACGGGCTATAGACGCCGACGGTCAACTCAGTGTTCGCATACGTAAGGGGATTCAACAGGGCGAACTCACGTAAAGCGATGGATCTTCCGTAATACCCGGGAACCATCGTCACCCCCATCAGGGCACATACGAACACGATTCCAAGCGTAGGGTTATTGGCAATCTTCACGGCAAGGTGAACGACAAGCGAGATGAACGCTGCCACCAAGAATTGCAAGATGGCCGTCTGCGCGAACACCAGCCAAGCCGGTTTGATAACCGGAGTCGCATATTGAATGTAGCCTATCGGATAGAACGGCGAGCCCGGGCCATTCTTCACAAGCGCGGCGATTATCCCTGGAAGATTGATGGCGAGGACGGCAAGCATTGCAAAAACACTCGCCCATACGCTCGATGCAACAAGTCTACCCAGCTCGCCCATCGGTGCCTGGATGATGAGCTTTTCACGTTTGTTAAGACGCGCGGCAAGGAACGAGACGGCAACGGCCGTTGCGACCCATAGCAAGTACTCCTTCGATCCGTCATAATAGGTGTACTCTCCATCCGATATCTGCAGAAACGGAAGTAGGGGAGAGAGCGGTGCCAAGATAAGACGTCCCGCGGCAAGAGGGTACAGAAGCGCGGGCATGCTTGATGAAGAGGTATAGACACCGTCCTCCCCCGCATTCACAAGCGCATCCGCATAGGATGCTGACAATTCCTGCTCAACACGGGTTATTCCCGACTCGAGGTATTCGACCCGTCCGTCGATGCCAGCCGCGCTCCTGAAGACGGGCAGAGCACAAAGAACCATCAACGCAACAACGACAACACAGAGCGACCTGGAGGAGAGAAGCGACCTAAAGATCGCCTTCGAGATTTTGAGCATATTCATCGCCAACCTTAACCTCATCCAGTCGGAACAGAGGGGCCGAACAAAATGCTCGGCCCTTATTACTTGCCGGCAAAGTCAATTTAACATAAACTGTTAAAAAGTAACCTGAGTTTTTTAAATTCTTCGGAGGTTATTATGAGTTCCGACAATCGCACTCCCCGGCTTCATTCCTTCCGCATCGCATGTGCGATAGCCTCTGCGACCCTTTGCGCTACCGCCATCGCACAAGTGGCGTTCTCCTTAAAGCCAGCAATCGAAGTGCTCGACAACCCTGTAATTGCAGACTCCCCCGCGTATCCAGCCCTTGCGATCTCGACATTGGTCCCTGCCGTCATCGGTATCGCTACGACCATCCTCAGCGCCGTTCTCGTGTGGACGATCAAGAGCGGAGACCCCTTCAAGAAAGGGTCTGCGACATGCTTGAAGGTGCTCGGCATTCTCTTCGTTGTTCAAGCTGCCACCAGCCTCTACGCCGGCTCACTCAAAACCTCCGTTTCGATGTTTGGCGGCGAGGGGGCCGTCGGCGCCCAAGAGATCGCTTCATCATTCGATTGGACCTCTCTGGTTCTCGGCATCGTCCTGTTCATGCTTTCCCAGCTCTTCTTGTACGCCCGAGAGCTGTACCTCGACTCCGGCGAGATTGCGTAAGGAAACGCCATGCCCGTAATTGTTCGCCTCGACAAGATCATGGCCGAGCGAAAGATTTCCTCGAACGAACTTGCCGAAAGGATTGGAACCACGCCCGTGAACCTGTCCCGTATTAAAAAAGGGCATATTCGCGGCATTCGCTTCAACACACTCGAGCAGCTATGCCTCGCCCTTCGTTGCCAACCCGGAGACCTTCTCGAAGTCATGAGCGAAGAGGATGCCCGAAAGGAGTTCGGACTCGATTGGTCCGCCGAGGATTAGAGGGCGGTCGTACTCGCCCTGCACACGGGGATGCGAATCGGCGAGGTCTGCGGCCTTCGGTGGTGCGATGTGGATTTCGAGACGGGTCTGATCTCGATCAGACACTCGGTGGCGTACGCGAAGGGAATGGGTTCGTTCATCAAGGACACCAAGACCCATGACGCCAGGGGTATCCCCATCGACCCGGTCGGCCTACTCCCCTTCCTGAAGGAGACCCACGAGATCGACTGCGGAAAGCTGCGCTTGCGCGGCCTTACCGGGGCGGTCGAGATCGGGGACTGCTACATCCTGTCGGAGCCGGGCGCGACCTTCGCGACGACAAGCTATATCCGCAGGGCGTTCAAGACGTTCTCGGAGACCAACGGCCTCATGGGCACCAACGACGAGCTGATCACGTTCCACGGCCTTCGCCACACGTTCGCAACGCAGTGGATCCGCCAAGGTGGCGATATCAAGGCGCTCCAATCGATCCTCGGCCACAAGGACGCCATGGCGACGCTCAACGTCTACGCCGACATCGAGCCCATCTCCAAAATCCATAACATGCTGCGCGCCACGCCGTGCCTTTGGCGCGGGCACCTCGGGCCGAGGGTCGATCCGGGTCCCATGTTCCAACAGAGGATCCAGGAGTCCATCGAGACGCTCCAGGCGTTCGGCTACGGCATCACCGAGCCGGACGACCGAAATATCGCCATACGCGACGTGAAGACGAACAGTTGGCTCTAGCTCACCGAGTACGCGGCAGTGCTGGGCCCATCCCAACTGAGGTCACGGTGGTCCGATAGGGGCGCCGCCCGCGGCATGCACCGCGGAGCGGTATCCCCTACCGAAGGGCGGGGATGCCCTCCGCTTCCAGTTCGGAATCAGCCGTCGGAGGCGTTCGGCTGACTGCGGGAACGGCCTGTCCGCTCAATGTGTTCGGCTGAGATCGGAAATCAACCCAACACGAGCCGGACACGCGCCAGACGGCTCTTCCCCGTACGGCCTTCCCCCTTACGCTCATGTTGCAGGCATGTAACGCCGCAGCGAGCGCGCCTTTTTTGCGCCAGACAGGTACAATGATGAACACTGTACCGTAGCGGAGCGCCCCGCGCGCGCCGCAACCACGCGAAAGGGTTTCCCATGGCCGAGATCTCGTCCTCCCGTATCGTCATCACCGTCCTTGGCAAGAACCGCCCCGGCATCGTCGCCGGCGTCACCCGTGTTCTGGGCGAGGCCAACGTCGACATCCGCGACATTACGCAGTCCATTATCGAGGACATCTTCACCATGACCATGCTGGCCGACACCGCCGAGTCCAAGCTCGACTTCGCCGAGCTGCAGAAGGCCCTGGCCGAGGCCGGCGAGCTTTCGGGCGTCAACGTGTCCATCCAGCGCGAGGACGTCTTTAACTTTATGTACCGCCTGTAGCGAACAAGCCGCTGGGGATAGCCTGACGCGCGCATGCCCATGCAAGTCACCCCGATGCGGCCCGGAGAGGAGCGCGCATGGCCTACGACGCCAAGAAAATCTATTACCGCTTCGACGACCACCTGAGCCGCCTGGTCTTGGATTACGAAGCGAGCCGCCAGATTTCGCCCGAAAGCGAAAATCTCTACTATGGCCTGCCGACTGACCCTTATGACGAGGGCCTATTTGTTGAGCACAATGTCAAGCGCGGCCTGCGCAATGCCGACGGCTCGGGCGTGGTCGCGGGCCTCACTCGCATCTCGGATGTGCACGGCTACAACAAGGTCGACGGAAAGGTCGTGCCCGATCAGGGCAAGCTCACGCTTCGCGGCTACAGCATCGAGGATCTGGTCAACAATGCCCAGGCCGAGAATCGCTACGGCTACGAGGAAGTCGCCTATCTGCTTATCACGGGTTCGCTGCCCAACAAGGAAGAGCTCGACGGCTTTTGCGAGCGCCTGGGCGCCTTTAGACATCTGAGCGACGAATACGTCAAAGAGTTCCCTATGACCACGGTGTCGTCGAGCATCATGAACGTGCTCCAGCGCGCCGTGCTGCTGCTCTACGCCTTCGATGCCGAACCAGACGTGATCACGCCCGAGCACGAAATCGACGTCGCCATTTCCATGCTCGCACGTCTCCCGCGCATCGCCGCCTTCGCCCACATGGCCTCGATCGCCAAGCTTCGCGGCTCCGAGGTTCACGTGCCGCACCCCACGCCCGGCCTCTCCACCGCCGAGACCATTCTGCAGGTCCTGCGCGGCGGCATGGCGTTCACCCGCGATGAGGCGATGCTGCTCGACGTGATGCTCATGCTGCATGCCGAGCACGGCGGCGGCAACAACTCCACGTTTGCCTGCCGCGTGCTGTCCTCCTCGGCCACCGACCCGTATTCCGCCTACGCCGCGGCCATCGGCTCGCTCAAGGGTCCGCGCCACGGCGGCGCCAACGCCAAGGTCGTGTCCATGCACGAGGACATCCGTGCGCATGTCTCCAATTGGGAGGACGAGGACGAGGTCGCAGCCTACCTGGGCAAGATCCTCGACAAGCAGGCCTTCGACGGCACCGGCCTCATCTACGGTATGGGCCACGCCGTCTATACGCTCAGCGACCCGCGCGCCGAGGTG
>CALLSB010000123.1:0-1597 GCA_938014225.1 uncultured Collinsella sp. | reverse complement strand
GCGCCGCCGGTGGCGCCGAGCACGAGGGCTTTTTTGCCGTCAACCTCAACGCCTAGCTCCTCGACCAGGCATTGGAAGCCAAAGTAGTCAGTGTTGTCGCCGCGCAGGCGGCCGTCGGGCAGGCGCGTGATGGTGTTGACGTTGCCCATGCGCTCGGCTAGGGGACTCAACTCGTCCAGGTATTCCATGACGGCGCGCTTGTAGGGGATGGTCACGTTGGTGCCCTCCCATTCGTCGCCGGTCATAAAGGCCTCAAGATCCTCGGGCTCTCGCTCAAAACGCACGTACTCTAGCCCAGCGAGCTCCTTGTAGATGGTCGGGGTGTAGCTGTGGCCCAGCACGCGGCCCAGTACGCCGTAGGGGCGGCTTGCGGCGGTATCGGTCATCTAGAGCACCTCCGTGTAGCTGCCAAAGTAGGTAAAGCTCTCGCACACGTCGTCGATGGAATCGAGCAAGTCGTCGAGGGCCTTGCTGCCAAAGGGGCAGTCCAGGTCAAAGTAGAACATAAACTCAAAATCGCGCCCGGGGATGGGACGGCTCTCGAGCTTGATGAGGTTGATGTTGAGGGCGTAGAAGCGCTCGAGCACGCGGTAGAGGGCGCCCGGCTCGTTGGCCGTGGTGATCATGAGCGAGGTGCGGTTGGCACCGGGATAGACGCGCGGCTCGCGGCTGATGACGACAAAGCGCGTGTAGTTGTTGTCCGAGTCCTGGATGTTGGGCTCCAGTACCTCCAAGCCGTAGAGCGCCGCACAGCTGCGCGAGGCGATGGCGGCGACATCGGTGCGTTCGGAGTTGGCGACCATCTCGGCCGACATGGCCGTGTTGGGGTACTTGGTTGCATGCAGGCCGTGGCCCTCGATAAAGCCGGCACACTGGGCAATGGCCTGGCCATGGCTGTAGACCTCGCGCACGTCGGGGAGCTTGGTGCCGGGTTTGACGAGCAGGTTGTGATCGATCTTGAGGCGCAGCGAGCGCACGATGTGGAAATCGAACTGGGCGAGCAAGTCGTAGACGGCGTTGACTGAACCGGCGGTTGAGTTTTCGATGGGCAGCACGCCAAACTCGCAAAAGCCGTCGCGTACGGCGCGCATGACGCCCTCGAAGGTTTCAAAGAAGGCGATATCGGGCACGTCGAAGAGCTTGCACGCGGCAATCTGGCTGTAGGCGCCCTCAACGCCCTGGCAGGCGACGGTGGCCGTCTGGGGAAAGGGCGTGTCAAAGGCTGCGGCCGTGGCATGGGCCTTTTGCGACACCGTGATGCCCTTGAGCTCGTTGATGTAGCGCTGCTGCTCGGCCTTGCTCATGCTCATGAGGAGGCGGAACAGGGCGATGGTCTGGGCCTCGTAGCGCTCGGGTGCGCGACTGGCGAGGTTGTTGAGTTTGGAGCGCTCGCGGGCGGGGTCAAAGACGGCCTTGCCCATCTCGATTTTTGATTTGGCGACCTCGGTGGCAATATCCATGCGCTCGACAAAGCTGTTGAGCAGGGTGGTGTCGATGCCATCGATGGCCTGGCGAATATCGGCAAGGTCCATGGAGACCCCTTTCACGTGTCGGTGATTTTTCTGGGACGGGGATTAAAAAATCATTAGGTACACAA
>CALLSB010000122.1:0-8157 GCA_938014225.1 uncultured Collinsella sp. | reverse complement strand
ACGAGCGGGGGCTCCTATCTTTTTAGTGCCCTCGGATTGGGTCATAGTGTCTGTCGGTTCCAAGACATCGGCATCGTCCTAGCTGTCAAGGGCTTGGCGTAGGTAGTCATTGGGGACGTTCTTAAGCGACTAGTCGAAAGGGACACTCTTGCGGCACTTGGCACTCGGGGACGTTTCTTTTGTGCCGGCACTTGGGGACGTTCCTTGCAGCAATCTGTCGATTGAACGTCGTTGTGTGTTCACGCTATCATGTAAGTTTAAAATTGGTTAGCCATGGCAAACGGTTAGCCATGGTGAACATAAATACAACGCCCTGTGGGCGTCGGGGGAGGAACACGGACGTGAAGCTCGATACACTCGAGATTGGAAAGGACGCCGTTGTCGCATCGGTGGCATCGGACGACCAGGCGCTTCGACAGCATATTTTGGACATGGGCCTAACGCCGGGCACCGAAGTCACCATGATGAAGTACGCCCCCATGGGCGACCCGCTCGAGATTCGCCTGCGTGGCTACGAGCTGACGCTGCGCAAGGACGATGCCGCACGCATTGAGCTCGTGGATGTGCACGACACCGATACCGGCCCGCGCGCTAACGCCGCAATCGGCACGACGGAGCATCCGGCACTCGGCGAGGGGACGTATTCGCCCCGTGCTGCCAAGACGGCCGTGCCCGAGGGCGCACCGCTGCATTTTGCCCTTGCCGGTAACCAAAACTGCGGCAAGACCACGCTGTTCAACCAGCTTACGGGCTCCAACCAGCACGTCGGTAACTTTCCCGGCGTGACGGTCGACCGCAAGGACGGCACTATCCGTAACCACCCCGAGGCGAGCGTTACCGACCTGCCCGGCATCTATTCGCTGTCGCCGTACACAGGCGAAGAGGTCGTGAGCCGTCAGTTCATCCTCGACGAGCGCCCCGACGCCATCATCGATATCATCGACGCCACCAACATCGAACGTAACCTGTACCTGACGCTGCAGCTTATGGAGCTCGACCGCCCCATGGTCATCGCGCTCAACATGATGGACGAGGTGACGGCCAACGGCGGCGCCGTGGACGTCAACCTGCTCGAGAGCCTGTTGGGCGTGCCTGTTGTCCCCATTAGCGCTGCCCGCAACGAGGGTATCGGCGAGCTGGTGGATCATGCCTTGCACGTGGCGCGGTTCCGCGAGCGCCCCGGTCGCCTGGACTTCTGTGCGCCCGATGGCTCGGACGGCGGTGCACTGCATCGCTGCATCCACGGCATTGCCAACCTTATCGAGGACCATGCCGTGACGGCGCACATCCCGGTGCGCTTTGCGGCGACCAAGCTGGTTGAGGGCGACGAGCTGGTGACCGAGGCACTTCACCTGGATCGCAACGAGCTCGACGCCATCGAGCACATCATTACCCAGATGGAGGGCGAGGCCGGCACCGACCGCCTGTCCGCGCTGGCCGACATGCGCTTTAGCTTTATCGGCGACGTGTGCGGGCGCTGTGTCGTCAAGCCGCACGAGAGCCGCGAGCACGTGCGCTCCGTCAAGATCGACCGCATCCTGACGGGTCGCTACACGGCCATTCCGGCGTTCCTGGTGATCATGGGCCTCGTCTTTTGGCTGACGTTTGGCGTGATTGGCGCGGCACTGCAGGGACTCATGGAGGACGGCATCGCGGTCATCATCGCCTCGGCCGATGCGGGCCTCAAGGCGTTCGGAACCAACGACGTGGTGCGCTCGCTGGCTGTCGACGGCGTGCTTACGGGCGTGGGCAGCGTGCTGACCTTCCTTCCGATTATCGTCGTGCTCTTCTTGTTCCTCTCCATTCTGGAAGACTCCGGATACATGGCGCGCGTGGCCTTTGTCATGGATAAGGTGCTGCGTCGCTTTGGCCTGTCGGGCCGCAGCTTTGTGCCCATGCTCGTCGGTTTTGGCTGTACCGTGCCGGCTATCATGTCGACCCGTACGCTCCCATCCGAGCACGACCGCAAGATGACGGTCATGCTCACGCCGTTTATGAGCTGCTCAGCCAAGTTGCCGGTTTACGGCTTGCTGTGCGGGGCGTTTTTCCCGCAGGCGACGGTTCCCGCCATGGTCTCGCTCTATCTGATCGGTATCGTGGTCGGCTGCATCGCGGCTTTGGTGCTCAACCGCACGGCATTTAAGGGCGACCCGGTGCCGTTTATCATGGAGCTGCCCAATTACCGCCTGCCGAGCGTCAAGACGACGGTGATGCTGGCATGGGATAAGGCCAAAGACTTTATTACCAAAGCCTTTACCATTATCTTTGCCGCTACCGTGGTCATCTGGTTCCTTCAGACGTTCGACATCCGCTTTAATGTGGTCGCCGATCAGTCGCAGAGTCTACTTGCCGGTCTGGGTAGCATTATCGCGCCGGTGCTGGCCCCGCTCGGTTTTGGCGACTGGCGCGCCTCGACGGCGCTCGTCACGGGGCTCATCGCCAAGGAGAGCGTCATCTCGACCCTCACGGTGCTTTTGGGCGCAACGTCGCCCGCGGTGCTGTCAACCATGTTTTCGCCGTTTACCGCCTACGTGTTCTTGGTCTTTACGCTGCTGTACCCGCCTTGCGTGGCCGCTATCGGCGCCGTCAAGAGCGAGTTGGGCGCGCGCTATGCCGTGGCCGTATTCGCGTTTCAAGTGACGGTCGCCTGGATCGTGGCGTTTGTCGTGCATTCGGCGGGCATATTGCTGGGGCTGGCTTAGTTATTTATTGACGGCGCAACCTTTGTGTATCGAATTGTTTTCGGCCCTGCATCTGTTGCTGACGGATGCGGGGCCGTTGCTATATAATCGCCTCCACTCAAAATGATTGGAGACGTTATATATGAGTCAGGCAAGGCAAGACGGCATCACGCTCAGGCAGTGGCTCCCGCTTATCGGGCTCACCTGCTGTGCGTTCGTGTTCAACACGTCGGAGTTTATGCCCATCGGCCTGCTGACCGACATCGCCGCATCGTTCTCGCTTACCGAGGCCCAAGCTGGCATCATGATCTCGGTCTATGCCTGGGGCGTCATGCTGCTGTCGTTGCCGCTCATGGTGTTTGCCTCGCGCTTCGAGTTCAAGCGGATGCTGCTGGGCGTGCTTGCCGTGTTCTCGCTGGGCCAGTTCCTGTCCGCCGTGGCGCCCACCTATCCCATCCTGGTCTGCGCACGCCTGGTGGTTGCCTGCGCGCATGCCGTGTTCTGGTCGGTCGCCTCGATCATGGCGTCGCGTCTGGTTGACACGCGCCATGGGGCGCTCGCCATCAGCATGATCGCTACGGGCTCGTCCATCGCGCAGATCTTTGGCCTGCCTCTCGGTCGCGCCATTGGCCTGGCCGTGGGCTGGCGTATGACGTTTGCCGTGGTCGGAGCGCTGTCTGCTGTCGCGGTCGTCTACCAGGCCACGGTGTTTCCTGCCATGCCAGCGGGCGAGCGTTTTACGTTCAAACAGCTGCCCGAGCTGCTCAAGAACCCGCTCCTCATCGCGCTCTACGCAGTCACGGTCTTCATGGCGACCGGCTATTACGCAAGCTACAGCTATATCGAGCCCTTCCTGGCGCAGGTCGCGCACGTCGATGCGGGCGCCATTACCATGACGCTGACGGCGTTTGGCTGCTCTGGTTTGCTCGGAAGCTGGCTGTTTGGCCGCCTGTTCGATGGGCACCGCTTCCCGTTCTTGGCTATCACGCTCTCCGGCGTGCCGGTGGCCCTGCTGCTCATGGGGCCGGCCGCATCGTCGCTCGTGACAGTGCTTGCCGTCTGCGCACTGTGGGGTTGCTGCGCCACGGCCTTTAACGTGGCGTTTCAGGCCGAGCTCATCAAGCACACGCCGGCAGATTCGTCGGCCGTCGCCATGTCGATCTTCTCGGGCCTGTTCAACCTGGGGATCGGCACCGGTACGGCGATCGGCGGCGCCGTGGTGTCGGGCCCCGGTATCGCCTGGATCGGCTACGCGGGCGGTGCGATCGCCGTCGTGGGCGTCATCCTCGCTATCACGGTAATGTTCCCGGCCATCCGCCGCGCCAAGCCCGTCGCCTAATCACGTTCCCTCATCAGTTGCGGTGGAATAGTTCCTGTTTAAGGCCTCTGAAGGCCCAGGCAGGAACTATTCCACCGCAACTTATTTTGGGGGAGAGGATACAAGCTGGGCATACAATGGATGTCGTTGTGTTGAGCTTACCAGGAGGTTGCTATGTGGGGATACGAGACGACGTTCTATCAGATCTATCCGCTGGGCTTTTGTGGAGCCCCGCGCGAAAACGCCGCGCCCGTTGCCGAGGATGAGCTCGCTCAGGCTGCCAACGCCGTGCCCAACCCCAATGCGCCCATCATGAAGATCGCCCAATGGGCCGACTACCTGCAAAAACTCGGTATTGGCGCCGTGCTCATCAACCCGCCGCTCGAGTCTGATAGTCACGGCTACGATACGCGCAGTCTGCGCCATATCGACCGCCGCCTGGGTGGGGATGCCGACTTTGCCGCCGTATGCGACACGCTGCATGCCCATGGCATCCGCGTGGTGCTCGATGCTGTCTTCAACCACGTCGGCCGCGGCTTTTGGGCCTTCCGCGATGTTCAGGAGCGCAAGCGGGACTCGCCGTACAAGGACTGGTTCCATATCAGCTTTGACGGTGACTCGTGCTATGGCGACGGCTTTTGGTATGAGGGTTGGGAAGGCCATTTTGAGCTCGTGAAGCTCAACTTGCAAAACCCTGCCGTGGTCGATTACCTGCTCGAGTCCGTGCGCCGCTGGGCCGAGGTCTTTGGCGTCGACGGCCTGCGTCTGGACGTCGCCTATATGCTCGACCGCGACTTTATGCGCCGCCTACATGCCTTTACCCGTGAGCTCAAGCCCGACTTCGTGCTGATCGGCGAGACGCTCCACGGCGACTACAACCAGATCGTCAACGACGAGATGCTCGACTCCTGCACCAACTACGAGTGCTACAAGGGCCTGTACTCCAGCTTTAACTCGGTCAATATGTTCGAGATCGCGCACTCGCTGCACCGTCAGTTTGGCGGCGACCCCTGGTGCATCTACCGCGGCAAGCACCTGCTGTCGTTTGTCGACAACCACGACGTGCCGCGCCTGGCAAGCATCCTTACCGACAAGTCCTGCCTGCGCCCCGCTTATGGCATGCTGTTTGGCATGCCGGGCATCCCGTGCGTCTACTACGGCAGCGAGTGGGGAATTGCTGGCGAAAAGGGCGGCCCCGATGGCGACTGGGCGCTGCGCCCTGCGCTCGATGAGCCTGCGCCCAACGAGCTGACGGCGTTCATCACGCAGCTGGCGCACCTTCGCTCGGCCGACGACGCGGCGGCCCGTGCTCTCAACTACGGTGCCTATCGCAACGTGGTGATCCAGAACAAGCAGCTGCTGTTCGAGCGCGCCTGCGACGACGCGACGGTGCTCGTGGCGGTCAATGCCGTGAACGAGCCCTATACCTTTGGAGCCGGCGAACTCAACGGCTCCTTTGTCGATCTGCTTGCCGATGATGCGCCCACGGTCGGGCTGACGGGTACCCTTGAGCTTGCACCCTACGGGGTGCGCTATCTGTTGAGGGCCTAGGCCATGGCTGCGTCCGACGAGGGCTATCAACATATTGAGCATGGGTTTGACCCCGTGTTCGACGAGCGCTCGCGCGTTTTGGTGTTGGGCTCGTTTCCCTCGGCGCTCTCGCGTGCCAATGCCTTCTACTACGGCAATCCGCAGAACCGCTTTTGGCGCGTGATGGCCGCGTGCCTCGGCGTGCCTGTGCCGCCCAACGAGGGCGATCTTTTGGCAAGCGGTGAGCCCGCGACGCTCGATGCCTCCATTGCCGCCAAGCGGGCCATGCTGCTGAACGGCGGCGTGGCCCTGTGGGATGTGATCGAGAGCTGCGACATCAAGGGCTCGAGTGACGCCAGCATCAAAAACGTTGTGCCGGCACATATCGAGTGCATTACCGACGCGGCTCCCATTAAGCAGGTGATATGCAACGGTGGTACAGCAGGCCGGCTCTACAAGCGCTATCTACAAGAATGCACCGGGCTGCTCGCCATCGTCCTGCCCTCGACAAGTCCTGCCAATGCGGTTTGGCGTCTGGAGCGCCTTGTCGAGCGCTGGCGCGAGGCAGTTGACTGGGCTGCTCTCTAATTTAGATATTTGATTGAGCATGGGCGCCGAGATGTTTGATGATGGCGCGCCAGATCGGCGCGGGCAGCACGGGCTCGACGCGCACCATGCCGTCGGCGTCGACGCTACCGGCATTGCCACCGCCAAGCAGCTGCGCATGCTCAATGGAGCAGCCCATGCGCACAGCGCCGACAAGCTTATCCATCGCTTCCGAAAATGGTCGGCGCAAGAGGCCCATGCGTGGGGAATGGCGAAGCGCCGCAATGCCGCTGCCGGCACAGATGACAACGCCGTTGCACCATGGCAGGTCACGTAGAATACATGCCCGGTACAGGCGGTCGAGGACTTCGTCCGCCTGCTTGTTGTTTTTGGACAGGGCCTGGACGACGACATAGATGCGTGTCTCTGTATTCCCAAGGCGATCGAGTATCTGCTCGACAGCGATCATCGCCTCATCATCAAATGTGTCATCAACAGCGAGCACGATGCCATCGGCAACGCAGCTGGCATCATCCGCCTCCAAACCGATTGGGCGGGGGAGCGCGGTGCCAGAAAGCTGTGCATAGGCGGCGATGGCATCCTGCAGGTCCCAAAGCAAAAACTCAAGATCAGCGCTCTCGGGAATATTGATATACGCAATGGTTTGCAACGTTTTGGGCCTTTCGCCCTGCGGATTCGCCTCCATGCCGCCTCCTTTCCGGTTGGTTTCCGTTTAGGTTACACCGTCTGACGGCGCCCCGCCGCGCTATCCTAGTGCAACCCTTACGAAAGGAACGCCATGCGTCTGCCTATGAACACCTCGCTTGCCACGCTCAAGCCCTCCGGCATCCGCCGGATCAACGCACTCGCCGCCCAGCACCCAGGGTGCATCGCGCTTGCACTTGGCGAGCCCGATTTTCCTACGCCCGATGTGATTAGCGCCGAGGTGACGGCCTCGCTCGACCGCGGCGACACGCACTATCCGCCCAACAACGGTCGCCCCGCCCTGCGCGAGGCGCTGTCTGCCTACATGGGGGACGCGGGCCTTACGTTTTCGGCCGACGAGGTCATCCTGACCGACGGCGCGACCGAGGCCCTGTCGGCAACATTCATGGCTATGCTCAACCCCGGCGACGAGGTCATTATCCCCACGCCGGCCTTTGGCCTGTACGAGAGCATCGTCGTGACCAACCATGCCAAGGCGGTCTTTTTGGATACGGAGCCTGCGCAATTCCAGATTGATGAGGAGGCGCTTCGTGCCTGCGTGACACCGGCGACTAAGGCCATCGTCATCTGCTCGCCCAACAACCCTACGGGCTGCATCCTCGACGCAGCGTCGCTTGACGCCGTGGCGCGCGTGGCAGACCAGGCGGGCATCTACGTAATCTGCGACGACGTATATAATCGCCTGGTCTACGTGGACGGCTACGAGCGCTTCGCCCAGCGCCACCCGGAGCTACGCGAGCAGATGGTGGTCATCGAGAGCTTCTCCAAACCTTGGGCCATGACCGGCTGGCGCTTGGGCTGGCTCGCAGCGGCAGCCCCCGTCATCGCCGAGATCGCAAAGGCCCACCAATACCTAGTATCGAGTGCCGTTTCATTTGAAATGGACGCCGCAATGCGAGCCCTGACCGTCGACCCAACCCCCATGCTCAAAGTCTACCGAGCCCGCCGCGAACGCGTACTCGCAGCCTTAAACGTCATGGGCCTCAACGTAGTGGAACCAGCCGGCGCCTTCTATGCCTTCCCCAGCATTAAACAGTACGGCCTAACCAGCGAAGACTTCTGCATCAAAGCCATCAAAGAAGCAAACGTAGCCCTAGTCCCGGGCGACTGTTTCGGCACCGAAGGTCACATCCGCCTAAGCTACTGCGTCTCCGACAAAGACCTAGACGAAGGCCTAAATCGCCTGTCCAATTTCTTGTCAACCCTATAGCCCAACGGGACCCAAAACCATCAGCCCACCGACCCAAGCATTATGAGTGGGGCGCGCCGGCCAACGGACACGAGGATTCGCAGCAAAGGCAACGTAGCTCCGGCCGGGAGGGGCAGGGCGAGTTTTCCGTAGATTCCGCACGAGCC
>CALLSB010000121.1:0-11759 GCA_938014225.1 uncultured Collinsella sp. | reverse complement strand
AGGCCGATGGCGCTTGCGCCTGCCGCGGCGATTCCTGCTGCCAGGAGCTGTTGCGTGTTGCCCGTTTGCGCGAGGGGCTCATGTTGGCCACTGCGTTCGAGCTCCGATAGATCTACGGTCACTTGCGTGGCAGCCTGCTCTTGCTCTTGTTGGGCAAAGGCGTCGATTGGGGCAAACGTTACAACGCCGATGATGACGGCAAGGACAATCGCCTTAGGCCGTGTGCGCACCGGGCTCGACCGTCCACGTAATGCTTGCGACCTGGTCGCCCTCGCCAGTCACATGGAAGATGTCTCGCGTGACGCGGGCGACATTGCCGCTCGTCTTGAGCTTAATCTTGTCCGTACCATTGGCGATGCCCTGGTAGCCCATGTCGAAGGATGCATTTTTGGAAAGGTCGAGGCCCGCTTCCTGCGTCGCGGCGTGAGCGTCTTGGAGTGCCTTGTCCGGACCAACCTTAAAATCGATGGAGTTCTGGGCGGTTCCCGTCTTGGCGTCGGCGACGATGCTCCAGGAGTTCTTGGCGCCGATCTTCATGTTGGTAACGTGGATGCCATAGGCCGAAAGATTGTCGATGGTGGTTGTATTCTCGGAAGGGCCCTGAAGCGTGCCATCGGCCTTGGCGACAAATGGGATGACGGTCGGGGCTTTGAACTTGATGTTGTCGATTTGGGTCCTGATAGTCACGTTGGTGGTTCCAGTGCGTCCCTCCGCCAGGGCGGGGGTCGGCGCGGCACCCATTGAGAGTGCAAGCATCAGCCCCGCGCCCACGACGAGCGCCCTGGTCCCGCTCAAGTTCCCGGTGATGTCCATAATCGTTCCTTTCTATTCGTCACGGACCGTTTCCGTGATGGTCAGACGAAAGCGGCGTGGGTGCGCGTTTTCGCAACGGGTGGCAGATCTAGTCTTCGGGCTGCGCAACCCGCACCTTGATGCGCGTGGGATTGCCATGGGCGTCGTAGGTCTTGGCGTCGAGCGCTTGAATCTCGATATACGCCTCACCTTCTTTGATGTCGCCTGCGGGGCAGGTCTCAACGGTCTTGCCGGTCTCGACCACGCCCGATTCATAGATGGTCTCGTCGTTTTGGATCACGCGGAAACGCTGGGGAAACTTGTTATCTTGGACGTTTTGCACGTTGACGCGCAGCTTGCCGCCTTTTTGTAGCTGGGCGACCGGTGCGACCGAGATCGTCATCATGTTGTTGCGGACGATGGCATCGAGCTCGTCCTGGATTTCCTGGCGCGACTTACCCTCCGCCGCTGTGACCGAGGCACCTGTCTCGGCGACAGGCTTTGACTGCCAGGCGTAAAGGCCGACGGCGATAAGGGCGCAGGCGATGGCCAGGCAGACAACGCCGAGCCTTTTTCGATGTTTTGACCCTAGGGGGCTCGACTGCTTCCTTGCGCTCATGCGGCATCCTTAGTGGTATAGACGCGCGCGAACGTGGACGGATCGGCACCAAAGAGCATGTGGAGCATGAGGCGTCGCGAGTAGATGAGCTCGTCGAAGTTTGGGTCGAGTTTGATGTCGTGGATGTGGGCGATGTGGTGAGCGAGTGCCGAAAACGATTCGGGATCGCAAATCACGTCGGTGGTGACGTGATAGACAGCCGCATCGGGAAATGCCTCCTCGTCGAAGGGCAGAAGATACGGGTCGTCGTCAACTTCGATAGCGACGCCGTACTGGGGCCAATAATATGCCATGGGAACCTCCCTGTTTTTGGGCCAAACCTTCCATTGGCTTTGGCTGTCGATGCCGACCGTATCAGCCGTAACTTGACCAATTTCTGACCAAATGCTTGACGGATTTACATCGCCGCAGGTGAGAGAGGGTAAAAAATATCTCAACTTTTTTCGGGCGCCAATTGTGCGCGTGGCAGCGATGGGAAGGAGCGCGTTAAATAGAGCGCCTGCCGAGAAAACGCTGCCGCTCGCCGAATTGCGCAAACGTAAAATTCGCCAATTATGGAGACGGTCTCAGTCACGTCGACGAAACGATGCGGTAACATCTCCCTGCAAACACTGTAGTTAACTAAAGGGGGAGTTCGCGTGTCTGCAGCCATCAAACCCTTCGGCGACGAGTTCGAAGAATATGGTCGCGATGAATCTCGCACATCGGGCGAGGCGTCGAGCATCTCGTTTCCGACAACGGAGGACGAAGTCCGCGCCATTCTGCGAAAGCTCCATGCCGAGCATGTTCCGATAACGGTCCAGGGTGCTCGAACCGGTCTGGCTGCCGGTGCCGTGCCCCACGGCGGCCACATCCTCAACACTTCTCGTATGAATCGCTACCTGGGTCTTCGCCGCGACGAGCGAGGCCGTTTTCTGCTGCGCGTGGAGCCGGGCGTCGTGCTTTCGGAGTTGCGCAAGCAGCTGGGTAAGAAGGCATTGCCGACCGCTGGCTGGGATCAGGTATCGCTTGAGGCCTATGAGGAGTTCCAGGCAGCTCCTGAGCAGTTCTTTCCCACCGATCCCACCGAGGCATCTGCCTGCCTGGGCGGCATGGCGGCGTGCAATGCCTCTGGTGCCCGCAGTTACGCCTACGGCCCCATGCGCCCGCACGTTACGGGGCTTCACGTGGCACTGGCGGACGGCGACCTGCTTGAGCTTCATCGAGGTCAGGCGCACGCTGACGCACGCCACTTGTCGCTCGTGACAGCGGAAGGCCGCGCGCTCGAGCTGGATCTTCCCGGCTATACCATGCCCAAGACCAAAAACGCGTCGGGTTATTTCGTTGCGGACGATATGGACGCCATCGACCTCTTTATCGGTGCGTGCGGCACACTCGGCGTCATTACCGAGCTCGAGATCGCCCTGCAGGCGGCACCTTCGGTCGTATGGGGCGTGAGCTGCTTTTTCGACAGCGAGGACAAGGCAGTGTCCTTTACCGATTCCGTGCGCCCCGTGCTGTCCCATGCCGCCGCTATTGAGTATTTCGATGCCGGCGCCTTGGATATCCTTCGCCGCCAGCGCGAGCAGTCGACCGCGTTTGCCTCGCTGCCGGCACTCGACGATGAGGCAAAGGTCTGTATTTACGTGGAACTCGACTGCGACGACGAGGCTCAAGCGACTGAGGAGCTGTACCACCTGGGATGGGTTTTGGAGCTTGCGGGCGGCCGCGATGACGCGACCTGGGTTGCGCGCACCGAGGTCGATCGCGAATGCCAGCGGTTCTTCCGCCACGCCGTCCCCGAGAGTGTCAACATGCTCATCGATGAGCGTCGCCGCACCGACCCCACCATTACCAAACTGGGGTCGGATATGTCGGTACCCAACGCGCGCCTGGCCGATGTCGTTGCCTTCTATCGCCGCACGCTGGCCGAAAGCGGGCTTGAGTCTGCCGCCTGGGGACATATCAGCAACAACCATCTGCATGTGAATATCCTGCCGCGCGATGCGCAGGACTACCGTCGCGGTGGTGAGCTGTTTGCCCGGTGGGCTGCGGAGGTAACGGCTATGGGCGGCGCCGTCTCTGCCGAGCACGGCGTCGGCAAGATCAAAGCGGGCTTTTTGGAGACGATGTACGGCCACGAGGCCATGGTCGAATCGGCTCGACTCAAGCTGCAGCTCGATCCTGCCGGGCAGCTGGGTCGTGGCAACCTATTTTCGGAGAAGCTCTTGGATGAACTCGTCCAGAAAGGGGGCGCGTGAAGATGAGCGATTTCCATATGGTGGTGTGCGTCAAGGCGGTACCGGGAAGCACCGAGGTCAAGATGGACCCCAAAACCAATACCATCGTGCGTGATGGCAAGCAGGCGGTCATTAATCCCTTCGATGCAAGTGCCCTCGAATGCGCGCTGGCGCTCAAGGACGACTTTATCGGCTTTGGCATGGATGTGCGCGTGACGGTGGTGTCGATGGGTATCCCTGCAACCGAATCGCTGCTGCGCGACTGCATTGCCCGCGGCGCCGATGATGCGCTGCTGCTGACCGATCGCGCCTTTGCGGGCGCGGACACGTTGGCGACCACCTATGCCCTCAAATGCGGTATCGAGGCGCTCGACGAGGACTTCGACCTGCTCATCTGCGGCAAGATGGCGGTAGATGGCGATACCGCCCAGATTGGCCCCGAGCTGGCCGGCGCCTTCGAGATTCCCTGCGTGACCGATGTGAGCTGCGTGCAGAGCGCAGGTTTTACGACGTGCGGTGCGCTTTCGCTCGTTCACGGTTGCGATGCCGGCGAGGAGACGGTCTATCTGAAGATGCCGTGCGCGATGACGACCGCCAAGGAGATCGGCCAGCTGCGCATGCCGAGCATCGCCGGCATTCGCGCGGCCGAAGATGCGGATGTGCGGGTGGTCTGTGCTGCCGATGTACATGCTGACCCTTCGCGTTGCGGCCTTACCGGATCGCCGACGCAGGTCGTGCGCTCGTTTGTGCCCGACCGTAACCAAACGTGCGAGGCCATCGAGGGCACGCCGGTCGAGCAGGCAGCAAAGCTTGCCAAGATTATCGAGGGGATGGCATAGATGAGCGGACTGATAATCGATAGCGAGGCATGCGTTGGCTGTGGCCGCTGCGTTCGCGCCTGTGCCTCGGGTGGCATTGTGATGGAGGGCGAGCGCCCCAACCGCTGCGCCCATGTGACCGACGGCTGTATCTTGTGCGGCGGGTGCGTCGACGCCTGCCCCGTCAATGCCATTTCGATCGAGCGCGACGAGGCCGCCGGCGCGGTTGACCTCGATGCGTATCGAGACATATGGGTATTCGTGCAGACCGACGATCACGATGTCGTGGCTCCGGTGGCCTACGAGCTCATGGGTAAGGGGCGCGAGCTTGCCGATGCTCGCGGTTGCCGTCTGGTGGCATTGGCCGGCATGGGCCCCGAGGGCTCGCTTGAGGACCTGGAGCATCTGGTCTGCGCCGGTGCCGACGAGGTCGTGGTCTGCCGCGACGAGCGACTGCGCCAAAACGATGCGGAGATCTATGCTCGTCTCATCTGCGATTTGGTGGCCGAGCGCAGACCCGAGGCCATTCTGTACGGCGCGACCGCCTTTGGCCGTGAGCTGGCGCCCGGTGTGGCCGTACGCTTGCAGACGGGCCTTACGGCCGACTGTACGGTGCTTTCGATGGATACGGAGACGGGTCTACTGCAGCAGACCCGCCCGGCGTTTGGCGGCAACTTGATGGCCACCATTATCTGCCCCAATCATCGTCCCCAGATGGCAACGGTGCGTCCCGGCATCTTTGGGGTACCCGAGTTTGACTACAGCCGCTCTGGCACGATTACCCAGGTATCGCTTGCGGATGATGCTAAGGTCCGCGTCGAGATCTCGATTCCCGCCGAGGAGTGGGGGCAGCAGGCATCAATTGCCGATGCCGAGCGCCTGGTCGTGGTGGGCCGCGGCATTGGCTCCAAGAAGAATCTGCCCCTGATGCGAAAGCTCGCCGATGCCTTGGGTGCCGAGCTTGGTTGCACGCGTCCCGTTGTGGAGGCAGGTTGGCTGGAGTACCGCCACCAGGTTGGGCAGACCGGCGTGTCGGTTTCGCCCAAGCTCCTTGTGAGTATCGGCGTTTCGGGTGCTATCCAGCACCTAGCCGGCATCGGCGGCGCGGAGTGCGTCATTGCCGTCAACGAGGACCCAGATGCCCCCATCTTCGGCGCTGCGCAGTATAAAGTTGTCGGCGACGTCGTCGAAGTCGTCGAAGAGCTCCTGGCCCAGCTCGAGCGCTAGGCGCCGGCCAGCCAGGCTCGCATCTCTTTCTTTAGGCGTTCCCAGGTCGCTTGCGTGGCGGGGTCGGTAAAGGGCCGCACGATGCCAAAAGGTGCGTCGAGCAGGCGGTAGATATCGCCCTGCTTGCGCGCCAGCGCGCGGCTTGCCGGATAGACGAGCTCAAACATAAAGCAGATAAGCCCCACCAAGTAGTCCGCGGGCTCATCGCGCTCATCGCGCGTGACGCAGCGGTGCTCGTCAAAGGCAGCCAGCGTCGGTGCCGAGAAGTGGCTGGCAAGAAACACGTCCTCATCCACTTTGAGGATGGTGTCGACGGTGCTGTCGGCGATGGTGCGCATAATGTCGACCTTGTCGCCATCGCGCACAATATCGCAGAAGCGCCGCGTGCGCTCGTCGAGCTGCGCGGGTAGACGGAAATCGCTGTGATAGGCAATGCTTGCGCGAATCAACTCGTCTTCTACCGGATCGTCGATAAAGTCGCGGATACTTGTTGTCGCGGGCGCGTCTGCAGGGTTTTCGCCAAAGAGAACCTCGACGCCCAACGCCGCATGACTCATGCTCTCGGCATCCTTAAACGTGTCCCAGCGTCGCAGCTGCTCAAAGCGGCCCATATCGTGCAGCAGGCCGCAAAGCCACGCTAGGTCAATGTCCTGAGGTGACCAGCCCTGTTCGCGTGCCACGGCATCGCATGCCTCGGCAACGTGGTACGTATGCTCGATTTTGAGCGCGATACGCGGATTGGCGGCATCGTAGGCATCGGTGTAGGTCTTGAAGGCCGCGGCAGCCCGCGTTCGATCGATAGCTGTCATAATGACTTCCTAAAAAGTTGTGTCTTTCTGTGTCTTTCGATCCGGTGGCAATTGTAGGTGAACTCGGTTGCCATCGGGCGATGGTTCTGCCGCGTCGTTGAATGCGGCTCGGAAATCTTGTCGGGACGAGGAACGCTATGGTGCTCAAAATCGTTAAAACCGTCTGGCCGGTGATGCTTACCTATGTTGCGATAGCCGCGCCGTGCGGAATGATTATGGCGCAGACGGGAATGGAACCCTGGATGGTTTTTGCCCTGAGCAGCACGTTCGTGACGGGCAGCGGGCAGTTTATGGTCTGTAATCTGTGGCTAGCAGGCGTGCCTGCGGCGTCGATCGTCGCGAGCGTCGCCGCAATCTCCTCGCGCTTTGCGCTTTACTCGGCATCGATCGCACCGCATTTGAGGGGTGCTTCGAAGCGTCAGACGCTGGCTGTTGCCGCGACACTTACCGAGGAGGCATACGGCATTTCGCTTGCCAAGTTGGTTAAAGGGGAGGATTGGGGTCCGCTCGAGTCCTTTGTGCTCAACGTGATCCTCATCGCAACATGGGGCGTTTCGTGTACGACGGGCGCCATCGTCGGCGCCGTTGTCGATGTTCCCACCGCTATTGCGGGTTTTGTCTGCACATCGCTCTTTATCTGCCTACTCTTTTCGCAGCGACTGTCGCGCGGCAATGTCGTAGCTGCCGGTTTGGCTGCGGTGTCCGTCGCCATATGCAAGTTCTTGGGGTGGACGAATATCGCCGTGCCGGCAAGTGTGCTCGTCGGCGTTGTCACGGCACTCGCGTGCGATGTCCTCGCCGAGGGAAGGGGCGCTCGCGATGCCCGTTAATGAGTTTTTGGTCCTATGGCTGTCGTCATGGGCGGCCATCGCGTTTTTCCGCATTGCCCCGGCGTTTGCCTTGCGCGGGAGAACGCTGTCGCCCCGCGTTACCGAGGCCTTGAGTTATATTCCGCCCGCCGCCTTCGCGGCGCTGGTTGCCAACGATTTGATAAGCCCTGGCGCTTTCGACGCCGGCTTGTGGCAGGGCTTGATTCCCTGGATTGCGGCTGTCGGCGTCGTGGCGGTGGCAATCAAGACAAAGTCGATGTTGTGGTGCTGCGTCTCGGGCATCGTGTTCTATATCGTTTTGAGCTTCATATAAGAGCGGGGCACGTTTAGCGTCCCGGCACAACGAATCGAATTTCTCACCGAGCCGGTCTGCTTCTTCTGGTACCATGGTCAAACTTTACTGTAGCAAAGTGTGACGTGGGCTTTTGTTCTGCGTCAGCGGAAATGGGGGTTTCATGGCACAGGAAGCGACCGCCAACGAGCAAAAGAAATTCAAAGTCCCGCGTATCCCGGGTGACATCATGATCTACCCGATGATCGTTGGCCTTTTGCTCAATACCTTCTGCCCGCAGGTCTTTGAGATCGGCGGCTTCTTTACCGCCGCCTGCCGCGGTGGTTCCAACACCATCGTCGCCGCGATCCTGCTGTTTGTGGGTGCCGGCATCAGCTTTAAGTCCACGCCGGGCGCTATCAAGACCGGCATCGTCGTGCTGATCCCCAAGCTTGTTGTTGCGGCCGCGTTGGGCCTGGGCGTCGCGTACTTCTTTAACGATAACCTTTTGGGTCTGAGCTCGGTCTCCATCATCGGCGGCATTACGTTTTGCAACATGGCGCTCTACACGGGCATCATGGGCGAGTTCGGCGACGAGTCCGAGCAGGGCGCTGTCGGTATCCTGTTCTTTACGGCCGGCCCCGCCGTCACGATGATCATCCTCGGTGTCTCGGGTCTCGCCAACATCCCCGTCGGCACCATCATCGGCTCCATTTTGCCGCTTGTTATCGGCATGGTTCTGGGCAACTTGTTCCCGTTCATCAAGAACCTGCTGGTTCCCGGCGCCAATCCTGCGATTGCCGTTATCGGTTTTCAGCTCGGTGCGTCCATGAGTCTTTCGAGCTTTATCACCGGCGGCATTTCGGGCATCCTGCTGGGCCTCATCACGCTCTTTATCGTCGGTCCCATTACCTTTGCCTTCGAGCGCCTGTGCGGCGGCAATGGCAAGGCCGCTGTGGCTTGCTCCACTATCGCCGGCACGGCTATGATCACGCCGGTCGCCCTCGCCGAGGTAGCTCCGCGCTATGCCGAGCTTGCGCCCACCGCGTATGCGCAGATCGCCACCGCCGTCATCATCACGGCAATCATGGCCCCGATTCTGACCGGCTGGGTCGACAAGAAGTTTTGCCAGGGCAAGGAGGATCTGTCGCCTGCCGGTGTCGAGGCCATCGAGGAGGCCGTCGCGACCGACATCGATGGCGAATAGCAATCGCTACCAATCAATGATGCCGGAGTGCAATTCGCGCCGTTTGAGCGCCCGAACGATGACTGTTTTGCAGTGACGTTCGGGCGCTCTGCTATGATTCCCCCTACCCCTGCGGGTAGGGGGTGTTTGTTGCCCAGACCAGAATCGGGCGATTCTGACCACTTGAATATTGAAGGGATGGCGTCTAGTGGTTAAGGCACTCAAAATCGAGATATTCCTGCTATGCATGATTGTTCTTATCGGGCTTGCCGCACGAAGCCGCCGCTCCTTGTTCTCGAGCACCCAGCAGCTTCTGTTTAGCATGCTGGGCTACACGTCTGCAGCCTACATTTTCTTCGATATGATCTGGACGCTCTCGGACGGCGTGAGCACTCCTGTAGGCATCACGGCCAACTGGATTTCCAACGCGGTCTCGTTTTCGCTGTTCGCCATCGCGTGCCTCATTTGGTTTTTCTATTCCGAGACAGTGCAGGGCTCACGCCTTTTGACCGCGCGCTATAGGGTGGCGCTCGTGACGTTGCCAACCGTATTGGTGGTCGTGCTGGCATTTACCAGCTACTGGACGCACACTATGTTCTATATCGATGCACAGGGCGTATATCGTCGCGGAGCGCTTTATATGATTCAGCCTATCGTTAGCTACTGCTACATCATATATACGTCTTTGCATGCCTTTATTCAGACTCGAAAAGTCGAAAGTCTGCAAAAGAAGGCCATTTATCGCACCCTCGCCTTTTTTGCGGTTCCCGCTCTGGTGGGCGGTACCTTCCAGGTTTTGTTTTCGGTACCGGGCCTTTGTGTCGGTATAACGCTGAGCATCCTGCTGCTCTACATCATCTACCAGGAGCAGCTGATCTCGACCGACCCGTTGACTGGCCTCAACAATCGCAACCGTTTTGAGACCTATATGCTGTCGCTCTTTTCAAATGTGGATCAGGCCGAAGATGTATATCTGCTTATGATGGACGCTGACGGCTTTAAGCAGATTAACGACCGGTATGGACATGTTGAGGGCGATCATGCCCTCCAGGTCATATCTGCTACGCTCAAAGAGGTCTGCTCGGCGTCTGGTGGCTTTATCGCACGTTATGGCGGCGATGAGTTTGTGGTGCTTCAAAAGGCGACGGCGGAGCAGCACATCATGTGTCTGTGCGCGGCAATCAGCGACGAGCTCGCGCGCGCCGAGGTCCCGTATCTGTTGCGGATGTCCATCGGCTACGCACGGGTTGGTGATGGCGTCGATACCTGGCAAGACTTGCTTCGCGCTGCCGACGCGGAGCTCTACCGCGTAAAGCGCGAGAAGAAGAAAGCCGGCGTCCAGATACGCTAGAAAAAAAGGGCGAACGCTGGCGTGCGTTGCGGCCCTCGGCTCACCGATGTACTCCATTAAGCTAAAGCATGTGAATCTCCTCTACTAAATAAGGGCGGTTCGTTAGGCCTTTTTGGGTTTGTTGACGATGATGATGCCGCCGCAGACCAACAGCAGGGCAACGATGACGGTAACGGGGCTCGTGCCAGCGCCCTCGCCGAGCAGCAGCGCGCTCAGCAGCACACCAAAGACGGGGTTCATAAACCCAAAGACCGAGACACGACTGACGGGGTTGACGGCGAGCAGGCGGGACCACAACGAGTACGCGACGGCGGAAATGAGTGCCATATAAATGATGAGCGCGATGGCGGGGGCGATTTCGGTGGGGGAAAACGTGCCACCCATCAAAAACCCGATGGCGGTAAGGACCACGCCACCGACTAAAAACTGCCAGCCGGCGAGCAAGACGCCGTCATGCTCGCGCGAGAAGATGCCAATGAGGCAGGTCGACAGGGCGCCCGCAACAGTGGAAGCCAAGATAAATCCCTCGCCGTCGAGCGTAAAGCCAAAGGTGCCATCCGCGCCCGAAAGGTTGACGAGCGCGACGCCTGCAAAGCCCAACACACAGCCAAGCACCTTGGGCGTATTGAGCCTCTCGGTGTGAAATGCCAGGGCGGCAAAGAGGATTGCGAGGAAGTTGGCACTGGCCTCGATGATGGAACTCGACATGGCGCTGGCGCGCGAGAGTCCCAGGTAGAAAAAGAAGTACTGCCCGATAGTCTGGAAGAGTGACAAGACAAAGATGGGCTTGATGTCACGAGCCTGCGGAATGAGGGGACGGCGCTGAGCCGCACTCATCCCAACGATAACCAGGGCGCCGGCAAGCGTGAAGCGCAAGCCCGCAAAGAGCAGCTGTGAGGCGCTATCGTGAGCGGGGATGCCAAAGAGCCCGTAACCGATCTTGATGCAGGGGAAAGCCGACCCCCAGAGCGCACAGCAGACGAGACAGCCCAGGATGAGTCCGGGCAGGGTGGCGAGATACGGCTTGCGGCTTTCCATGATGTCCTTCCTACATGCGCGAAGCAAAAAAGAACCCGCCGCCGGGCGTGCCGGTGGCGGGTGTTGTTACCCGAGGGGATTGTACCCGATGGGAAAGCTTTAAGCGAAGTAGGCTACGCCGCTCTCAAAGATCGGCATGAACTTATCGCCGGGGACATGTTCGGGCACGTTGCGGTACAGGTTGTCGCCGCGACGCTCGGCATGGCCCATCTTGCCCAGGACGCGGCCGTCGGGGCTCGTGATGCCCTCGATGGCGAGTGCGGAGCCGTTGGGGTTGACGGAAAGATCCATGCTCGGCTTGCCGTCCTCGCCCACGTACTGCGTGGCGACCTGGCCGTTGGCGATCAGCTGGGTGAGCACCTCGTCATTGGCGACAAAGCGGCCCTCGCCGTGGCTGATGGCGACGGTGTAGGGGTCGTCGAGGCTGCACTGCGACAGCCACGGGGACAGGTTGGACGAGATACGGGTGCGCACCAGGCGGCTCTGGTGGCGACCGATGGTGTTGAACGTCAACGTGGGCGCATCGGGCGTGGCGTCGACGATGTCGCCGTAGGGCACCAGACCCAGCTTGATCAGGGCCTGGAAGCCGTTGCAGATGC
>CALLSB010000120.1:0-3265 GCA_938014225.1 uncultured Collinsella sp. | reverse complement strand
TTTGCTCGCTGCAAGTTCCGCACGAGCCGAAGGCCACTTAATGTGGCCTTCGTGCGAGCAGGACTGTCCGCAGCAGCGAGTAAAGCCTAGCCGACCGGCCCCAATCAAGTTAAAAGGAGCTGATATGTGCGATTGCACAGATCATAAGGACGAGATCCCTGCCTACGACGCGCAGGCCATTGAGTCCAAGTGGATGAAGGCCTGGGAGGACTCCAACCTCTTTGCCGTCGACACCGACGACAGCAAGCCCAAGAAGTACGTGCTCGAGATGTTCCCGTATCCGTCGGGCGACCTGCATATGGGCCACGCGCGCAACTATACCATCGGCGATGCCATGGCCCGTCAGGCCCGCATGCGCGGTTACGACGTGCTGCACCCCATCGGCTTTGACGCCTTTGGTCTGCCTGCCGAGAACGCCGCTATCAAGCACAACACGCAGGCTGCCGCCTGGACGTATAAGAACATGGACCAGGCGCTCGCCACGATGAAGCGCATGGGTTTCTCCTACGATCTGGATCGCATGGTCAAGACCTGCAGTCCCGACTACTACCGCTGGGGCCAGTGGATCTTTGAGAAGCTGTGGGAAAAGGGCCTGGTCTACCGCAAGAAGAACCCGGTCAACTGGTGCCCCACCTGCAAGACCGTTCTGGCCAACGAGCAGGTGACCGAGGGCAAGTGCTGGCGTTGTGGCACCGAGCCCGAGAAGCGCGACCTTGAGCAGTGGTACTTCAAGATCACCGAGTACTCCCAGGAACTGCTCGACGACCTGGAGAAGCTCCCCGGTTGGCCCGAGCGCGTCAAGCAGATGCAGGCCAACTGGATCGGTCGCTCCGAGGGCGCCGAGGTCGACTTTACCCTGTGCGATCAGGATGGCGAGCCCATCGAGGGCGATGAGGGCAAGATCACCGTCTTCACCACGCGTGCCGATACCCTTTTTGGCGTCTCCTTCTTTGTCCTGGCTCCCGAGTACGCCGGCCTGCACGAGCTCGTCGAGGGCACGGAGTACGAGGAGGCCGTCACCAAGATCGTCGAGGACTCCAAGCACATCTCTGCCGTCGAGCGTGCCCAGGGCACCCTCGAGAAGCACGGTGCCTTCACGGGCCGCTATGTGGTAAACCCCGTCAACGGCGAGAAGGTCCCCGTGTGGGTTGCCGATTATGTCGTTGCCGACTACGGTACCGGTGCCGTCATGGCCGTTCCCTGTGGCGACCAGCGCGACTTTGAGTTTGCCCGTAAGTACGACCTGCCGATCGTGCCAATCATCCTGGACGACGATGACCGCGCAGCCGTCGAGGCTAATGGCGAGACCATCGATACCTTCCATGCCGAGACCGTCGACTGGGATTGCGCCCACGCTGCCGAGGGCACGCTCGTCCAGTCCGGCAAGTACACCGGCATGCGCGGCGGCAAGCACTCCGAGGGCGAGGCTGCGATCGTGGCCGACCTCGAGGCCATGGGCTGTGGTCGTCGCAAGGTCGAGTTCCGTCTGCGCGACTGGCTCATCAGCCGCCAGCGCTATTGGGGCAACCCCATCCCGGCCATCCACTGCGAGCACTGCGGTATCGTGCCCGTGCCCGAGGATCAGCTGCCGGTGACGCTGCCCGAGAACCTGGACTTGGGCGCCGGCGAGACCCTTGCCGAGTGCAAGGAGTTCTACGAGACCACCTGCCCGGTCTGCGGTCGCCCGGCCAAGCGCGAGACCGATACCATGGATACCTTCACCTGTTCCAGCTGGTATTACCTGCGCTATACCGATCCGCACAACACCGAGCTGCCCTTCTCCCGCGAGGCCGCCGACCGTTGGATGCCCGTCGATAACTACATCGGCGGGATCGAGCACGCCATTCTGCACCTGCTCTACAGCCGCTTCTTTACCAAGGCACTGCGCGACCTGGGCCTGCTGAGCGTGGACGAGCCCTTCACTAACCTGCTGTGCCAGGGCATGGTCAAGGACGAGAACGGCGACACCATGTCCAAGTCCAAGGGTAACGTCGTGCCCCCGAGCTCGGTCATCGAACCTTACGGCGCCGACACCATGCGTTTGGCGATCCTGTTTATCGCCCCGCCCGAGAAGGACTTCGACTGGGATCCCAAGGCCGTTGAGGGCGCCAACCGCTTCATCAAGCGCGCCTGGCGTATCGTTTGGCAGCTCGTCCAGTCCGGCGACGCCAACGTGGCCTTCGACAAGTCTGCGCTTGATGAGGTTGCTATGAAGCTCTATCGCGAGCGTCACCGCACCATCGCCAAGTGCACCGAGGACTTCGACCGCGGCCAGTTCAACACCGCCATCTCGGCCGTCATGGAGCTCGTCAACGCGGCGAGCGCCTATCTCAACGCCACCGAGGGCGCTTCCCGTGACAAGGCGCTGTGCTACGGCGTGGCTAAGGATATCGTGAGCGTCCTCGCCCCCATCTGCCCGTTCTGGGCCGACGAGCTGTGGCACGAGGCACTCGGCTGCGAGGGCAACGCCTACACCGCCGCCTGGCCCGAGTTCGACCTGGCCGAGTCCGTTGAGGACACGGTGCAGATCGTGGTCCAGGTGCTCGGTAAGGTCCGCGGTCGTGTCGACGTTGCCCGCGATGCCTCTAACGAGGATATGCAGTCTGCCGCCGAGGCCGCCGTTGCCAAGTGGCTCGAGGGCAAGACGGTCGTCAAGGCCATCTGCGTGCCCGGCAAGCTGGTCAACCTGGTGGTCAAGTAAGCGCTGCGCGTTTAGCTGACGTGCTATAGGCGAGGGGCGGTCCGTTTGGGCCGTCCCTCGTTTTGCATGTACCTGCCTAGGTGTCTTCGGTCAATTGTCCTATTCTTGTGGAGAAGCTGTGCGCACGCTGACCTGCAGGTTCGTACTGTGCTTGCACGTTTCCGCAGCTATTGGTATAGTTTGCTTGCAAATGAAGTTGTAATTGAAAGAAGTGGGGTTTCGGCCCCGCTTCTTTTTTGTATGGATGGAGGTGCCGCAATGGTCAAGACCAAGACCGAGCAGGCGATCATCGACGCGCTCGAGGCCGTCGCTCCCCAGCACGATATCGACATCGTCGACGTCGAGCTCGTGGGTGCCACCAAGGCCCCCTGCGTGCGCGTGCGTATCGAGGGTGCCGAGGGTCAGAGTCTTTCGCTCAACGACGTCACGGCCAACACCAAGTGGGTCGGCGATGTGGTCGAGGAGCTCGACCCCATCTCTTCGAGCTATACGCTCGAGGTGTCGAGCCCGGGTATGGCGCGCCCGCTGCGCCGCCCGTGCGACTTTGCCCGCTTTGTGGGCGAG
>CALLSB010000119.1:0-9353 GCA_938014225.1 uncultured Collinsella sp. | reverse complement strand
ACACATGTCCGAGCGGGCCCCTGCATAGATTTTGGAATAAAAGGGCGCCGCGGATGGAGTTCCGCGGCGCCCAAGCCACACGCTAACAGCTTTAAGGAGTCAAAGCTGGTTTAGCCAAAGAAGCGCTTGATCTCAATCTCGGCGTTCTCCAGGCAGTCGGAGCCGTGGATCACGTTGGCGTTGACATCGACGGCAAAGTCGCCGCGGATGGTACCAGGAGCAGCCTCAAGCGGGTTGGTAGCGCCCATGAGGGTGCGCATCTTAGCAACAGCGGAGAGACCGGAAACGACCATCTTGACGACCGGACCGCTCGTCATAAAGTCGCAGAGACCGCCAAAGAAGGGCTTGTCGGCCAGATGGGCGTAGTGCTCCTCGACGGTAGCGCGCTCGAGCGTGGTCATCTCCATGCGCTCGATGACAAGGCCGCTGCGCTCAATGCGAGCAACAATCTCGCCGATCTTGCGGTCGCGCACGGCGTCGGGCTTAATCATGATGAAGGTCTTCTCGATAGCCATAAAAGTAGCCTTTCAAGTAGGTTCGCGCGTGCCCAAGTCCCATTCCGGCACCCGCCTAGACTGCATCGTAACAGAGTTTTAGCTGCAGTTAAACAAAAAGCTGTTTATTGAAACGCTACAATTTATTAAAACGCTCCATATGTGTCACTTCTGTTTCGAAGCCCGATTAGAGTACCATCCGACCGCCCATCAACCGCATCGAACAGAGCAGGCGGTCGGTTGCCGCCCGCGAACGTAACCCCTTCACAACCTGCCCAAAGGTCCTACAGAAGTTCTCGACAAGCCCCTCCCCCATAGCAACAAAATACGGGCGCCCACATCAGCAGGCGCCCGTAAAGTGAAAACGATTTATCAATACATGGCCAAAACGGCTTCAGCCAAATCCCTACTTTACCCCGTGGCCCATCTCGACGACCTTAGTCAGTGACCCAAATACACCCTCGTCAGCCACGAGCTGTGCCTCGGCGCGATCAAGCTGCACGGCAACGGCGGCAGGGGCGGTGCCGCCCTCGGTCGTGCGCGCGGCGACAATCGACGGGATGTCGAGCGCCTCGGTAATGTCGCGCTCAAAGAGCGGGCTTGCCTCCTGGAACACCTCAAACGGCAGGTCCTCAAGATTGCAGCCGCGCTTCTCGCACATCAGGACCAGATGGCCCACCACGGCATGTGCCTCGCGGAACGGCAGGCCACGCTTGGCCAGGTAATCGGCAACATCGGTGGCGGCAAGGTGCCCCACGCCGCACTCGCGCGCCATGGCATCCTCGTTGACGGTCCAAGTCGAAATCATTCCGGCCATAACGGACAGGCACTGCATGAGCGTATGGGCGGTATCGAGCGCGCCCTCCTTGTCCTCCTGCAAGTCCTTGTTATAAGCAAGCGGCAAGCCCTTCATGGTTACCAGCAGCTGCACCAGGTTGCCGTACACGCGACCGCTCTTGCCGCGGATAAGCTCGGCAAAGTCGGGGTTCTTCTTCTGCGGCATGATAGACGAGCCGGTGGAGTAGGAGTCTGAAAGCGTGATAAAGCCAAATTCGGAGCTCGACCACAGCACGATCTCCTCGGAAAGACGCGACAGGTGCATCGCCATGACGGATCCGGCGTAATGCAGATCGAGCAGGAAATCACGGTCGGAAACCGCATCGAGCGAGTTGGGAATCACGCCCGCAAAGCCAAGTTCGACAGCCGTCATCTGGCGATCGAGCGGATAGCTCGTACCGGCAAGCGCGGCAGCACCCAGCGGGCAGTTGTCGGCGGCATCAAAGGCGGCCTTCAGGCGCGTAAAGTCGCGCGCGAACATCCAGGAATACGCCAGCAGATGATGCGACAGCAGCACGGGCTGAGCGTGCTGCATGTGCGTGTAGCCCGGCAAAATCACCTTGTCGTACTTCTTAGCCGCATCCACCAGCACATGGCGCAGCTCTAGATTGGCCTCCATGAGCTCCTTGGCCAGCGCCTTGACGCCCAGGCGCGTGTCGGTCGCCACCTGGTCGTTGCGCGAACGTCCGGTATGCAAGCGCTTACCGGCCTCGCCGATGCGACGCGTCAGCTCGCTCTCGATGGACATATGAATGTCCTCGTCGTTGATGTCGAAGGTGAAGCTGCCGGCATCGATATCCTGTTCGATTCCGGTCAGACCCTCGGCAATCGCCTGCTCGTCCTCGGCACTGATGATGCCTTGGGTCGCCAGCATTTTGGCATGCGCCTTAGAGCCGGCGATATCCTGTTTATAGAGATGTTTGTCGACCGGCAGCGACGCGCCAAACTCCTGCGTGACCTCGGCCACGCCTGCCTCAAAACGACCACCCCAAAGAGCCATGGAACCGTCCCCTTTCTCCAAATACCAAAACAAGCGCCCAAAGCAATACGCCATATCGCTAAAGCGATTTTTCAACCGCTAGTTTTACACATTCCCCACCGTGTGCGGGGCCATGTGGCTAATTTGCAAAGAAGTGACGCACCATGCACTTGGCGCCCAACGTCTCCCTCCGGATGTTGCCCTGCGAACCATCGATCCAGGCCTTCAGGCTCATAGGAACGTCCTCGACCCTTACAGCATCGAACTCGGGCGCGAGGGCAAGCAAAGCATGCGCGATAGCATTGAACATAATGGATACTCCTCATATATATAGGCACAGAGCCGGCAAATTGATAGAAGGAGCCCCGCCGGACAACCCCGGCGGGGCTCGGACTCAGCCGCAGACGCGGCATCATATATGCGGGCGGAACGTAGGGGCCACCGATGTTAAGAAGTGTCAGCAAGCATAACGAAAGGTAGGGACCCCGTGCGCCCGTTATGTATCACGCGGATGGGCCGCGCGGATACCAAGGGAAGGAGGCGCTAGGCCTGGGCGGCAGCAGAGCTGGGGCCCTGGACCTTTGCCCACGTCTTGAGCGACAGCGTATCGATCTCGATAAAGCCGGCGCTGGCCTTCTCGTCAAACGTGGTGTCGCGGTCGTAGGTGGCCAGGCCGTAGTCGTAGAGGCTGAAGGGGCTCTTGCGGCCGACGACATGGCAGTTGCCCTTAAAGAACTTCAGACGGACGGTGCCGGTCACGAACTTCTGGGTATCGGCCATAAAGGCATCGAGCGCGTTTTTGAGCGGGCTGTACCACTGGCCGTTGTACACGGCGGTGGCCCAATCCTGCTCGAGCTTGATCTTGGTCTTGAGCAGGTCGCCCTCGACGCAGATGTCCTCGAGCGCCTTGTGGGCGGTGATGAGCGTCAGGGCGCCGGGAACCTCGTAGCACTCGCGGCTCTTAAGGCCCACCAGGCGATCCTCGACCAGATCGAGACGGCCAAAGCCATTGTCGCCGGAGATCTTGTTGAGGGCGATAACGATCTCGGAGAGTTTCATCTTCTTGCCGTCGACGCCGACGGGCTTGCCGGCCTCAAACTCAATCTCGGTGTAGGCCGGGGTATCCGGCGTGTCCTCGGGGTTCTTGGTCATAACCCAAGCGTCGTCGAGCGGCTCGTTCCAGGGATCCTCCAGGTGACCGCACTCAATGGCACGACCCCACAGGTTGTCGTCGATAGAGTAGGGGTTGTCGTTGGCACCCTCGGGGACCGGCACGTTGTGGGCGTGGGCATAGGCGACCTCGTCGGGACGGCACTTCAGGTCCCACTCGCGAACCGGGGCGATAACCTTGAGCTCGGGGTCGAGGGCCTTGACGGCGGCCTCAAAACGGACCTGGTCGTTGCCCTTGCCGGTGCAGCCGTGGGCGACGTAGGTCGCGCCAAACTCGTGGGCGACCTCAACAAGCTTCTTGGCGAGCAGCGGGCGAGAAAGAGCCGAGAGCAGCGGATACTTGTTCTCGTACATGGAGTTTGCGGCGATGGCCTTAGTCAGGAACTCATCAGAGAACTCGTCGCGCAGGTCGAGCACCTGGCAATCGAGAACGCCCAGGTCGAGTGCCTTCTGCTTCTTGGCATCCAGTCCGGTCTCTTCCTGGCCCACGTTGCCGCAGACACAAACGACATCGAGATTCTTCTCGTCCTGGAGCCACTTGACACATACGGATGTATCAAGACCACCGGAATATGCGAGAACGACTTTTTCCTTGCTCATGGCTGTTTCCTTTCGCCCTTGGTAGCTAGTTAGAACATCGGTCAGTTGCAAGTCATTTCAAGGTCATATACCGTGCAATATCAGGTTAAATAGCAAAAATCAGCACATACATGCCCTAGAAACATGTAGCAATGTCGTGCTAAAACCCAACGACCTCAAAATGACTCTGTTGAGGCAATTCGCCCCATGCGGACAGAGACGATTGTTATCGTCGTCGGGAAATTGCGCGCTGGCGTCGGATGGCATTGTCTGCAGTGGTGATGATCTTTACGAACTGCATCTGCCTCTCCTTTCACCTATCGCCGGGCGCAATTCTAATATCGTAAACGGTACCTTTTCCTCGGTAAGCGGTTGTTTTTCCGTCTCCGTTTTCGATGCTCGCTATATTACGCTAAAGTGCCCGCAGCACAAGCGACAAATTCAAATTTCTGAAAAGTTTTTTCATTACTTTGTGAAGCGTGGTGCAAATACGCTCCGTTCCTGCGAAAATACGCCCGACTACGGATTGATGGTTATAACGTCTGAAACAATCTCGAAACGAAAGGCTCGCTTTTATGCAAACTTACGAATCGGACGCCAATATCGGAAACATTAAGATTCTCGCCGTCGACATGGACAAGACGCTGCTGACCGACGAGCGTGTGCTGCCCCAGGGTCTTGATGAGCGCCTGGACAAGCTCGCCGACGCCGGCATCGTATTCTGCCCCGCCAGCGGACGTCCCGCCCCCAAGCTCGAGGAGATGTTCGAGGGCATCAAAAACCGCCTTGCTTTTTGTCCCGACAACGGAGCGTGCGTGATCTATCGCGGCAGCTATATCTATAAGAGCAATATTGACGTGGAGCTGTATCAGCAGGTCTTGAGCCGTGCCTCGGAGGATCCTCGCGCTGTCCCCGTCCTGTGCTGCTTCGACGAGTTCTACGTGCTTGCCCGCGACCATCAATACCACGACGAGATCAGCGTCTACTACAACACAATCAACTACGTCGACAGCTTTGAGGACCTTGATATCGAGTCCAACAAGATCTCAATCTTCTTCCCGGCCTATGATGCCGAGCCCGCTTTCCGCGAGACCTATAGCCCCGAGTTCTCGGACAAGCTCTACGTCACCAACGCCGGGCGCGAGTGGATCGACTTTATGAACCTGGGCGTCGACAAGGGCGCCGGCGTCGCGCACCTGTGCGAACACCTGGGCATCGATATCGCCGACGCCGCCGCCGTGGGCGATACGTACAACGACATCCCCATGCTGGAGCGCGTCGGTCACAGCTTTATCGTGGACAATGCCGAGGAGCACATGAACGCGCATGCCAAATGGCGCATTCCGAGCAACAACGACGGGGGCGTACTGACGCTCATCGACGCCATCTTGGCGGCTCGTTAACGTGGCTCGTCGGACCTGGCCGGGCGAGGCGGGTAAGTTTTTCGTTCGGTCAGGTCCTGGGCTCGCTCGGAAAGCACATTAAGTGCTTTCCGGCTCGTGCGGAATCTACGAAAAACTTACCCGCCTCGCCCGGCCAGGTCCTAGGGTGACTTGCTTGCCGCCTAGATGGCGTCTTGGCGTCTAGATACTTGGCTGAATAATTATGGATGAAGGGAGTTCCTTGCTGAAAGGGACTCCCTTCTGGTTTGGCTGCTTTGGACCTGTGGCTGTTTTTCTATTTCGCGTCGGCCCAGGTTATGCCGGTGCTGGCTTCGGCGATTAGGGGGACACGGAGGTCTACGACGTGCTCCATGACGTCGCGGACCATGCTGGTTAGGCGCTCGACTTCGTCGATGGGGCACTCAAAGTCCAGTTCGTCGTGTACCTGCAAGATCATGTGGGCGGCAAAGCCCTCCTCTTCCAGACGGCGGCTTACGCGGGCCATCGCGATCTTGATGATGTCGGCGGCGGTGCCCTGCATGGGATGGTTCATGGCCGTGCGCTCGCCAAAACCGCGGAGTTGCGGGTTTTTGGCCTTGAGCTCCGGAATATGACGACGGCGGCCGTACATGGTCTCGGCGTAGCCCGTCTGCTTGGCGCGCGCCACCACGTTGTCGAGGAACGTACGCACGCCCGGGTAGGCCTCGTAGTAGCGGTCGATCATGTCGCGCGCCTCGGCCATCGAGATATGCAGCGACTGCGACAGGCCGTAGGCCTGCTGGCCATACACGATGCCAAAGTTCACGGCCTTGGCGCGACTGCGAAGGTCGGGCGTTACCTCGGACACCGGCACACCAAACACGCGCGCCGCCGTCTCGGCATGGAAGTCCTCGCCCTCGTTAAAGGCGCGCACCAAGTGCTCGTCACCCGAGAGATGCGCCAGCAGACGCAGCTCGATCTGCGAGTAGTCCACCGCCAAAAAGACGCTTCCCTCGCCTGCCGAAAACGCCGTCTTGACGGTACGCCCCAGCTCCGAGCGCGTCGGGATGTTCTGCAGGTTCGGGTCGCTCGAGGACAGACGCCCCGTTGCCGTGATGGTCTGGTTGTACGTGGTGTGCACGCGACCGTCACCACGGCGCAGTGGGCCCAGCGTATCAAGATAGGTGGACTTGATCTTGGACTTCTCGCGCCAGTCCAAGATCAGACGCACGATTTCGTGGTCACGGGCAAGGTCGCTCAGCACCTTGGCGTTGGTCGAATAATAGCCGCGCTTAGTCTTCTTGAGGCCCTTGGTCGGAAGGCCCATCACATCAAAGAGCACGTGCGACAGCTGCATGGGGCTGCCGATGTTAAAGGTCTCGTCACCGGCAAGGTCGCGAATGCTTCGCTCGACCTCGGTGATCTGGGTCGCCAGGCCCTCGGACAGGCTGCGCAGGCGGTCGGGATCCACGAGCATGCCCGTGCGCTCCATCTTGGCAAGCACTGGCACGAGCGGCATCTCGATGCCGTCGAACACGTTGGCGGCGTTCTCGCGAGCCATGCACTCGCGCAGCGGTGCAACCAGCGCCAGTGTCAAGGCCGCCGTGCGAGCGGCGGGCGCAGGAGCGTCCTCGCCGGCACCCTCTGCACCGCGCGCCGCAGGCAGCGCCATCTGCAGATAGGTATCGGCCAAATACGCTTCGTCAAACTCGGAGCGGTCGGAATCCAACAGATAGGCGGCAACCACGGTATCGAAGATGCGCGTGGAATCGACTGCCAGCGGATCCATGAGCTCGGGCTCAGAAGAATCGATGGGCGAAAGCTCGTGCAACAGTGCCTTCATGTCCGGGCTCGCCACGCGGCCCTCCATAAACAGGAGCGCGAGCACGCCGGCGATCACGCCGTGGACGAAGTTGAAGCCCTCAACCTCAGCCGCCGCACCGCTGTCGCCCTCCTCGAGCGCGAACAGGCCCTTGGACGTCGCCAACCACAGCGTGCGCGTCAGTCCAAAGAGCGCGCCCTCTTCCTTATCGTCGTCCACCACGGCGGCGACCCACTCGCCGGCATCAATCGCGCGGGAGACCTCAGCCGCAACGGCACCAAGCGCGTCGGCATCGCCGGCGGCTGCGCGAACCATCGCAGGTATCTCAAACACACTGGAGGCAGCAGCCCCGCCCTCGCCGCCAATCAGCGCCAAGAAACGATTCTGCATGGCGGTGATACCAAGCGTACCCAGTGCCGCAGACACCTCGTCGGCAGAAAACGCCGGGAAGGACGTCGCCTCAAAATCGAGCTCGACGGGCGCATCGGTGCGGATGGTCGCCACCTTACGGCTCAGCAGCGCGTCGTCGATGTGTGCACGCAGGTTCTCGCCCATCTTGCCCTTGACCTCGTCGGCATGTGCGATGACCTCGTCCAGGCTACCGTACTGCGCAATAAGCGCACTCGCCTTTTTGGGACCGATGCCCGGCACGCCGGGGATGTTGTCGGACGTGTCGCCCTTCAGACCATAAAAGTCGGGCACGAGCGCCGGCGTAATGCCGTGATACAGGTCATCCACGCTCTCGGGCGTCATAATCGCCACGTCGGACAGGCCCTTGCGGGTCGAGACCACGTTGACGTGCTCGGTAACAAGCTGATACATGTCGCGGTCGCCGGTCACCAGTAGCATGTCGCAGCCGGCCTCTTCACCCAGGCGCGCCATGGTTCCCAGGATATCGTCGCCTTCCCAGCCCTCGGACTGCAAAATCGGCACGTTGAGCGCGCCGAGCAGCTCCTTGATCATCGGAAACTGCGCGTGCAGATCGGGGTCCATGGGCGGGCGCTGCGCCTTATACTGCGGCAGCATCTCCATACGCACGCGCGGCTTGCCCTTATCAAACGCCACAACAACGCCGTCGGGGTTAAAGGCGTCGATCATCTTAAGAAGCATGTTCAGAAAGCCAAAAATCGCGTTGGTGGGGCGACCGTCCGGCGCGTTCATGGTCGGCGGCACGGCGTGGAAGGCGCGATGCATGAGCGAGTTGCCGTCGATAACGGCAAAGGTGCGGCGCTTGTCAGACATATTGAATACCTCGCTTTAGGCTGGGCACGGTTTGCTCACTCCAGTTTACACGCTCCCCGCCCCGCGGCCACCTCACATCAAGCTCCCCCGCCACCGTGAGCCCGCGCGTGATACGATGGCTCACGGTACATCAACCAGCACGATCGATCCGAAAGGAGCCTGCGTCATGGAGCGTCCCTGCGCATGGAAAAAGTACACGCCACAGCAAATCGAGGAGCTCGAGGAGCTTTGCCGCGGCTATAAGCAGTTTTTGAGTGAGAACAAGACCGAGCGCCTGTGCGTCAAGGCCGGCATCAAGATGGCCGAGGAGGCGGGATACGTCGACCTGGAGACCGTAATCGCCGAAGGCCGCGAGCTCAAGGCAGGCGACAAGGTGTATGCCGCTAACCACGGCAAGGACCTTATGCTCGTCAACCTGGGCACCGCCCCGCTCGAGCAGGGCTTTAACATCCTGGGCGCGCACGTGGACTCGCCGCGCCTGGACCTTAAGCAGAACCCCGCCTTCGAGGCCGGCGACATGGCTTATCTCGACACGCACTACTACGGCGGCGTCAAGAGCTACCACTGGGTGGCCTCCCCGCTCGCACTCGTGGGCGTCATCTGCAAAAAGGACGGCACCACCGTCGACATCAATATCGGCGACAAGGCCGACGACCCGGTCTTTACCATCTCCGACCTGCTGATTCACCTCTCGAGCGAGCAAATGTCCAAGCCCGCCAAGGACGCCGTCGACGCCGAGATCCTCGACGTGATCGTGGGCGGCCGCCCCGTCAAGTTCGATGAGGACGACAAGGACGCCCCCAAGGAGCCCGTCAAGCAGATGTTCCTGGACATCCTCAAGGAGCAGTACGGCGTCGAGGAGGAGGACT
>CALLSB010000118.1:0-3672 GCA_938014225.1 uncultured Collinsella sp. | reverse complement strand
CGTAGGTGTTGGCAAACGTAAGCAAAAAGATGTAGCCCGCCGACGAGAACACCGAGAGAAAGACGATCAGAGGCTGCGTGCGCGTGACGTCCCAAAAACGCTGCAGCGTGCGGCGCACGGTGGAGCGTTTGAGCGGACTGGTGTTTCTCTGAGACATGGGCTTCCTTTCGCGTCTGATAGGGCGAAACGCCATTGTTGCACACTAAAGCGCACTCCAGGCAAGCACGATGCGAAAAGCGCCCGCGCCGTGCTTGCGCAAGCGCCCCGCCGTCAGATGCAGCTAGTCCTCGTCTTTTTGGTCTGCGAGCAGGCTCGCGGACGTGAGCCCCAAGATCGCGTCGGCCTTCCCGGCATCTTCCAGCGCATCGATATCCTTGAGCTTGCGCTCCATAACGTTGGTGCGCGTGGTGATGATGCCCTCGACCGTTTTACCCGCGGTCTCGATCTGCTGCTGGGCGCGGCGCAGCGCCGCCTGATAGCGCGGCAGCTCGGCCTTGACAGCAGAGAGCACACGCAGCACGTCATCGGTGCGTTTTTGCAGTCTAAACGTCTGGTAGCTCATCTGCAGACTGTTGAGGATGGCCGCCATGGTGCTGGGGCCGGCAACGTTGACGTGATAGTCGCGGCCCAGGGTCTCGATAAGCCCGGGGCGGCTGACGACCTCGGCGTACAGCCCCTCAAACGGAACGAACATGATGCCAAAATTGGTGGTCGCGGGCACGCTCAGGTACTTTTCGCAGATGTCCTTTGCCTCACGCTTTACCATCATATCGAGCGTCTTGCGCGCTGCGGCGACGGCCTCAGCGTCACCCGACTCCTGGGCGTCGAGCAAATGCTCGTACGCGTCGCCCGGGAATTTGGAGTCAATCGGCAGCAGTACGGGATCGCCCTCGTCCACCGGCAGCTTGACGGCAAACTCAACGCGCTCCGAGGCGCCGGGCTTGGTGGCGACGTTTTCCAGATACTGGTCGGGCGTAAGGATGTCCGCCAGGATTGCACCCAACTGCACCTCGCCCAAAATGCCACGCGCTTTTACGTTGCCCAGCACGCGCTTAAGGTCGCCCACGCCGGTGGCAATGGACTGCATATCGCCCAAACCCTTGTACACAGCCTCGAGCTGGTCGCTCACCTGCTTAAACGATGCAGACAGGCGATCGCTGAGCGTGCGGGAGAGTTTCTCGTCCACCGTCGCGCGCATCTGATCGAGCTGCACGTTGTTGTCCTTGCGGATGGCGCCCAGCTGGGCATCGACCGTCTCGCGCACCTTGTCCAGGCGGTGCTCGATGCCCTCGCGGTTGGCCCCGAGCTGTTGGGCCGTCTCGCGGCGCAGGTCATCCATACGGTCGCCAGCCTGCGAGAACTCACGCGCGATGGTCAGGTAGCGCTGCTGCCCTACGGCCGCATCGGTCGTCTGCTGCTGCGCGATGGCATTTGCCGTACGGCGGGTTTCTGCCAACGCGACGTTCAGGGTGTCGAGCGCGTTGTTGGCCTGCTCGAGCGCAGCCAGCATCTCTGCCCCGCTATCGCCGCGCTCCTGCAGCTCGGCACGAAGGCCCTTAAGCTGCAGGGCACAAGCCACAGCAACCCCCACCGCCACCAAGGCGATCACAACAAGCACGATATCAATAGCAGACATAGTCTCCGCCCAACAAACCCAATCGACCATCAATCAAAACCGCGATCAATCTTACCCCGCCACACGCACCGGGCGCCCGGCCCCTTCTTTGGCGCCGCCCCCCTCCGCATATTCCATAATGCGGCGCGCCGTTTCCCTGCTCACTTTTGAGTCATCACCGGCTAAGTATGCGTAAACGTTTCCCTTATTCAGATTCAAATCGCGGCAGAGACCGTAGCGCGTTACGCCCGATTCCCCTAGCGCCCCCAATGTTCTTTTTCGCATCAGGGCGTTGATCCTTCTGTCCGCCACTGGCTTTTCCTTCACCGCTCTATACGCACGCCAAACGTTGGCATAACGATTAGGGAGCTCAATTTTGGTGCATAGAGACGCCATGCTACCCGCTTGACCGTACAAGGACAAAACGCCTCGGTAACTTTCTTCCATCCACGAGCCCTCGGATAAACCCAGAACGTATTCAGCTTTTCCTTGCACCAAAGCAAGCAAAAACAGAGGCTCCGCCACGCGTGGCGCAACCGTCATCGCCTGCTCAACCAGTTTTCTAAAACTCAGCGACTGTTGTCCGGATAGCTCTCGGCAATAGCCTTTTAAGAATCCCTCAAAGGTCAGATTCAACCGAGCGCCTCCTTTTTGTATTGCCTGTATGCGCAGACCATCTCTTGATAACTCCGCTCCGAAGGCGACGACGCCAGCGCCTCCCCCTCGTCGAATATAAGCCGTTCGAGCAGTCCCCAATCAAGTCGGTCGACGAATGCCTGACTATGAAGATCGACGATGTCGTTCGGACGGTAGGCATAGAGCTTCATTACCGCCAGATCCTCCAAGGATGGCGTAAAGTACCTGATAAAACGCGCCCCAATATCTAAGGGAATCAAACGATCTTCGTAATTGAATGGCATCCGATCGCAATATGCCACCGCCATACCATTCACCTCGGGGTATCGAGCTATGATCTCGCGGAGGCACCTGTCTGCCTCAAACACATCAATGTCATGTGTAACCGACCGATTCGTCACATCGTTTAGCATGAAGGCGCTTCCTCCCACCAATACAACGCTCGGCCTATCGTCTCTTGGACCTATTTCCAGCTCCGCCTCTTCGTCAATGCCCAAAAGAGTCTGCTCTAAATCCTGCTTATACATAGCAAATTCTATTATTATTCATCTTCAATAATACTATTCAGTCGCACGACAGGACCCACAGGATGCAAGAATTTTACTCGTGGCGATAATCCCTACTCCCTAGAAGTCCTAATGTGACAAACGCTAACTCTCCCAGCCGGCGCGAATGGTTGTTACGACATCGCCTAGGCGCTGGCCGAGAGCCGCCAAGTGTTCAATCACCTCGCTGGGCGAGGCGCCGTTGAGAATGCACGTGAGGGCATATGAGGCCAAAAAGATTGCCGCGAGCCCCAACGGGATCAGCACGATCATCGCCAGCGTACGCAGGCGCTGAGCCCAGCGACGGCGACGCGCACGACGCTTGTCGAACGCGAGCTCCTGCGCATATGAATCTTGCTGTACGGAATAGGCCTCTGGCGCCGATTCACACCCGGGCACAGCTGCAGGTACAGCAGCGGGCACGACATTTTGCGCAAAGGGCTGGGCTGCCGCCCCTTGCATTTGCATCTCCATGAGTCGTTGCTGCTGACGCAGCATGCGCTTAGCTTGTTGCTGTGGAGTCTCAAGAAACAGGTCCATGTTGGCCTCCAAAGTCGGAGAATTCGACGCTTACGACCAGCATCCCGCACCGCCATGACCGCGACAACGCAATCGCCGGCAATAGCCACAAAGTTTCTTTTGCTCAAAAGCTGTCGAAAAGCTCAACAACTCCCCTACCAGCACTTTCTCTGAGCTTTTTTCGCCAGCAATCTTTTGGCCTTCCGCCCTTACGCCAACTGACCAAAATCTAACCAAAAGCTTGACGAAAATTGTGAAGACAGGGACCCCACACAAAAAGTGCCGCCCCAAAGGGGCGGCACACAAACTTATTATCAGCTTTTCTGTAACGAGCACGCGACGACCCAACGCCGGAGC
>CALLSB010000117.1:0-2049 GCA_938014225.1 uncultured Collinsella sp. | reverse complement strand
CAGCCTCCACTGCACACGCAAGTCCGATAAACAAAAACGCATCCGTCCTGTTCCCAAGACGGATGCGAACCACTCGAAATACTCAAGCTTTAGGCCGGAGTTAGCAGACCTCGCGGATAGCGATGCCCTTCTTATACTCCTCGACCTTGGCAAAGTCGCCCAGGCCCGGGCACTCGACCACGTTGGCGCCGGTGGCCATCGAGAGGCGCAGGGCATCCTCGACGCGCTCGGGAGCGTCGTGCCACACGGACAGGAAGGCGGCAAGCGATGAGTCGCCGGCGCAGACGGTCGACAGCACCTTGACCTCAAAGGTACGGTTGGCAAACCAGATGTGCTCGCCGTTGGAGAAGTACGCGCCGTCGCCACCAAGGGTCAGCAGTACGTTCTTAGCGCCTTTGGCGTGCAGCTCGGCCATCGCGCCCTTAACGGACTCGTCGTCGCCACCGCTCACCTTAATGCCAAAGATGTCGAGCAGCTCGTCGTCGTTGGGCTTAATGAGCAACGGCTCCATGGCAATGAGGTCAGCCAGCTGATGGCTCGAGATATCGAGCACAAACTCGGCATCCTTTGCCTTAACACGGCGAAGTACCTCGGCCAGGAAACCCTCGGAGGTGTTGGGGGGCAGCGAGCCGCTAATGACCAGGCAGGTCATGTCGTCGAGCGAATCGATAAGGTCAAACATCTCCTGCTCGTTGGCAGCATTGATGGCAGCGCCTGCATTGACCATGTTGTACTCGGTATCGGGACCGGCGTTGAGGAAGACGTTGACGCGCGTGATGCCGTCAGTCCACACGGGCTTGACGGGCACGCCCAGGGCCTCGGCGCCCTTGACGATAAACTCGCCCGAGAAACCGGCAAAAAAGCCCAGGATCGTGGTGTCGACGCCGTAGTGATCGAGGGTGAACGAGACGTTAAGACCCTTGCCGTTGGGCGTATAGACCGCGTTGCGAGTGCGGGTGACGGTGTTGGCGGAAAGACCGTCGCAGGCAATGTTGTAGTCAATGGCGGGATTTGCAGTGAGCGTGTAAATCATGTAAGTTCCTTTCACAAGGCAACGTGTTAATGAAAGTATATTCCACGCTTCGGGAAAAGACCATAGCAACTCGGCGAACGGTGTAGAACGCGTGCAGGGCGGCGGGATGACGGGCAAAAAGAAACAGGGTCCTTGTCCTGTCGCTCGCCCACAATATACAAAAATGGCGCCCCAGCCAAAACCGGGGCGCCATACACGCGAAAATAATGAGTTTCGCTTACTTGCGATCGAGCTTGCGGACAGCAACGCGCTTGCTGTACTCATCGACGTGACCGAAGTCGCCAATGCCCACGGACTCGGCAACGTTGGCGCCGGTGGCCATAGCGAGCTTCATGGCCTCCTCGACGTTGTCGCGATCCCTGTACCACTTGTGCAGGAACGCGGCGAGGGTGCAGTCGCCGGCGCAGACGGAAGAGACCAGCTTGATGTTGAACTCACGCTTGGCGTACCAGATGTCCTCGCCGTTGGAGAAATAAGCATCGCCGCGGCTACCACGGGTGAGCAGCACGTTCTGGACGCCGGCGGGCGAGCTTCATGGCAACGCGGACCTCGTCGTCGGTGTCGACCGGCACGCCGAAGATGGCCTTCATCTCGTGATGATTCGGCTTAATAAGCAGCGGCTTCTTGTGAGCGAGCTCCTTGAGCTTGTCGGAGGACAGGTCAAGGACGACGTCTGCGCCACGGGCCTGAGCGTGCTCCATGACCTGAGCCAGGAAGTCGGGCGTAGCTTTGGGAGGCACGGAACCGGAGACGATCAGGCACTCGAGATCGCCCGCGGTGTCCAGGATGTTGTAGAGCTCCTTCTGATGCTCCGGCGTAATCGGGGCGCCGGGGTTCAGGATGCCGTACTCGTGCTGGCCATCGTTGACGTAGGTGTTGATACGCGTGATGCCATCGGTCCAGACCGGGCGGCACAGGCAACCCAGGTTCATGACCTCCTCGACGATGAACTTGCCCGTGAAGCCAGCGAAGAAGCCGAGCGCGACGGTGTCGACACCCATCTTCTTAAAGGCGAA
>CALLSB010000116.1:0-3978 GCA_938014225.1 uncultured Collinsella sp. | reverse complement strand
ACCGGAAGCGCCAGCTGTGCTGTAAAGATATATCTGGGCCAATACCAGATGGGGCTGGCGATAAAGAGCGTTCCGTATAAAAGCGGTAGTGGAAGAATAGGCAATATCCATTGCCATTTTTTGTTAATAATCAATATGGTACACGCGAAAATTAGAATCCAGAAGACAAATCCGCCGGAAATCGAATAAGACGATAGAGGCAAGGCGTTTCGTACGCTGTCGAGACTTAAGAGATTTTTACTAAGGATATCGTAACCAATGCCGTACTCAAGATTCACATTGCGGGGGACTCCGGCATGAATATTTCTGTTGTAATGAGCCGCTGCTGGAATATTGATGGTCCAATAGCCAAACGTTTGCATCTCCCATGCTTCGAAATAAACTCTGGGATTACGAATCATCATCGAAATCCAATGCGACCAGAAATTGTTGCTAAGTGGTTCGGAGTTAAACCCTGGGTCCCACTTAAGCATGTCGATGCACGTGGGGCGATATTTGTCTTTATATTGTTCTATGGGAAGTAGGCTGTCCATGTATGTTCGATCGGAGTCAGACATATCGCCGTTGAGAGCTGCGACGCGCGCCATCTGATTGAGCGGAATTCCCAGCGACTCAACCTTTTCTGATGGAATTACGTGTAATGCGGAATATACAGGACCTGAGATAACCAAATAAGCCGCAAGCGAAATACACAGCGGAATGAGAATTGGGACGTATTTGAATGTTTGCTTTCGGACATGGGCTACGATAAATACTGCTGCTAGCAGCAGGACCAATGCTAAAACAATATAGACTCCGTTATTACAGAATAGCATTGCCGTAAGCGAGAGAAGGCAAAGAGCGATTTTTTGAAATTGCGATACGGCGATTTCTCTAGCCAGAACTGCATCGGTGAGTATGACGCAAATTATGCAAATTGAGCATGAGAACACTGGGTCCTTCCAGAGCGCAATTGAATATGTGGCAATATAAGGCGATATGCCATATATGGCGACCATAAGCCAAACAAATTGCTTTTGGACTCCTAGGCGCTCTATAAACCAAACTGCTAGATAACCCAAGCAGATTGCCATGAATGTCATCTGAAGAATCGTATAGAGTGCAACGCCAGAAGTGCGACTTAATCCAAAAATTGACGCAATCTGTATGCAAAGTTTCATTGTAAGTGTAAACACAACAGGATGGTGATTAGACAACGGCGCGCCGAATATCTGATTGAGAGAACTTAACGTATCCCCAAAAATTAAGCCCGGCCAATATGCCAAAAGGTAGGGGAGCCAGAGAACCGCAATAGCGGATGAAGTAACAAAGAAAGGCTTGAAGGGAATAGATGAGACTTTTACCGCAGCTCCGGGGTTGTTTTTCAAGCGATAATCAATCGTTATTTGTGTAATCGCGCGTGCCATCAGGATTAGGACATAAAGGATGCAAACATACGCCACGGCGTCGAACCATGAATATGGCTCAATGAAGTTTTCAGCTATTGTTCCGTGATCGGGATTTTCACCTATATGAATGTGATGACCGAGCACCAAGGAGAGAGCGAGAAGAGCTATTGCAACGATCGTCAGAGAATCGCGGCCTCGCCGCATCGTTTTGTTTTGCGAGCCTTTATCGTTCTTAAGAGAATGCTTTTGACAAATAATAAATAGCGCAAGCGTGAGGAGTGCCGCAACAATAGGGAGCGAATAGCCGAAAGCATATTGGGTGAATACAGAAATTGAAAAATACAGTACAAAAACGTGAACTGGTAATCGAAATCTATTAGCTAGTGGATGCATCTTGTATTCCTAAACAATTCTCTGTTGCTCACTGTAGTTCTTATTCGATAAGCGAACCCCTTGCCTCTTTGTTATCAACATGAACAGAGGCAATATCTAAACCCAACGCCTATCATGGCTTAAATCGGTTAAAGTTAACGCGCTTTCGAGCTGTGCGTCTTATATACCTGCAGCTCCCATTGCTTTCTTTCCACTTTTGCAACCGAGTCGAGGATAAGCCCCGTTGCCAGGCTTAGTCCGCATAGGAACATGAACGAGACGGCAAGAATGGCGGTGGGGAAGCGGGCCACAAGGCCGGTTTGGAAGTATTCTGCAATGATCGGTATACCGAGAGCGAGCCCTATGATGGCAAAGATGATCGCGACAAGACTAAAGAACTTGAGCGGACGATAGTCTTTAAAGAGCGTCCCGATCATTGCTATGACTTTGATGCCGTCGCTTACCGTGTTGAGTTTTGATTCGGAGCCCGCAGGGCGATCGCGATACTCCACCGGCACGTCTTGAATGCGCCAGCGGTGGTCGACGGCGTGGATGGAGAGCTCGGTTTCGATCTGGAAGCCCTCGCTCAAGACGGGGAAGGTCTTGACGAAGGGCTTGCTCATGGCTCGGTAGCCGGTCATCACGTCGTCAAAGCTGTAGCCGTAAATCCACTTGATCATGGCGCGGACGAGGTTGTTGCCAAACCCGTGAAAGGCTCTCTTGTTCTCTTCGGCATAGGTACCGTTTGACAGGCGATCGCCAACAGTCATGTCCGCTTCGCCGCTAAGGATGGGCTCGCAGAGCGACTTGGCGGCTTCGGCGGGGTATGTATCGTCGCCGTCGACCATCAAGTAGCACTCGGCATCGATATCGCGGAACATTTGGCGGCACACGTTGCCTTTGCCCTGCCTGGGCTCGTTGCGCACTGTTGCCCCGTGTTGCTTTGCGATTTGCGAAGTGCCATCGGACGAGTTGTTATCGTAAACGTAGACAATTGCACCGGGTAGCTCTCGATGGAAATCGTCGACAACTTTGCCAATCGTAAGCGCTTCGTTGTAACAGGGGATTATGACGGCGGTATTCGAATAGCCCATTCGGACCTCCTTTGATGGCTCAACTGGTCAAAAGTATACCTATCGGTCACCCCCACGGTTAGATATGGGTTAGTTCTCCAGATTTGTAGCGGTGGTTTTTTGTCTGCGTGGGAGGGCTATACTTTCCACCGTTATGTTTTACGAGACAATAAGAAGGTCCGTGGCTGATAATGTAGAGAGTCAGAAAACGGTGGCTAAACCGGCCTCTCACGCTAAGAACGATATCGAAAAAGATAAATTTGTCCTTAAGCAGCTTGTTACCTAGGACTTTAAGATTAAGTACCGCCTTTGCCATCGCTACGATTACCGAGCCGGATATTTTGATCGTCTATGAGACTCTTTCTGTTGGCGACGTTTTTTCCAGCAGAAGTGCGAGCTGCGAATTCAGTACTTTATCGAGAGCTGTGACGTCACGGTCTTGTTCGTTTCTCACTCTATGGAGCAGGTTGAGCGCATTTGTCAGCGTGCCGTATGGATCGAGAAGGGCGACTTGCGTATGGATGGCCCCGTGGAGGAGGTCTGTAAGGCATACCACGACCAGTTCAAATAGGTTATAAAGTTCTAGTTGCGTGAACTTTTACCTGCTTGGACGCGAGGCTTTTATGCTCCATTAGCTCAGTTGGATAGAGCAGGGGGTTTCTAATCCCAAGGTCGACGGTTCGAATCCGCCATGGAGCAGCATATGAGTTTTAGAGACCTGGTAATAATGCCGGGTCTTTGTTATTTGGGACGCGTGCGCGCACAGTGCTCCCTCAACAATAAGTCCGGTGCAGCGATGCTGCACCGGACTTTCTACATCCCTGAATGACTATCAGCCTTTGGCTGTTGGGCTCTTACGCCTCCGTCGGTTCCACGCCCAGCTCGTTGCGGATGAGCTCGAAGGCGGCGGCGATGGCCTTGTCCATGTCGTAGTACTTGTAGCCGCCCAGGCGACCGGCAAAGATCACGTCGCCCTCCTGCGCCGCCAGCTCCTCGTACTGCTTGTACAGGGCCTCGTTCTTGGCGTCGTTGATGGGGTAGTAGGGCTCGTCGCCGGGCTTCCAGTCGGCCGGGTACTCGCGCGTGATGACGGTCTTGTCCTGCGTGCCGAACTCGAAGTGCTTGTGCTCGATGATGCGCGTGTA
>CALLSB010000115.1:0-3979 GCA_938014225.1 uncultured Collinsella sp. | reverse complement strand
CGGCGCGGACGAGGGCCCCGTCCGGTTCGACGACGTGAGCCTCGTGATCGTCGCCCCCGACCGCGCCCTGGTCCGCCACCACATCAACTCGCTCTCCGCAGCCGAGGAATCGCTCGGCTGCAAGGAAGCCCTCACGGAGGTCGCCTAAGACCTCCTGGCCCCTCCGTAGGGGCGCCGGCCCCCGGCCTTCGGGTCGGGGGCTTCTCGCGTTCTACCGAGGGGCCGTTCTCGCCGCCGCAGAAACCTGCAAACCGTTCGTAAACCGAACGGCATCCTCGGCTGTCCTCTCATGGAAGTATCTTGGCCACACCTTCAATAATTTCGCCATTTCGTACTATTTGGCTATAATATTTGCAATAACGCCACGAAAAGCGAGCGAGGTGCTCCCTATGACAGCAATCGATGAGAAGATCGTTCGCACCCCTACGCGGATTGACCTCCACCTCCATTCCGCCGCAAGCGCCAAAACGCGGGACAGAGGCAACGTCGAGCTTGCAAGATGCGATATCGACCATATCGAAACCCTCGTTTCCCGTCTCGACGAACGTTCGGTAAATATGTGCGCGATAACCGATCATGATATCTTCGATCTGGACATGTATCTCGCACTTAAGCAGAACGAGGGATTCGGCACGCTGAAAAAGGTTCTTCCAGGCGTTGAGTTCAGCGTCTCGTTCGAAGAGCCTGGGAGGAAAAAACGCACCGTCATCCACATCGTTGCCATCTTTGACGACAGAAAACCGGAAGCACTCGGCTCCATTGGCTCGATAATCAGCGACGAGAAAGAACTGCCGCAATACGACGACAAGGAAAACAACGCGTTCAGCGAGAGTCGATTCACTTCAATTCTGAGGGATATCGGATTAGACGCTGTCCTTATCGGACATGAGAAATCTGCCGGACAGGAACAATCGAGAGACGTCAGCAGCCTCGGTATGGAAAAGGCGAACGAGGTAATCCTCGCCGAATACGTAGACGCAGTAGAGATCAAGAACAGACGCAAAGAGCTCGACATCAAGAAGCTGATTGGCTTCTATGACAAGGAAGGTGTCCCTTTCTTGATCGGGAGCGATTGCCATGATTGGGACGTTTATCCCCGGGAAAGCAAAACATCGCTTGAACGTGATGAGGACATATCTTTTTCTGTCCTAAAATGTCTTCCGACCTTCGAGGGGCTGCTTATGTCCATTACCGACTCCTCGAGGATTCGGGTGGGGAACACCGCATTCTTCAACAGCGGCGCGCCGATGCTGGACGAGATCGAAATCGGAATCGGAGAGCAGCGCACCGCCATCCCGCTTTCCCCCGGCATCAACGCGATAATCGGCGACAACTCGATCGGCAAATCCATGCTCATCCATTCCCTCAGCGGCTATCGCCACCTGACGGGAAACGCCGAACTCCGGGAAGGCTACAAGTCGTATTGCGATCGAGAGGGAATCGCAATCGAGCCGTCGCTTGAACCATCCCTCGAATTTCGCTTCGACGATCAGAGCAGCGTGAAGACGACGCTCGAGGAACTACACACCGGCGCGGGGGACAGCGACTACTTCGCGCAATACTATCAGCGGCACGTCGACGTCGACGGCGCCAAAGCCGCCACAAAAAGATTCATCTCCAAGTGCGTAAACGCACTCGAGTCTAAAGCGAAATTCAACGATGCCGTAAAAGAGCTCGAGGCTTGCGAGGTCGACCTCCACTCGTCGCCGGTTTCAGAGAAACTGGCGATCACGGGAATACCGAGAGCCGTTTCTTTCAAGACAATAGATGCTTTCATATCAGCGCTCAGACAGGAAGAGCAATCCATCGAAGAGATTCGGAGCAAGTATCGAAATTTGCTGTCGGAGCTCGGAGAAGACGCGGACCAGAAGCTCCTTTCGGCCATCGAGGAGATTTCCCGAGTCCGAAAGCTTGCGGAAATCCACAGAATAGAATACGAACGGGAAGACCTAATCAAGAAGGCCCTGCGCTCTGCGGCGAAAGCCGAGAAGGATGAGCTCGAAGCCCAAAAGACGGACGAGCAGAGATCGGCAGACATGTACGCGGAGTCCCTTGCCTTGCACGCAAAGAAAATTGCGGACGTCGTCCTTCTGGGTAACGGCAGGTTCAACAAGAAGATCGACTTCCATGCATTGGACGCACCGCGAGCAACGACCGAAATGGGGCAATTCCTTTTCGTGTCCGAGCTGAACGTGGGCGAGGCGGACGAAAAGTACTGCAAATCGTTATTAGAGGAAGTGTTTAACAAGCCCGTATGCAACCGGATAGTGGAAGGCATAGAGGGAGATACGCCGCTCACGACCCAGGAGGTTTCCCAAGCCGTGAGCGGGACGAAGCCCGCGGTCTCCACCTGCTTCAAAGACATCGAGAAGCAGCTTCACGGCCTCATTGACCAGCTGCACGAGAGGAGAAAGATAACCAACGAAGAGATCGGCGTCGACGGCGAACCGTCTGCCGGACTCTATGGTCGCTTATTCTTCGAGCTTCTGGCAGAGGACAGCTCGAACTACGGGGTCTACGTCATCGATCAGCCCGAAGACCAAATATCTCAGATGGCGATCAAGGAGCACGTTCTCGACGCCTTCAAAAGGATGAGCAGAAATCGGCAAGTAATAATGATCACGCACAATCCGCAATTTGTCGTGAATCTTGATGTCGACAACGTCGTGGCGTTCTCCAGAGACGAGGATTCGGGATCGTTGGTCGTAAGAAGCGGCGCGTTGGAGTACGAAGGCGAAAACTACAAAATGCTGGATATCGTCGCAAACACTGTAGAAGGAGGAGCGGATGTCGTCAGAAAACGTCTCAAGCGCTACGGATCGGAAAGAAATTAACGTCATTAACGTCATGCTGCAGTCCGGGAAGATGACGTTCGATGGGCATCCCTCTCTCTCGGTCGACATGTCGCAACCAAGGCTCAATATAGGGAAGCTGTACGAAGCCTTGTTCAAAGACGTCAGCGCGCCAACCACCATATTGCTCAAAGCCGATCCGTCTATCACTCAGGATAAGGACGCCTACGCAATCTTCAAAAGCGTCAAATCGATAATCGATACGGCATGCGAGGAGATCAACAAGGATCTACCAGCTGTGCTTGAGAAGCTCAAAAGCGAGATCGGGGAGGCCGATGCGCGCGATCCTGAAGAGGGCCACTTTTAAAGACGCACCATGGCAGTTTTTCTATCCTAGCCACCGCATAAAAATATCGTCATAGTGAGAATATTTGACTAAGATAATCGCAATCGAGGAGATCATGACGCAGCTCAGTTACGACAAGAAGCTATCTCAACTCATGAGGCCCGAAGTCGTAGCGGCCCTGGGAAACGTGCGCGAGCATCGAGGAAAGCAGTCTCTCTACATTGCGACTAAGCCCGACATTCTCGAGAAGTTGTGCGAAGTCGCAAAAATCCAAAGCACCGGCGCATCCAACCGGATAGAGAACATATCCACCACCGACGGACGTCTGCGCGAACTTATGGAGCAGAAAATCGAACCAAGAAACCGCGACGAGAGGGAGATAGCCGGATACCGATACGTGCTCGACATGATTCATGAGAGTCACGACGACATTCCGGTGACTCCAGGCGTCATACTTCAATTCCATAGGGATCTCTACCGCTACCTCGATTCCTCGTTCGCCGGCAAGTGGAAGGATTCGGACAACGCAATAGCAGAGAGGCTGCCGACGGGAGAGTTGGTGACACGGTTCACTCCGACGCCTGCAGCCGCGACGCCTGCAGCCATCCAGGAGATTTGCGATTCCTACGCACGCGAAATCGGGAAGGGGGTCTACGACCCGCTGCTCGTGAGCCTTGTCTTCATTTTCGACTTCGTGAGCATCCATCCGTTCAACGACGGCAACGGGAGGATGAGCAGACTCATGACGCTGTTGCTGCTCTATCGAAACGGCTATACCGTCGGAAAGTACGTCTCCATCGAGGCGGAGATAGAGAAGACCAAAGAAACCTACTACGAGGCA
>CALLSB010000114.1:0-10624 GCA_938014225.1 uncultured Collinsella sp. | reverse complement strand
CCCCTCACGCGGCGGGCAACCGTCGTTGGGCTTATCGCTGACACGATTAAACCGCTTGCATATCGTCTGCTGGCTTGGCACGGTACAATACTTGCAGCTTTAATTCATGAATTAGTGGAGTTATTGATGGCAGAATCTCGTGCGGAGCGTAGGGCTCGTCGTGCTTTGGTGGAGGCGGTTGAGGGGTCGAAGGAGGAGAAATCTTCTACGAAATCCAAGTCTTCTAAAGCTGCAAAAAGCAAATCGGCTAAGGGCAAGGCTAAGGCCAAGCGTCCCGGCTCTCGTCGGAACGAGGATAAGGCATCTCAGACTCGCTCCAAGCGCTCGCATAAAGATCGGGTTTCGTCTGCGCGTAAGGCTGTGGACCCCAAGTCCCCCTGTTCGATCATGAAAGCTTGCGGTGGGTGCACGGCGCTCAATCGTCCTTATAAGAAGCAGCTCGCCGCCAAGCAGGCTGCTATGGAGGAGCTTTTTGCTTCGCTTTGTGAGCGTGAGGGCATTGCTGTAGATCCTATTCGTGGCATGGGTGTCACCCTGGGCGACCCGGGCAAATATCCTGCGCCGCGTGGCTTTCGTCATAAGGCTGCCACTCCCTTTGCTCCCGGTAAGGAGGGTGCTGTCCGTTGCGGTTTCTTTGAGCGCGGCACGCACAAGATCGTTGCCGTACCCGAGTGTCCTGTCGAGGCACCGGGTGCCCGTCAGATTCTCAACGGCATCGCACGCGAAGCTGAGCGCCTGCGCATTCCCGCCTTTAACGAGGACAAGCATCTGGGCTTGCTTCGCTATGCCGTCGTTCGCTGCGGCTGGCGTACCGACCAGGTCATGGTCACGCTCGTGACCGCTCAGCGCGACTTGCCGCATGCGCAGGAGTTCTTTGAGGCTGTCGCCGCACTCAATCCGCACATCGTCACCGTCGCCCAAAACATCAACGGACGTCCCGGCAACGCCATCCTCGGCGAGGAAACCCGCATTGTATATGGCGCCGAGTGCATGCGCGACCAGCTGCTCGGCTGCGAATTCGATATCTCCCCTACCGCGTTCTATCAGACCAACCCGCAACAGACCGAGCTGCTCTATCAGCTCGCTATCGACGGCATGGATCTGCACCAGGGCGATGTGCTTATGGATGCTTACTGCGGCAGCGGCCCCATCGGTCTTTGCGCAGCTAAAGATGCCCAGAACAAGGGGATCGGCATCATGCTGCTCGGTGTGGAGCGCAACCCGGCGGGCATTGCCGACGCACGCCGCAATGCCGAGCTCAACGGCCTCACCCGCAGCGCTTGGTTTATGGCCGACGATGCCACCGATTACATCCTAGATGCCGCCGACAACAACGAGCGGATCGATGTCCTTTCCATCGACCCGCCGCGTGCCGGCTCCACCCCCGAGTTCCTCGAAGCTGCCTGCGCACTTAAGCCGCGCCGCATCACCTATATCAGCTGCAACCCCGTGACTCAAGAGCGCGACCTGCATCAGCTCCTCGACGGAGGCTATCGCCTGCTCAAGATCACGCCCGTCGACATGTTCCCTCACACCGACCACACCGAAACCGTAGCGGTCCTCGAACGCCGCTAACCAACCTCAGTATATTTTTGGGACAAGAAAGGGGGCGACCCGCCTGGGCCGCCCCCTTCGCTTGGTTTATAAACTCCGCTACATCCCATTGCGCAGATCGCACACGCCGGCTGCCGCCATCTCGCGCAGCAGCGTCTCGCGGTCGCGCGTCACGATCAAATCCAGCGGGAAGTGAATCTCGTCGAGCATCTTGCGCGCGTGATCGAGCTTGCCAATGGCCATGCCAATGTGGGCATCGGTCGACACGCCAATGCCCACGCCCAGCTCGGCGCAGCGCTCGGCGATCTTGCGGCATACGGCCCAATGCTCAGTGTCGACACCGTGTTCAAGACTATGGTTGTTGATCTCGATAATCTTGTGCTTGGCCTTAGCTGCCAACAGTACCTCGTCGATATCGAACGGCACGCCCGAGCGACCCGCGTGGCCCAGCATGAACACCTTGGGGTGTTCCAAGGCATTGACATACATCTCGGTCGTTTGGGCCAGCGTCGCGCCCTCAGCAATCTGCGGATTATGCACGCTTGCAACCAAATAATCCAAATTACGCGTAACCAAATCGAACAGTGAATGCTGACGGCTGTACGAATCGCCGGCGATATCGAGCGTGACAGGAGTGTCCTCGCCAAACAGGCTTCCGTCCAGCGAAACGATATCGGCCTCGGCACCACGCAGCACCAGCACGCCGCTCCAAATGCGCGGCCAGATATCCTGGTTGATAAAGAATTGGTAACTGCGCAGGTCATTGGGGCAAGCCGTAACCATAGAGCTCAGATGGTCGGCAGATCCGAGCACCTGCAGGCCACGCTCTGCCGCCCAGTACACATTCTCCTCAATGGTCGAATATGCATGCGCAGAGAACATCGTATGGGTATGAATGTCACAAGAAAGCAGGTAGGGCATCAGGTCTCCTTATCTGGCACGGCCGTCGCTTATATTCATTGTACGCATAGCCTTCGATAGTCGTAAAACCGCTCCATCCCAAAGACACAACGTCCATGACAACGGGGTCCGGCTTAACACCAAACCCCGTTTCACGTAAAACATTGTAGGCAGAGCGCTTTACTTTTAACGATACTCGTCCGCCAACTGTTTCCAAGCGGGTAGCGAATTGACAATCGTTTCGTAACTCACGCAATAGCCCAGGCGGAACCAACCCGGCATACCAAAGCTGTCCGAGGGAACCGCAAGCAACTCATACTTCTTTGCGCGCTCGCAAAACGCATTCGCATCGGGCTCGAGTGCCTTCACCCACAGGTAGAAAGCACCGTCCGGCTCAACATAGGTATAGCCGTAGTCCGTCAAAGCATCGGTGAGCGCCGTGCGGTTGCGGGCATAGGCCCCGACATCACTCGGCTCATCGATGCAATCGATGATCACGCGCTGGAAGAGTGCCGGTGCGCATACAAAACCCAGCGTACGGGCAGCGCCCGCAACAGCCGGCATCAGACGGGCAGCCTGCGGATTGGTGTTGGGAACCAAGATCCACCCCACGCGCTCACCCGGCAGCGACAGCGACTTGGAATACGAGTAGCACACGATGGTGTGCTCGTAGATCGAGGGCACCCAAGGCACCTCGGCACCGTACACGATCTCGCGGTACGGCTCATCCGAGATGAGCATAATCGGATTCTCGGGATCGCGCTGAGCGTTGGCCTCGCGCAGAACATTGGCCAGTCGCGTCAGCGTGTTGCGTGTATATACGGCACCAGTCGGATTGTTGGGCGAGTCGATGATGACGGCAGTCGTCTTATCGGTAATCGCCTTGAGCACGTTGTCCACGCTCAGCTGGAACGTATCTTCATCGGCGAGCGCCTCAACACACGTACAGCCGGCCTTCTCAATCCAAACACGATACTCCGGAAAGTACGGGGCGATAACAATAACCTCGTCGCCCGGGTTCGTAACGGCGTTGAGCGTGCAGGTGAGCGAAGCCGCGGCACCCACCGTCATAAAGACGTCCTTACCCTCATAGTTCGTTCCAAAGCGGCGGTTGAGCGATTCGGCGACGGCTGCTCGACATTGCGGCAGGCCCGGAGCGGGGGTGTAGCCATGCAACTGGTCACTCGGCAGCTCCAGGGCCTTCTTAATGGACTCCGCCACAGCAGCGGGTGCCGGAACGCTCGGATTGCCCAGCGAAAAATCGAATACGTTTTCCGCACCGATCTGCGCCTTGCGCTCAAGGCCATAGCTAAAAATCTCACGGATGATGGAGCTTTCCGCACCGCGAGCATACATAGTTTCGTTGATCATCTGTTCCCCTTTCGCATAGGCGCTATTGTACGCTTTAGCCGAGCAAAGTGCCGCAGCAATGTTGATTGGGGACAGACTTAAATGCGTGAAAACGCTCATTTAAGTCTGTCCCCAATCAACAGGCGGCCCCATATCGCTCAAAAGAAAAAGCCTCCGCAGGTTTCCCCGCAGAGGCTTTCGCCACAAAGGCTATTTGTCGGCGTCGGTGTCGGCACCGGCATTGACGGCACAGTCATCGCCGGCATCATCGGATGCGGCTTCGGCATCCTCCTGCATGGCCGCCTGCGCAAATGCCGCGGCATCGGCCGCCAGCTCCTCCTCGCTCATACGAGGCGCACGCTTCTTGGTCGGCATGCCGGCCGCCTTGGCATTGCGCTCCTCCTTGGCCGCCAGGATATCGCCCTCGCGCTCAAGGTAGGCGTCCCACTCGTTGTCGAGCAGGGCATTCACGGCGTCGCCTTCGACGGTCTCGCGCTCAAGCAGCACCTTGGCCATCAAATCGAGCTGGTCGCGACGGGCATCCAAAATCTCGACCGCACGACGATGGGCCTCACGCATAATGCGCTGGACCTCGATGTCGATGCGGCGCGCCGTCTCCTCGGAGTAATCCTGGTGATCGGCGTAGTCGCGGCCCAGGAATACCTGATGCTGCGCCTCACCAAACACCTGCGTTCCAAGCTCCTCGCTCATGCCCAGGCGCGTGACCATCTCGCGCGCCATCTTGGTCGCGCGCTCCAGATCGTTGCTCGCGCCCGACGTGATGTCGTCGCACATGAGTTCCTCGGCAACGCGACCGCCCAAGAACACGGCAAGCTCGTCGAGCATCTCGTTCTTGGTCTTGAGGAAGTGGTCCTCCTGCGGAAGCTGCAGCGTGTAGCCCAGCGCCTGGCCGCGGCTGACGATCGAGATCTTGTGAACCGGATCGGAGTGCTCCAGGATGTGACCCACCAGGGCATGGCCGCTCTCGTGGTAGGCGATCGTGGTGCGCTCGGCCTCGGTCATCACGCGACCCTTGCGCTGCGGACCGGCAATCACGCGCTCCATCGATTCCTCGACCTCGTCCATCGAGATCACGGAACGATGGCGGCGGGCAGCCAGCAGCGCAGACTCGTTGAGCAGATTTGCCAGATCGGCGCCGGTGAAGCCAACGGTCATCTGGGCGAGCTTCTCAAACTTAACGTCCTCGTCCATCGGCTTGTTCTCGGCATGCACGCGCAAGATCTGCTCGCGGCCCTTCACGTCCGGACGGTCGACCGTAACTTGACGGTCAAAACGACCGGGACGCAGCAGCGCCGGATCCAGAATGTCGGGGCGGTTGGTGGCGGCGATCAGGATGACCGACTCGCTTTCCTCAAAGCCGTCCATCTCGACCAGCAGCTGGTTGAGCGTCTGCTCGCGCTCGTCGTGGCCGCCGCCCAAGCCGGCTCCGCGCTGACGTCCCACGGCATCGATCTCATCGATGAAGATGATCGACGGGGCCTGGGACTTGGCCTCCTTAAAGAGGTCACGCACACGGCTGGCGCCGACACCTACGAACATCTCGACAAAGTCGGAACCCGAGATGCTAAAGAACGGCACGCCCGCCTCGCCGGCAACGGCCTTGGCCAGCAGCGTTTTACCGGTGCCCGGAGGGCCAACCAGCAACACGCCACGCGGGATCTTGGCGCCCAGCTTGCGATAGCGATCCGGATCGCTCAAAAAGTCACGGATCTCCTCGAGCTCCTCGACTGCCTCGTCCACTCCGGCAACGTCTTCAAACTTGACCTTGGGGCGTGTGGCCTCGTTGGTCTTGGCGTTGGTCTTGCCAAACTGCATGTTCCTGTTGTTGGCGCCCATCATCTGGCGCATAAAGTAGAACATGATGGCGATAAGGGCGATCGTCGGAAGCACACTCATCGCCAAGTCGCCCCAAAAATCGGGATCGTTGGTGTTGACGATGTACTTGGTATCGGGGTGCTCCGCCATGAGCTCGGCAAGCGAATCGGAGCCGACATAGGTCGAAGAGAAGCTCTTGAGCTCGCTCGTATCGCCCTTGTCCTTTTTTGTCTTCCAGTAATGACCCGTCACGCTTCCGTCTTGAACCGTATAGGTCAGATCTTCGACGCGATCCTGCTTGATGGCGCTGACCATCTCGCTCGTCGCGAGCTTAACGGTATTGCTGGAGCTGGCAAAGCCGGAACCCATATTAAAGAAGGCATAGCCCAGAAGCGCGCAAGCCAAAAGAAAATACAGCCAGCCCGTACGCGTGGGCTTCTTGCCTCCGGGCATCCCCGGGATCTTTGGGTCCCGGGGAGTCTGGGAATTGTTGTCGTTACGGTCGTCGGGCATCTTACGAATAAACCTCCGGTTTCAAAATGCCCAGATACGGAAGGTTGCGATAGCGCTCGGCATAGTCGAGGCCGTAGCCCACCACAAAGGCATCGGGGCAATGGGTTCCAACATACTTGGGCGTGATGGCCGAGACGCGGTCCTCAACGTCCTTCCACAGGAAGGCGGCGACCTCCAGAGAAGCGGGCTTGCGGCTCTCGAGGTTCTTCATCAGATACTTGAGCGTCAGGCCCGAGTCCAGAATGTCCTCGACGATCAGCACGTCGCGACCGCGGATGTCGATATCCAGGTCCTTAATGATACGCACGATACCCGAGGACTTCACACCGTCGCCGTAGCTCGAAACAGCCATGAAATCGATGTTGGTCGGCAGCTCGATCTTACGCATCAGGTCGCCCATAAAGACCACGGCGCCGCGCAGGACCGCAATCAGCACCAGATCCTTACCCGCGTAGTCGCGCGTAATCTCCTCGCCCAGGCGAGAGACGATACCGTCGATATCATCCTGCGTGAACAGAACCTTCTCGATATCCGGATGTTGAGAAGCCATGACAACCCTTTCTTGTGCTTATCGCCCACACACCGCCGTATGGACGCGAACTACACATTCTAGCAGCGCACGGGGTAAATTTACCAGCCCGTGCGCCATCAGCGCGGGAATACCGTCAACGTCGCACAGAATAGCAGGCGTGGGACGCTATTCCGCATCGACCACACGGAGCAGATATGCCACGCGCGTTGCGGCCGTGCACTTAAAACGCTCGTCCGCGCGAACTCCGGCGACCCACACCACGGCACCCCCCGGCGCCGTCCTCACCATGGGCACGCCGGCGCGCTCGGAAACGGGAATGCGAGCCTCGCCTAGCAAATCGGATACTTTCTTGCTTCGGCCACTCATCCCTAACGGGCACATCACGTCTCCCGACGCGGGACCGTCCACCCACAGGCGCGCCAATCGCGCCTCGGCAGGGATCTCGCCACGCGAGCCCGCCAGGATCCGCTCACTATCGCTGTCGGCAAAACCCAGGGCAGCCGCGTCTACCAAAGCTGTCACTTCCCCGGCAGCCGCAAGCTCACGGGCGCGGCGCACGATATCGCATCCCGGCTCAACAGCCATCGGTTCTGTGACCAGCATACGTCCCCCGCCCAACGGCAAACGACCGGGTACGGTAACCCAGTCCGCGACCAGGCCCTCGCGAGCCGCCGGCGCCTTAAACGCCAGCATGCCAAACTCAATGCGTGCGTCAATCCCCGCCGGAAGCGTGACCGAGCCGGTGCCCTCGGCAACGCAGGAAAGGACTCGCTCCACATGTCGCATCTCGGGACGAGCGTCCGGATCGATGCGCTTAATCGCCAGTCGCACGATGCGCCGCGCGATTACCACCTCGGCCGCAGCCAGGCGCCTGGCATCGAGCACCAGTGCGCCCGCCGCCTCCTTACGCAGGCAGCTTCGAAACGCCTGTGCCGAAAGCTGAGACAAAAACGCGTCCTCATCGCCTAAGATCTCGCAGGCGGTGCCAATCGTCTTGCAGACGCTCGCGTTGCGCTGCGCCACCACCGGCATCACTCGATGGCGCACGTAGTTTCGCAGATACGAGATATCCTCATTGCTCTCGTCTTCACGCCACGGCTGACCATGTACCTGTAGATAGCCCACGAGCTCGCCATGAGTTAGGTCGAGCAAGGGACGCACCACGATATTCCTCCGGCGAGGAATGCTCGATAGGCCAGCGGGCCCCGAACCCTTAATCGCGTTCATCAAAAACGTTTCCGCGCGATCCGAAGACGTGTGCGCGGTGCAGATACGAGCCGCCGTTCGCGGTGCCCCCGTCTGGGCGCAGAGCTCGCGAACATACCTCCGCGCCGCGGCATAGCGCACCTCGCGGGCCGCGGCCTCAATATTGCCCGACTCCCCATCAAAATAAGCGTGCTCCACGCACAGCGGTAAACCATATTTCGCGCAGAGCTCACGCACAAAGGCCTCGTCGCCATCGGACGCCTTGCCGCGCAGATGATGGTTTACATGCAGCACATGCAGGCGCTCGCGAGCAATGGGGGCAACACCGCGTCCGTCTTGGATATCCAGCTTTGATGTGCACGCCATAAGAAGCAGTGCCGTCGAGTCCGCGCCGCCTGATACCATGAGCACGACAGGAGCAGCCTGCTGCCTCGTCCGGGTCTCATCGACTGCCCCAGGCACGGCATGGTGTCCATAATGCTGAGATACCGTAGGCATTTGCTTCCTCCTCTATTCGTCCGCACCCATTGTATCCTTTGGAATCTTATGTCTCGTCTGCACCTTCATATCCTCGGCAGTGGCTCTAAAGGCAACTGCGCACTCATCGAGGGCCCGCAGGGGCTCATTATGGTCGATGACGGACTGTCTCGCCGCGAGACATTAAAGCGCATGGCAGAACTGGGGCTCTCGACAGACAACGTCTCGGCTCTTCTCATTACTCATGAGCATAGCGATCACATCAAGGGCCTCGATGTCTGGTGCAAGCACTGGCACGGCCCCCTCTTTGCCAGCAGGGGCACTCTTTCGAACAAAGAAAATCTTTCGCATCTGCCTGTCGAGGAATTCGATCCCGGCGACGCCCCATCCATTGCCGGCATCCACGTGCAAACCTACTCAACATCACACGATGTCATCAATCCAGTCGGTTATCGATTCGACGCCCTCGATGATTCCATCGGCTTTGCCACCGACACCGGAGAGCTAACGAGCCAAGCCATGAAAACCCTCAAAGATTGTCGAGTCCTCGCGCTCGAAAGCAACCATGATGTGACCATGCTACGCGAGGGAGAATATCCCCGCTTTCTTCAGGAGCGCATCCTGTCTGCAAGGGGACACCTCTCCAATGGCCAAGCCGCCGAAGCCGCGCGCGAACTTGTTACCGATCGCACCGAACAGCTCATTGCCATGCATATCAGCCAAGATAACAATCGTCCGAGCCTTACCGTCAAAAGCTATGCCAAAGCTCTAGCCGCAACCCTGGATGACGAGGTCGGCAGCTCCGCAACCCTTCTCCAAGGATCGCGAAAACTCTCGATACGCCCTGCGAGTCAGTATCAGCCGGCAACCATTCAATAGACTGTCCTAGACAGCAAAAGGGGCCGAGAATCGCTTCCCAGCCCCTTTTGCTGTCTTTTAATAGCGCAGAACACCAACGAAGTTAGTCGATGGAGATCTTCGTAACGTTCTTCTTCTCGACGATCTTGGGAACCGTAACGGTCAGGATGCCGTCAGCGTACTTAGCCGAGAGGCCCTCGCTCGAAGCGTCCTTTAGATACACGCCACGCGTCGCGCTGTACGAGCTGAACTCCTTCTGCAGGAAGTTCTTGCCCTCGTTCTCCTCGTCTTCCTCGACATTCACGCTAATGGACAGACGGCCCTCATTGAGCTCGACATCGATATCGTCCTTGGCGACACCGGTCAGATAGGCCTTGACCTCATAGCCGTCGCCCTTATCCTCAACGTCAACGGGAAACGCCTTGGAAGCAATCGAGTTGTTTGCAAGGTCGGTCATATCATCAAACAGATCGAACAGCGAGCTAGCAGAAGGACGAACGCCAAAAACCGAACGATAAGGAACCATGCTTGCCATGTTTACCACTCCTTTTAAGGACTGCCGAGTCATCTTCTAGGTGACCGGGACTTCTTTTGACGCTCTTATATATGCCCACCCAGTGCTCATATATACATCGACTATAAAGTTTTTTGAGTCCAGTACTATAAGCATATCTAAGTGTGTTTGACTCAGGTTTTAATAAGGTTAAGGTTCTTTGAACCAGAGCTTAAATAACAAGTATGTTCGCAGCTACAAATAGCAAGGGGCTTACAATGAGCGCGTACACGTTGTTGGTAACGAGCTAAAGGGCATCATGGACGACCAAAACCAGAACAAAATGTTTATGCCGACGCAGGGGGAAGATACTTCCACGCAGCCGCCGCGGTTCCATCGCCCCCACATCTCGCAAGAGCCCATTAATGATCCTGAACCCGAGTATGTGACGAGAAATCGATATCAAACGCTCGAGGATGCCCAAACGGGACGCAAACATATGGGCGTCGCCTCGGGAGACCCTGTATATCTGAAAGACGCACCATTATCTAAAAACAGCGCAGCTAGTGATGAGCCGATAAAAGCATCCGCCGCTCATCAACAAAGAGGTCCTCGACCAAAGCAAACCTTGACGCATTCGGCTCGCTATCTCGAAACGCCAAAACAGGGAAAATCAATCTTCGTTTCATCAAGTAAACGACGCAAGCAGCATCGACTGACAATCCTGCTTTTGATCATTGCAGCCATAGCAATTGCCCTTGTTATTCGTTTTATTTTCTTTAAATAAAAGCTCAATACCAAAAAGAATTAAATCGTCTGGCGTAAATGAGTCATTTATGCCCGGTAAACGCAAAAAAGGGGGAGGCCGCGAGGCCTCCCCCCTTCTCAGTTCAAGCGTACGGCTC
>CALLSB010000113.1:0-10651 GCA_938014225.1 uncultured Collinsella sp. | reverse complement strand
CCGCGCATGCGTGCCCTCCCGCCTGCGAGGAGGAGCGCCCCGAGCAAGCTCGACCCGTACAAGCCTGTCATCCGCCAATCGCTCGAGGACGACGCACGGAACTGGCGCAAGCAGCCCTTCAATAAGTTGCGGTGAAATAGCGTCTGTTTTTGCTGCTAAATAGCATATTCAGTCCCTAATTCACCGCAACTTGTTGGTGGTGGCTTACTGGTAGCGTAGGCATTCCACCGGGTCGAGCTTTGCTGCACGGCGAGCGGGGTAGAAGCCAAAGATTACGCCGATGCCGACCGATACGGCAAACGCGATCAACACTGTTGTAATGGAGAAGCTTGGCGTGATCGTCCCGGTAGCTCCAAACTCGCTCATGATGCCCGAGCTTGCGGCAAAGAACGTGAGTCCCCATGCCAGCAGATAGCCAATCAGGACACCCAACAGTCCGCCGGTGACGCACAGCGCCGAGGACTCGGCCAAAAACTGCGCGGTATATCGCGACGACTTGCGCCCAGGGCACGGCGAATGCCGATCTCACGGATGCGCTCAGTCACGTTGGTGAGCATCATATTCATAATGCCGATACCGCCGACAAGCAGCGAGATGCTGGCGACAGCGCCCATGATGAGCGAGAACGCGCCCATAAAGGAGTTGAGTGCATCGATGGCGCTTTTCATGGAGGTCGCCGATACACTGTCGTACTCATCATCGTCCGCGATGCCCTTCATCGCGCGCACCTTGGACTCGATGGTCTTGCAGAGCTTATCCATGTCCGTGCCTTCGGCGGCGAGTGCCGTCACGCTGGGGAATGAAGGATTCTCGTCGCCAAACAGCCCGGAGATGGTTTCGCGTGGCATATACAGCGTGAGCGAGCCCATGGAGTCGCTGCCGCCATCAATCACGCCTACAATCTGCACCTCGCCGTTGGACACCTTGATGGTTTTCCCCAGCGCATCCTGTTCGTTGCCGTAAAGCTGATCGGCGCCGTTGCGGCTGATGAGCGCCACGCGCGAGCCTGATTGGGACTCGGCCTGGGAATAGGTTCGCCCCGCAACGAGCTTGCTGGCCCCCACGGCGTCGAGCATGTCGCTATCGACACCCTGTGCCATGACGGTATAGCTTTTATCGCCGGTCTTGTACTCGGTATACGCGCTGTCGACAATGCCGATCTGCTCTATCTGCGGCACCAGTTTTTGAAGCTTCTCGATGTCGGACTCGGTGAGTTCTTGCGACGAATAGATTTGCACCATGCGTGCCGCATTGAGGCCCAGACTGTTGACCAGGCTGTTTTGGATGCCGCCGATGAGCGAAGTCATGGCGATAACCGAGGCGATGCCGATGACAATGCCTAGGATGGTGAGCAGGCTGCGCCCCTTGTTGGCTTCGAGCGAGTGAAGGGCTTCCTGGATGAGATCGCGGGCGCTCATGCCATCTCTCCTTTCGGCGGGTTGGCGGAGGCGGAAATCCTGGGCAGGCTATCTACGGCGCTGCGCAGGGTTCGCGGTGCATGTGGAATATACGCGCCGTCGTGAATGCGACCGTCGCGGATTGTCACGGCACGGTCGGCCTCGGCGGCGATGCCGGGGTCGTGTGTAATAAGCACGATGGTTTTGCCGCGCTTCTGGAGCTTATGGAAGGTCTCCATCACAAGCGATCCGGTAGCGGAGTCCAGGTTTCCCGTCGGCTCGTCGGCCAGAATGATGGGCGGGTCATTGACGGGCGCGTGCGATGGCGACGCGCTGCATCTGGCCGCCCGAGAGCTCGGATATGCGGTGGTCCCAGTGGTCGACGGGCAGCGTGACAGCCTGCAGCGCGTGCACGGCGCGCATTTCGCGCTGGCTACGGGGCACATTGGTGTAGGCCAGCGGCAGCATGACGTTTTCGATAACAGACAGGCGCGGCAGCAGGTTGAAGCTCTGAAAGACAAAGCCAATGCTCAGGGCGCGAACTTCGGTGAGCTCGTCATCGTCAAGCTCGGCCACGTTGAGCCCTTGCAGGTAGTAGTCGCCCGCCGTCGGCTTATCCAGGCAGCCTAGGATGTTCATGAGCGTTGATTTGCCCGAGCCCGAAGGGCCGGTAATTGCGACGAACTCGCCGGGATCTACCGCCAGGCTCACGTTATGCAGGATGTGGGCGCAACCTGCCTCGCTCTCAAAGATGCGGTGCACGTTGCGGATGTCGATAACGGGACGCATTACATGCCCTCGTCGGCAGACATACTGCCCGAATCCGCGCCGTAGCCGCCGTCAGCCGTTGCGTCCTCTCCGGTGTCCATGACGAGGGTGTCGCCATCGCGCAGCTTGGTAACCGGCACGTTGGGGTTGATCTCGTTGCCCTGGTCGTCGCGCTTGACCTGTGTTTTGCCGATTACGGCTTCGTTGTCGTTTTGCGTCACGACGGTCACCTTCACGCGACGGGTTTGCTTGCCCTCGTCATCAGTCGCCACGTTGACGTAATAGTGTTCGCCGTCTTCGGTCATGAGCGCCATCGTCGGAACCATCACTACGTCGTCGAGCCGCTCGGTCACCACCGAGACCTCGGCCGTCATGCCCGGCTTCAGGCGCGCGTCGGGCGACTCGATGAGGATATCGACGTTAAAGGTCACGCTGCCTCCGCCACCGTTAGCGGCGTCGGAGTTTGCCACCGACGCGATAGCCGTGACGGTGCCCTGGCTCACGATATCGGGAAACGCGGGATACGTGACGTTGGCGCTCTGCCCAACGGCGATCTTGGCGATGTCCTTTTCGCCCACCTGCACGGTTACCTTCATCTTGGATAGGTCGGCGATCTGCATGCACTGCTTGCCGCCGCTCGTATCGCTTTCGCCCATGATCATGCCGCCTGTTACCGTGGCGCCCACCTTGGCGTTGAGCTCCACGATGCTACCCGAGCTCGGGGCCGTGACCGTGCGACTGGCTGCCTTGGCGTTCGCCTGATCGAGGTTTGCCTGGGCCGATGCGAGGCTGCGCTGCGCGGCCGATACGGCGTTCGTGTCGCCGGACGCAGCGGGCGCGCCTGCCGCCGCTGCGGAAGCTCCCTCGACGTCCGTCGTTGGGGTGGCCTGCGCGGCAGCTGCGGCTTTCTGCGCGTTGGCGAGGTCTTCCTGAGCGGATGCAACTGCACGTTGCGCCTCGGCAACGTTGCGATCGAGCTCGTCGTTTTTAATGGTCATAAGCACGTCGCCCTCGTTGACGGATTGGCCTGCCTGCACGTTGATAGAATCGACCGTGCCGTCGACAGAAGGGGAGACCACTGAGGACGAAATGGGTTTGAGCTGGCCTTTCGCCTCGACCGTTGTGGTAAACGTGCCCTCGGTCACCATGTCGGTCACAGGCCCGCTAGCGCCTTGTGGCTGCGCATTGATAACCAGGGTTGCGACAATGGCAATGAGCGCGATGGCACCTACGACGCCGGCGGCAATACCGCCTCGAATCAGCTTTTTGCGTCGACGTTCGGCACGTTTTGCTTTGAGCTTGGCGTAGGCCTCTTCGTCAGAAATCTCGGTTGTATCGCTTGTGCTGCCATTTTGCTGTGTGGCGTGCACGTCTGTTATGAGGGGAATCGTTTCGGTGGCACCCTCGGGCGCTCGCTCGGTATCATTTGGTCCCGAGCTGATGGTGGGGACATTCGACATGGCGTCTCCTTTATAGAAAGTTCCTCAATAAGTATATGCGCCCGTCGCGTGAGGCGGGCGCATATGGCGGATTCTTTCGGAACTGTTAGATTGGAGCGTCAGTTTCCCGTTGTGTGAAGGCGTGTTTTCCTACGAGTGGACAACCACGCACAGGCCGACTTTGATGCAATCGTGCAGTGCCTTGGCATCGGCCAGGCGCAGGTTGATGCAGCCGTGGCTACCGCACCATTTATAGGACTCGGCATTATCGAAGCTCTTGTCGTTTTGCCAGGTGGCATCGTGGAAACCGATCATATTGCCCTCGAACGGCATCCAGTAGCTCACCGGGCTCTCGTATTTGGGCTTACCGGTCTCGGGGTCCTTGGCTCCGATCAGGGTGCTGCCGCCGTCGTTGCTGTTGATTTGCCACACGCCCTCGGGGGTGGCGTCTTCGCCCGGTTTGCCGGAAATAAAGTTGGCCTCCCAAACGATATTACCGTTCTCGTCATAGTAGCGCGCGTGCTGCTCGGACAGGTCGACGTCGATATACGCCTTCCAGTCGGGCTCTCCCTTTGCGGTAAAGGTGTCGGCCTTCTGGGAGTACTTGATCTCGATCTCGCCGGTCTGCTTGTTGTTAATGGCGTCCTCGACCTGCTTGGCGAGCGAGCTGCTGTCGATGGACCAACCAAAGTCACCGCCTTCGACGGCGCACTGCTTGCCATCGGCGCGCGTCCACCAGCGAGTGGAGCCCACGGTATTAAAGCCGTTGGCGAGCTCGGCTGCCCAGCTACTGATCTGCGACGTATCGAGCGTGGGGTTGGCCGGATCGGCAAAGCTGATCCACTGCAACACGGAGCTGCCGTCGACCTTTCCGGCATCCTCGCCGTTGAGCTTGAGGGTCACGTTGACGCCCAAGAAGTTGTTGGCGGCATCGCATGCGGCCTGAATCTGATCATCGGTCAGCGTGCCATTGAGAGGATCATAGGCATCGTTGCCGAGCTTGGAAAGATCGACGGTCTCGGCCAGCGAGGCAAGCTCGAGCTCGGCATACTTAATGACATGCTCGCGGTTGAGTTTTTCGTTGGAGCGCGCCTTCTCGACGGTAAACTTGCCGGCCTGCTCGTCATAGGAGCTATTGGCCTCGAACGTGCCCGAACGGCCCTCGTTAAACTCGTCGATGGCGGCGCCCAGATCCTTCTCAAACTGCTTTTGGTTAAAGGTGTCGGAGAGCATGGACAGGTCAACGTCTTGATCAAGATCGACTTCGTTGGGGGTGGCGGTTGTTTTGGTCTTGCCGCTTAAGGATTCCACAAGGCGGACCGGCCATACAAAGGCTTCGTTGTGGTTGATGATTTCTTTTGCAGCAGCTTCACCGTCGACGATGGGTTCATCGGACTCGGGCTGATAGGTCCAGCTAAAGTCATCTCCTGTCACGGTGAGTTTATAGTGCTTCCATGCCGAGTTGACCTTGGTGGCGGCAGACGACGCGTTGGAGAACGAGACGTCGACGCCGGCGACGGTGGTGTTGGGGTAGGCTACCTGCGAAAACGCTACGACGCCTACGATATAGACAATGACGATTAGACCAAGGACGACAAAGAGCGTTGTCTTTTTGCCCGACTTATTGTTGCCGGCGGACTTGCGCGCGGGGCCTCGATCGCCTCGATCGTGCGTGGGGGGCTGCTTGGGCGCATTGCCGTTTGCCTGACGCTGCTGACGTTGTTGACGCTGCTGTCGCTGTTGGTTCGGGCGTTGGGAAGCGTTTGCTGCACTACGCTGCTGACGGTGGCTCGGCGCGATAGGACGCGGCGACTGAACGCCGCCGGTGTGCCTGTTCGGCTGCTGCGGATCGGGAATCAGTTGAGTTCGATCGTTTTGCGACATCGTATGCATATCCTTCGATTTTCGCCTTGCGGTTCATCGTGTTTTTACTGGGCTTGCATTATAGCGATTGCCCTGCTGTTTGTGGTACGGAAACGGTGGCATTCGAAAGAGCTGGGACAAATGTCCCACCTTTGAGTCGTTCTTAGTCGCTATCCGCACACACCGCATTTTGCACAGGCCGAAAGTGCGGCCGGAGCCTGCGCGATGCCGCCCTTTGCCGTCTCGCGCAGCGTGGCTGGCAACGCGTGGCCCACCGAGAGCATTACATGTGCCATCTGGTCAAACGGCACCAAGCTCTTAATGCCTGCGAGGGCGAGTTGTGCCGAGCTAAAGGCCGCTGCTACGCCGATGGCGTTGCGGTTTTGGCAGGGCACCTCCACGAGGCCACCGACGGGGTCGCAAACGAGACCCAGCAGGTTACTCAGCGCGATGGAACTGGCGTCGAGCGCCTGCTCGGGCGTGCCGCCGAGCATCTGCACCAGCGCGGCGGCTGCCATGGCGGCGGCGCTTCCGACTTCGGCCTGGCAGCCGCCCTCGGCGCCGGCAACGCAGGCGCTTGTGGTGAGGTTGAGGCCGATGGCGGCTGCGCAGTAGAGGGCGTCCATGACCTGCTCGTCGTCGAGCTGCAGGCGATCGGCGAGCGCCAGCACGCAGCCGGGCACAACACCCGCGGAGCCGGCCGTGGGGGCGGCGACGATCACGCCCATGGTAGCTGAGCGCTCGAGCACGGCCATGGCGCGGGCAACGGCGTCGGTCTGGACGGTGCCCATCAGGCTTGCACTCAAATCGTTGCAGCGGGTTGCTTCGACGAGCTTGGCCTCGCCGCCGATAAGCCCGCCGAGCGAGCGCTGCGGATTGGCGATGGGGGCCGTGGTCTCCTCGCGCATGACGTCGAGCACGCGGCGCATGGCGGCGACGGCGTGGGCCTCGCCGGTCAGACGTGCCTCGCGAACGGCCATGACGGCACCGATGCTGAGTCCCAGTTCCTCGCACGCATCGAGCAGCTGCTCGCCGTCGTCGAAGATCTCCTTAGCCGAGACGCCGGGGGAGAGCGACGAGGCAGAACCGGGGAGCTCGATAAAGGTCGCGTAATCGACATTGTCGAGCTTGCGGAGCATGGGGACGACGGTGTCGTCGGGCGCACCGTCGGTCTCAAAGACGGAGTAAGCCTGGCCGCCCACTTCGGTGCGGTAGGTGCGGCAGAACGCGATGTTCACATGGGCGTAGGCGAGCAGGTTGGTGAGCGCGGCGAGCACGCCGGGAACGTCCTTGTGCGCCACGAAGAGCGTGGAATACATGCCCGAGATGTCGACGCCGACGCCGTTAATGCGGCTGATGCGCATCTTGCCGCCGCCCAGGCTCTCGCCGCGGACCTGTGCCGTGGCGCCCGTGTCGTCGACCATGTCGATGTCGACGGTATTGGGGTGGATGGAGGCGTCGTCGCCCTTGATGTCAAAGTGATATTCTAGGCCCTGCTCGCGCGCGAGGTCGAAGGCCTGCTTGATGTTCTCGTCATCGGTGTCGAGGCCCAGGATGCCCGCGACGAGCGCACGGTCGGTGCCGTGGCCGCGGTAGGTGTGGGCGAAGGAGTTCCACAGGCCAAAGGTGACTTTGGTGATGCGGCCTTCCAGCAGGCTGGCGGCAACTTGGGCGCACCGCAGGGCGCCAGCGGTGTGCGACGAGCTGGGGCCGACCATGACGGGGCCCAAGATCTCGAATGCTGAGGTCGTAGCTAGTGTTTGCGGCTTGCCAGCCATGACTGCTCCTTTGTTTTGTCCCATCGTCCCGAGGGCGGGGCATAAGGTCGCCTGCTCGGACAGTCCTGCTCGCACGGAGAGCACATTAAGTGCTCTCCGGCTCGTGCGGAACTCGCGATCGACCTTATGCCCCGCCCTCGGGACTAAGGATACATGGTAGAGGCGCGTGTGCTCCAAAATTCATTGGCTGGTGACCTATTCCATGTCCCGCGGTGGCTCATCTTCATCACCGGTTAAATAAAAAAGAAGTACCGGTTGGAACCGGTACTTCTTTTGAAAGTGCATATGCTGTGACCTTAGCGGTTCTTAATTACAGGCCGCAGGCTGATTTGAGTTCTTCGACTCGGTCGGTTTTCTCCCAGGTGAAGTCGGCGTCTTCTCGGCCGAAGTGACCGTAGGCTGCCGTCTTTTCGTAGATGGGGCGACGCAGGTCTAGGTCGCGGATGATTGCGCCCGGGCGCAGGTCGAAGGTCTTCTCTACGGCCTCGACGATCTTGTCCTCGGCAACATGCGCGGTACCGAAGGTGTCGACCATGATTGAGAGGGGCTTGGAAACGCCGATGGCGTAGGCAAGCTCGACTTCGCAGCGGTCGGCCAGGCCGGCGGCGACCACGTTCTTGGCGACCCAGCGCGCGGCGTATGCGGCGGAGCGGTCAACCTTGGTGCAGTCCTTTCCGCTAAAGGCGCCGCCGCCGTGACGGCCGTAGCCGCCGTAGGTGTCGACGATGATCTTGCGGCCGGTGAGGCCCGTGTCGCCCATGGGGCCGCCCACGACAAAGCGACCGGTGGGGTTCACGTAGATGTCCGCGTTGTCCCACGGCATGTTCTCGGCGGCCATGACCGGGGTGATGACGTGCTCGATGAGGTCGGCCTTGATCTTGCCCATGTCCTCGATCTCGGCGGCGTGCTGCGTGGAGATGACGATGGTCGTGACCTCGACGGGCTTGCCTTCCTCGTAGCGCACGGTGACCTGGGTCTTGCCGTCGGGACGCAGATAGGCGAGGGTACCGTCGTGACGCACGGCGGCCAGGCGGCTTGCCAGGTAGTGTGGCATGGGCATGAGGGTCTTGGTCTCGTTGGAGGCATAACCGAACATCATGCCCTGGTCGCCGGCACCGATCAGGTCGATCGGGTCGGTGGTAGCGCCGGTCTGGGTCTCGAAGGACTCGTCAACGCCCTGGGCGATATCGGGTGACTGTTCGTGGATGAGGCTCATAACGCCGCAGGTGTCGCAGTCAAAACCGAACTTGGCACGGTTGTAGCCAATGCGGCGGATAACACCGCGGGCGATTTCCTGTACGTCGACGTAGGCCTGGGTGCGAATCTCGCCGGCGACGATGACGGTGCCGGTGGTCACGAGGGTCTCGCAGGCGCAGCGGACGTTCTCCACGTTGGCCGGCACGCCGTTGGGGGCGATGTAACCCTGCTCCTGGAGCTCTATTTCTTTGGCGAGGATTGCGTCGAGGACGGCGTCGCTGATCTGGTCAGCGATCTTATCGGGATGACCTTCGGTCACCGACTCCGACGTAAATACGAAGGACCCGTGTTGGGGTGGGATGGAACGAAGTTCTTCTGACATGATTGTCCTTTCAAAAACGTGTCCCGGCGACCGTTACCATTCCGCCGGGCTCTCTATGCAAGGGCACATCATAGCGCGTAAATCAAACATTCACACCCTTTCCGCACCTAATCATTGGGGACAGACTTAAATGACCAGCCTTGCCTAAGTGCCGACAGGTTGCCCAAAGACTGGTCATTTAAGTCTGTCCCCAATGAGTAGGTAGGTGCCCTTTGTGCGGAGGTTGCATTGTTGCTTTATACTGGTGCGGTTAGACATCCATCCTGCAATCGAGGAGATTTCCATGGCATCAGACGTTCGCGTCCGCTTTGCACCCTCACCGACGGGCAAGCTGCACATTGGCGGCGCCCGCACCGCTATCTATAACTGGGCTTTCGCCCGCGCAAACGGCGGTACGTTCATCCTGCGCATCGACGACACCGACCCCACCCGCTCCACCGACGAGAACACGCAGATCATCCTGCGCGCCATGCGTTGGCTTGGCCTGGACTGGGACGAGGGTCCCGAGGTGGGCGGCGACTATGGCCCCTACGCCCAGACCGAGCGCCTGGACCTGTACAAGCAGGCCGCCCAGAAACTTTGGGACGAGGGCAAGGCCTATCCCTGCTTCTGCACCAAGGAGCAGCTCGACGCCGACCGTAAGGCCGCGCAGGAGCGCAAGGACCCCTTCCAGGGCTATCAGCGTCGCTGCCGCGATCTTGATCCCGAGGAGGCCCGTCGCCGCATCGAGGCCGGCGAGCCCTACGTCTTGCGCATCAAGGTGCCCGAGGACCGCGGCGACGTGGTGGTGCGCGACGCCGTCCACGGCGAGGTGACCTTCGATACCAAGGAGCTCGACGACTTTGTCATCTTCCGCTCCGACGGTACGCCCACGTACAACTTCGCGACCGTCGTCGACGACGCCATGATGAAGATTACCCACGTCATCCGCGGCGACGATCACCTTTCCAACACCCCGCGCCAGGTCATGGTCTACGAGGCTCTCGGCGCGCCCGTGCCCACGTTCGCCCACATCTCCATGATTCTGGGCTCCGACGGCAAGAAGCTCTCCAAGCGCCACGGCGCCACCTCGGTGGAGGAGTACCGCGACGCCGGTTACCTGTCCGATGCCTTCGTCAACTACCTGGCGCTGCTCGGCTGGTCGCTCGACGGCGAGACCACGATCATCCCGCGCGACGTCCTGGCCAGCAAGTTCTCGCTCGACCGCATCTCCAAGAACCCCGCGACCTTCGACCCCAAGAAGCTCGACTGGGTTAATGCCGAGTACATCAACGGCATGTCCGACGCGCAGTTTGCCGACGAGATCATGGTCCCCGAGTTGCACGAGGCAGGCCTCATCGAGGGTAACGTCGAGTACGGCGAGGACTGGATCGACGCACTCGCTGCCATCGTCAAGCCGCGCACCAAGATGCCGGCCGATGCCGTGACCGTCGCCGCTCCCATCTTTGCTACGGCCGAGACGCTCGAGTATGACGAGAAGTCCGTCAACAAGGGCCTGGCCAAGGAAGGCATGGGCGCCATTCTTGATGCCGCCAAGGCCGCGCTCGAGGGCGTGGACGATTGGACGGCTGCCAACATCGACGCCGCGCTTGAGCCGCTGCCCGAGCAGATGGACCTCAAGAAGCGCGTGGTGTTCCAGGCCGTGCGCGTCGCCGTCTGCGGCAACATGGTGAGCCCCCCGCTGGGTGAGACCATGGCGCTCGTCGGCCGCGACGACTGTCTGGCGCGTATCGACCGCGCCCGCACGATGGCGCTGTAACAGTCGCGTAAACGCACGTATCCGAGCCCCGTTCACCCGAGCGGGGCTCTTGTTTCTGAAGACGAATG
>CALLSB010000112.1:0-5415 GCA_938014225.1 uncultured Collinsella sp. | reverse complement strand
GGCGAAGTTGCGGTCGCCGCCTGCAGTGCCGGTGTCGTCTGTTGCGGCTGCCGGCGCCAGCGCGTCGCCGCCAACGCTTTGCAGCAGCTCGGCCACATTTGCATCGGGGTTCTGACACAGGATATCGAGCAGCTCGATAAAGTCACGGATGACCTCACGGGGCGTCAGGTGCGTATCGGCTCCCACGCGGCCGAACTCAATCTTGAGAAAGTCCACCAAGTCATTCTCGGTAAGCGTGGGCGTCCAGCCAAAGTATCCGGCATGGATCTGCATGAGTTTTTCGATCAGCACCAGCAACTCCTCGTAGGTGAGTGGCTGCAGGCGGATGATGGGCGCGAGCATGTCCTTAAGGTCCTCGCGTGCAAAGCGGCCTTGAGCGAGTCGGCTGCGCAGGGCCTCGTAGGAGAACACGCCACGGCGGCGGTCTTCGATGGAGGTTGGCGTGCCGCCCATGATCATGCCCAGGTACTGCGCCTTGCCCTGGAGCGTGTCGTTGTACATGGTCAGGATCTTCTCGTAGTTGTATTGGCGTGTGATGGCGTTGGGAATCTTATACAGATTCACGAGCTCGTCGATGAGCACCAGCATGCCCTTGTAGCCGCTACAGACCAAAAAGCGCGCAATGAGCTTAACGTAGTCGTACCAGTCGTCATCGCTGATGATGGTTGAGGACCCCAGTTCGGCACGAGCCTCGCTCTTGGTGCGGTATTCGCCGCGAATCCATTTGGTCACGCGGCTCATAGCTTCTTCGTCGCCCTCGGATACGGCCGCGCGGTAGCGGCGGAGCATGCGGGCGAAGTCGAAGCCGTGGACCATTTCCTCGAGCGGGGCCAGTTGGGCATTGACGGCAGACTCGTCGGCATCGGCACACGAGGCGACCCAGCGATCCAGGATAAGGTTGAGCGCACCGCCCTCGGGGCGCGTCTTGGTCGATATGTTGCGGATGAGCTCACGGTAGGTGGCAAGGCCCTGTCCCTGCCCGCCCTGCAGGCGGCGCTCGGGGGATAGGTCGGCATCGGCGACGACGAAACCCTCACCCATGGCGTGCGTGCGGATGGTCTGGAGTAAAAAGCTCTTGCCGGCGCCGTAACGACCGACTAGAAAGCGGAAGCTCGCGCCGCCGTCGGCGATGAGACTCAGGTCGGTGAGCAGGGCGCGGATCTCGACCTCGCGCCCTACGGTGATGTAGGGAAGGCCGATGCGCGGGACCACGCCGCCCTTGAGCGAGTTGAGAATGACGGCAGCGACGCGCTTGGGCACGCGGGGTGCTGCGGGTGCGGTATCACTCATGGTCTAGGTATCCTCTCACGTCTGCTTCGTAGTCCTCGATAATGTGCGGTCCTGCCGCGCCAAATTCAATTACGGTGTCACCCACCAGGTCAAAGAGCGCCTCATTGATGCTATCGACGAGCATGTCCTCGCTCTGGCCCGACTGTGCCACTGCCGATGTCGCTTGCGCTGCGTTTTGCTCGAGGAGCGCGCGAAGGAAGACGTCTGCGGCGGGCGTCAGTGGGCGCGGGCGTTACGGGTGCGGGCACAGACACGAGGAGCGGTGCCACGACGCCAAACTCTTCGGTGGAGACAGTCGGCTCGTCGGGTTCGTCTTGCCGTATGGTCATCTCGCCAGGTTCGGCAGTCATGCCGGGTGCGGACTGGATGTTCGGTTGCTCGATAATCGTCGCCTCGGTTTCCACAGACACATCGTCTTCGCGCTCCTCATCAATCAAAAGCGCTTCACGCGTTTGCGCTGCGACGCTCCGAATGTGCCCCAGCTGACTCAAATCGATATCGATCTTGACGGGCTGGTGCGCGGCGTCCCACGAAAGCCATGCCACGATCTCGTCATCGATGATCTTGGCCAGATATTTGGGGACCTTCTCCTCCTTTAGGGGGTGGGTGGGGTCTAGGGCCAGGCGCAGCCGTTGGTCGCAGGCGCGCATCATCTCACCAAGCTTGCTGCTTTTTTGCCTGCTGCCGTGAATTCGCATGCATTCCCAAAAGCCGTTTTGACAACGGTAAATATGGATGGGGTCCAGACGGTATTCGCAATCCTCGTGGCGATTAGGCACAAAGAACACAGCCGAGGCAAACATGGTATAGGGCATGGCCGTCTCCTCCCCAAACAAGCTCGCCACGATACCGCTCTTTCGGTGCGTGTCATAGTAGCGCGCCATACGGACATACACGGCGCATGCCACGTGGCGTAGGTCGCGATGGTGACTGCGATCGAGCCGTGAGTTATTGAGGTTATACGTGGAGAGGGCGTTGATGGCGGCCATGAGTCGCTCCTCGCGCGCCTCGTCGGGCGGAAGGGGGAGCGTAGGCTCGGAGGTCTTGCGACGCGCAGGCGCCAGGTCTGACGGCGTTGGCGCGGGCGCAAGGTCTCGCGCCGCACGCCGCAGCTCGATAAGGGCGTTATCGAACATGACGGTTTTAGAGTCGCGAAGCAGCTTGGGGTCGAGTCCGTGGAACACGGCGTAGTCCTGCAGCCACACGCGTGCGAACCGGTCGATGCCGGGTTCAAAGGCGCGATAGGCATCCCAAAAGGCCTTGATTTTGTTAAAACCATCGAGTGGGTCATCTACGCCAATGCCGCAGATCAGCTCATAGAGATACAGAAAGGCAAAGGACGTAGACGTTTCCTCGACGGTTCCGCGGCGCACTTGGGTGCGCCAGGTAAAATAGCCGCGCAGCTGCCGATCGCTCATGGCGTTATAGGTGGGAAAGTACGACTTGAATGTGCCGTTGTAGGGACAGTCGTCCTCAAAGTCGGCCATCAGCAGGCCTTGGCGGTAGAAAAGCTCGGCTTCCGAAAGCCAACGTCCCGCGCCACCCTTGGGGTCTTCTTGCCAACGCGATATCTCACGCATTTTGCGGTACTGGTCGGGAAGGAAGTTCTGCATCTGACGACCGGTTTTGAGAATCGGCTCGTCAGCATAGACTTCGTTTGAGAAGCGAGCAGACTGATGGGTCCGGGCCTCGGCCATAATGCGCTCGATGAGCATCTTGATGTCCTGGTCGGCCACCGTTTCTCCTCTCCTAACGCAGCTTCGGTGACCTCATATCATAGCACAGCATCAAACAGGTGTTCGAGATACCGCTACGTAGATAGATTTAGAACAGGAGGGCGTAGATGACGGCTATGACAACGGAGGGGAGCATATTGGCCGTGCGGAAGGTCTGAGGACGGATGAGGTTGACGCCGACGCAGAAGATGAGTATAGAGCCCACGAGCGATAGACTGTCGAGGGCGGCGGCGGTCATGATGGGGGAGAGCGCGCCGGCAAACAGCGTAATCGTTCCCTGGAATACGGCAACGGGCAGGGCGGAGAAGATGCAGCCGCGGCCGAGCGAAGCCGTCATGGTGCAGACGATGATGCAGTCCAACGCGCCCTTGAGGGCAAGCGTGGACCAGTCGCCGAGCAAGCCGTCTTGGATTGATCCCACGATAGCCATGGCACCGATGCAGACGGTCAGCGATGTCGAGACAAAGGCATTGGTGAACTCGTTGTCGCCTTCGCTGCCGGTTTTGCGCTTGAGCCATTCGCCCAGATTTTCGATGCCGGCTTCCAGGTTTATGGCCTCGCCGATGAGCGAGCCAAGGGCAAATGAGACGATAAGCATGGTGGTGCCGGTGGTCGCCAGCGTTTTCCCGTCAATGACGAGCATCTTTTGCATGGTGCCGCCCAGGCCGATAAACAGAACGCACAACCCCGACGCCTTCATGAGCGTGTCTTGGATGCGGGGCGTAATGAAGCGCCCGCCCATGAGGCCCAGCAGACCGCCCGCGATCAAAAGCGCGACGTTGATGACCGTTCCCAAACCCGGCATGAACCCTCCCATATTGATGCCAACCTGGCAATCGTAGCAGAATGGGCTGCAGGGTGCGTCATGCCTCATCCTATACGTTATATAAGTGGTATTAACGACGGCATTTGGTGCCCAAGCCTCAGCCTCCCATCACGACATAGGGGCTGTAATCGAAGCACAGCGTCATGAGTCGCTGCGGGGACTCAATGGCCGCGGCGATGATATCGGCATCTCGAGCTCGGTCAAATCCCTCGAGCTCAATTTGATACGAGACGTCTTCCATTTTATGGAGTATCCGGTTATTCAGGAGGTTCTCACCGTCGAATTCCTCGGTTTTGCCTCCATCCGAGGTTACGGCATACAGGTGCAGTTTTGCGGTGGTCGCAGGGTCGACGACCGTGAGGTTGTCGATTTGGTTGGCCGTGCCCTTTGCCCCAAGCAAGGTGAGCAAGGTGGGGGCTACGACCTCGCCCGATGGCAGAAAAACAACTTCGACGGTTTTAGGGAATGCGATAATGGCCGCTTTGCGGACGGGCTTATCGGCAACGGTGACCTCAATGCTCGCGGCGTCGACGGTTTCCGTGCGGTCGAGCGCGACCATCATGCAACAATTGCCCTCGTCGATGTCTGCCGGCATGGGACACCCCAAGTTTTCGCCAGCTTGCGTGTCGCCCACTGCGGCGGCCGTTTCGCTTGGCTCGCTGAAAGTGGCTGAAGGACCGCTCGATGGCGGTGTTATGCCGCCTGGTGCGCCATTGTCCCCAGGCGCTATTTCACCGCTGCTCTCGCTGGAGTCGCTTGCGATGTCACCTGTCGAGGGGGCGAGTCCGACCGCTCCTACTCCGCTCCATTCCATCTCGAGGAGCGCCGGATCGACAAGGACGTGATGCACATCTTGCGTTTTGGTACTGATATCGACAGGACCGGGATCTGTCCCTCGCGTCAGGCTGAGCGATCCGGTCCGCTGTTTGCCCCGAATCTCCTGGCTTTCTGTGTCGCTCGCGTAGAACATCAGGGCGATCTCGCCATTCGCTGTGGCGTCGGTGCCCACCTTGGTCATTTTCAGCGATGCGGTGAATGAGATGGCGGGCTGCGTGCCATCGGCGCTCGAGGGGACGCAGCCCAGGCATACACCTCCTCCGTCTTCGAAAAACGTGCTGTCGAAGGCGACTGTTGCCCCGTCCGCCGAGTCATCGGACAGGGTGATGTCGAGGCGCAGCTCTACGTCGCAGGAATCGCCATCGGCATCAGTTGCAGCTGCGCGCCATGTGCAGATAACGCATCCCGTTAGGGGGCCGTCCGTTGTGCACGAGCGCTCGGTATCCACGACTATCGAGCTGTTCGTGCGGCGACGGAGGCTCCCCGAGGTCGAAATGCTTGCCTGCGCAAGCGAGAAGCGTTGGCGCGCGATGGTGCTCATCTGGTTTGTGGCGAGACAGTTGACGGCAGGTAAGGGGACATCTACGGCGGGTGTCGCTAGGGCGGCGACGGGCATGCCGGTGGCAAGCGCACTGCAGAGCGCGGCAACGGGCAAAAGGTTCTTTGATGCCATGGGTTCTCCTTACCTGTTCTGGACGGTCTCGATTTTCGCGGCTACTGGCTGCG
>CALLSB010000111.1:0-2561 GCA_938014225.1 uncultured Collinsella sp. | reverse complement strand
CACGCCATCTTTTATCAGCCAACTCGCTGAAGTACGGTGACGAAGGCGCAAGGCCGGGAGGGGTTATCTAAGCCGACATCCCGCAGCCGCGAAGCGGCGAGGACGTCGGCGTGATAACCCCGCAGGCCTTGCGCCGGCGGGAAGGAACCTACTTCACGACCAAGATGTCGCAGTCCGTGTTGCGCAGCAGGAACGTCGAAATCGAACCCAGCAGCGCATACTTGATCGAGGACAGGCCGCGGGCGCCGCAGAGCACCAGGTCGGGCTTAACCACGTCGAGCATCTCGTCCTTGAGCGTCTCGCGAATACGGCCGGCGCGAATCATGACCTCGACCTCGGGAATATCGGGATTGGCCTTGGCCTCTTCGAGCTGCTTGGCGATGGAGTTCTTAAATGCCTCCTCTAGGCCGTTGACCAGATCGACCGGATAGGAACCGGCGCTCTCGAGCGCCGTGGAATCGATAACGTGGCCGATGATTAGCTTGGCGCCGTTGTTCGCGGCGACCTTGATGGCGCGTGCGAGCACAAAATCCTGCTGCTCAGTACCATCGAGTGAAACAAATACCTTGGTGTAGCCCTCGTTCATGGTTTCCTCCTTGGTCTATCGCACGGGCGCGGGGCTCGTGCATCGGGCGGGCGCGGGCGCGCTGGCCGCCGAACACTTTATCTTGTTGCAGTTATACCCAAGGATTTGGGTTTGACCGCTCGCAATTCTGTGAACGGACGAGTTTTTTGGTAAGGGTGGGCGCAGACGCGCCCGAACGGTTGATAATGGGACATCGCCCGCACCGTCCGCAGAACAATATCGGCGGGTGTCTAACGAGGGGGTCCCTTTGGATATCATCGAGCTTCTAAAATCTGCCTTCATGGGCCTGGTCGAGGGCATCACCGAATGGCTGCCTGTTTCGTCGACCGGTCACATGATCTTGGTGGACGAGTTCGTCAAGATGAACGTGAGCGAGACGTTCTGGAATATGTTCCTGGTCGTGATTCAGCTCGGCGCCATTCTGGCCGTCTGTGTGCTGTTCTTCCATGAGCTCAATCCGTTCTCGCCCAGCAAGGGCAAGGAGGGCCGTCGCGACACCTGGGTGCTGTGGGGCAAGATTGTGCTCGGCTGCATTCCCGCCGCGGCGATCGGCCTGCCGCTCAACGACTGGATGGAGGAGCATTTCTACAATGCTCCCGTCGTGGCGCTGGCGCTCATTGTGTACGGCGTGCTGTTTATCTTGATCGAGAACTGGCGCGCGAACAAGCGCGAGGAAATGGCCGTTGCCGGTTCGTTTGGTTCGCGTGCTGTGGTGTCGGGCGGACGTCCCGCCGGTGCGCACTTTGCGGCGCCTGCCGCGGCTACCGCTGAGGATGAGGACGATGACGAGAATCTGGACTTTGGCTCCATCGCCACACTCGAGGACCTGAGCTGGAAGACTGCGCTGGGTATCGGCTGCTTCCAGGTGCTTTCGCTGGTGCCTGGTACGTCTCGCTCCGGTTCTACCATCATCGGCGGCCTGCTTTTGGGCTGCACGCGTTCGGTGGCGTCCAAGTTTACGTTCTTCTTGGCCATTCCCGTCATGTTTGGCGCGAGTGCGCTCAAGCTGGTCAAGTACTTCATCAAGGGCGGCACGTTCGGTGCCAACGAGGTCGCTATCCTGGGCGTGGGCTGCGTTGTGGCCTTTGTGGTGTCGCTCATTGCCATCAAGTGGCTTATGGGCTTCGTTCGTCGTCACGACTTCAAGTGCTTCGGTGTCTACCGCATCATCCTGGGCATCGTGGTGCTTGCGTACTTCTTCGTCTTGGAGCCGATGCTCGGCCTCTAACTTAGTCGACGCTGCGCGGCGGCCGGGGCGACAACTTGTCATTCAAAGGGGGTGGCATGACCAAAAGGTCTATGCCGCCCCCTTTTCATGCCAATTTGTTCGCCCCGGCCGCCGCTCGCTGCTGCTGCCATGACATCGGCGGTTTCGTGATTGCCAATAGATTGGTGCAAAGTAACCTGACCCCATTGCGCCAAATCCGCTGGGCGGGCCCGATTGTGGCGGACGGAGTCGTGGTGTGATTTGCGTCGGTGTCCGCGCGGCTCGGTATACTGGTACGGCTCAAACTATGGCGCCGCCCGCAGGCGCGCCGTCCGTCAGATGAGGAGTCGCCCATGACCCAGCCCTTGCCCTGGGAAAAGAACGCCGCGGTACCCGTGCCGCCCACGCCGGAACCCGTGCCGCTCGATGCATACACCGCCCCCGCTGCGCCGGAGCCCGAGCTCGTTCCGCTCGACATCTACGACGCTCCCGCGCCGGCACCCAAACCCGCCAAGCCGCTCGTCGACCTCGACAGCCTTAATCCCGCCCAGCGCGAGGCGGTCCTGACCACCGAGGGTCCGTTGCTGGTCCTTGCCGGCGCCGGCTCGGGCAAGACCCGCGTCTTGACCTTTCGCATCGCACATATGCTCGGCGACCTGGGCGTTAAGCCCTGGCAGATCCTTGCCATCACGTTTACCAACAAGGCCGCGGCCGAGATGCGCGAGCGTCTGGCGGCACTCATCCCCAGCGGTACCCGCGGCATGTGGG
>CALLSB010000110.1:0-3998 GCA_938014225.1 uncultured Collinsella sp. | reverse complement strand
ATACCGTTGAACCCGCATATCGATACCGCTCAGCCATTCGCCTCGCCCCCGTCGCACGTATCTTCATCCGGGCTGCCATTATTAATCTAACGATGCTTTGAGAAATGTAGGTGCTTCTAAATGTGCTGTCGACTTCTTCTCAAACTAATCCTAAGAGACAGGGCCGTATGGATCTCTACGCTCGTTCTTGCCGCAGCCTTCTCCATCCCCATTGCGTTCAATTCACCCATCTACGGGCCCTTCTTTATGAAACAGGGCATGCAGAGCTTTGTCGACGCATTCAATACGCGCGCGCCCCAGGCCAGCGGCACAGACCTATCTCCAGAGCAGCAAAATGACGCGGAGCTTGCAAGATACGCGAACGCCGCCCTTGCCGCTCAAACCGACGCCGCCTTTCTCGATTCTGCCGAGAGCTACTACGCGCTCATGGGCGAAGGCTTCCAATCCGGGTCCATCGTGGGAGACCGAGAGACCAATGACGCGGCGCTCGCATATTGCCGTGCCCTGAGCAGTTCCGGCATCACGGATATCCCGGCCTCCGCAAGCGATCTGCCATTCCTTTCCTTCCTGCCTTACGCCATTGCCACGGCGCCGTCTTTCCTTCCCTTCATCCCCTTCCTTCTCTCGTCGATACTCGTGCTCGGCGCCACAAGGCCCGGGACCCTGGCGGCAAAGGCGCCCGTGCCCAAATTCCGGCGCCTTATTCAGATCGTGTTTTCGATAATCGTCGCGGGGACCGCGATGCTCCTCGCCGGCCTCGCACCCGGGGGCATTTACGCCTTGGTCCTAAACGGCTTCGGGCAAATTGGGTACCCGATCGCCTTCTTCCATGACGGCGCGCTTACCACCACGACCGCGGGAAACGTCTTCACAGCCCTGCTTCTCGCGCTGCTTGCGGGCGGAACCTTGATATCCGTTTGCTCCGCCGTCCTATCGACCGCAACGAGGCGCGTCCTCGCGGGCCCCCTTACCTCCGCGCTGCTTGTCGCGGCCCCGGTATTCCCGTTACTGTCCGATTCGGCACTGGGGCATAACGCCGCGCTCAATCTCCTGCCGCTGGCCGTATTCTCGCCTATCGAGGCAACGGGTTACGTAGGATGCTTCCCGACAGAATTCATTGGCTCCGGTTCAGGCAGCGCATCGATGCTTGCCGTGGCCCTGGCATACGTCGCGGTCCTTTTCGCGGTCGGCGCCGTTGCGACACGTTCCCCCAAACAGCCTGGACCCGCGAAAAAGCACCATGGGCTCGAGCTTCTGGACGCGAGCGTGGGATACGGGAGCACGACGATACTTTCGATCGGGTCGCTTTTCCTGAGCCCGGGAACGGCGGCGGGCCTCGTCGCTCCCAACGGCTCGGGGAAAACCACCCTTCTTGAAGCGCTGTCGGGCCAATTTCCCACCCGCAGCCGCTCGGGAAGCCTGGCGGCAGACGGAATCTGCCAACGCCGATCAGCCGAATTCGCAGAACTCGTCTACCTGAGCTCTTCGGGCAGCGCGGATCTCTACCCCACGCTATCGGCCATCGAGCACCTCTCTTTCGTTAGGGAGGCGTGGAAATCGGCCGCCGACATCGACTCGCTCTGCGACTCCCTCGGAATCTCCCCATATCTCGACAAGCCGACCCGTAAACTCTCGACAGGAATGAAGCAGCAGGTAAAGCTTGCCATGGCGATAGCGACCGATTGCCCGTACCTCATCCTCGATGAACCGCTGAACGGCCTCGATCCGGGAAAGCGGAAAACCTCCTGCGACGCGATGCGCAGCGAGGTGGCGCGGGGACGAAGCGTGCTCATCTCAAGCCATCTGCTCGACGACCTGGCAGACCTCACCAACTCGTTCTACTTCATCGAGGCCGGCACGCTCGTGGAAAAGACCGAGTCGTCCTCGCAGACGCTCAAGCAGGAATACCTCGATACATACGAGCGAGGTGAATGACATGAAACTATTTGAACAGCTGAAGTCCAATGCGTCGCGCATGGCTGTCTACGCCATCCTCGTGGCAACGGCTTTATGCGGAATCGCGGCACCCGTCTATGCGCTCAACGGGGAGAAAGGCGATGTCGAACCCGCGTACATGGCTTCGACGGTTAAGGACCGGTACAAAGCCTTCTCTGGAGACACGTTTTACGTAGCAGAGTACGACACGACCTACCGTCAGCTTCGCTACAACAAGAGATACGAATATCTAGGCCCAGAAGTAATCAGCTATACATCGGGTTGGTACCGCTCCAGCTATGGACACATAACCCAGTTCAAGTGTAACTACCGTGTGTACAACTAAAGCAACCCGGCCGGGACGAGGGGTGACGCAAAAGCGTCGCCCCTCGTTTTTAACCATGCCAACTGAACCTGGTTCAGTTTGGTTGATTTCCGATCTCAGCCGAACACATTGAGCGGAAAGGCCGTTCCCGCAGTCAGTCGAACGTCCCCGGGGCCCTTCTCAGGCCCCGGGGACGGCATTTTCCCAGTTGAAGGAACGGTGGAGATGTGTTTCGATGGGTCAGATTCGTGTCGTTCCGAAAAGACCGTGAACCTTTTGTGGGACACGCGGCGCCGTGGTACCATAACCGAGTTTGTTGTCTTGGTCGGAAACCAAGACGCCTTATGCGCTGATTGGTAACCAGCGCCTGACCAATAAGGAGTCCTACCATGAAGCAGGGTATCCATCCCCAGTATGTCGAGTGCACGGTGACGTGCTCCTGCGGCAACACCTTCAAGACGCACGCTACCGTGTCCGAGATGAAGGTTGAGCTTTGCAACGAGTGCCACCCGTTCTACACCGGCCAGCAGAAGTTCGTCGACACCGGTGGACGCGTCCAGCGCTTCGCCGACAAGTTCGGTGGCGCCGCTGCCGCCCAGCTCAAGAAGGCCGAGGAGGCCAAGGCTGCCAAGGCTGCCAAGGCTGCTGAGGCCGAGGCCGCTCGCAAGGCCGCCGCTGAGGCTAAGGCTGCCGAGAAGGCCAAGCGTGCTGCTAAGTTTGCCGAGGAGGCTGCCAAGCAGGCCGCCGAGGCTCCCGCAGAGGCTCCCGTCGAGGAGGCCGCTGCCGAGGCCGAGACCACCGAGGCTGCTGAGTAAATAGCTCGCCGAGGAATCGCTCGCATTCATGGCAAAAGGGCCGTGCATCCGTTTGGGTGCGCGGCCCTTTTCTTTTTATTGGTGCAGGCTAACCCGTTCCCATTGCACCAGATTGGTGCGAAGGGGACGGGTTGGTTTGCACCAAATGGCAGAGTGACGGCGTTTTCCCAGATAAAACCTGCCAAAATAAACCAGTCCCTTTTTGGCAGGTCGGTCGGGTCGTAGTTATTACGTGGCGGTCGAGGTCGACCGTATAGGCCGCGCCTTGTTTGGCTAAAGTACAATCATCTGTGTTTAACTCGCCCGCAGCTGCACGGCGTGGGCGATGGCCAAAAAGGAAAACCACATGGGATTCATGTCAAAGCTGCTGTCCTTTGGATCCGATAAGGACCTTAAGCGCTACTACAAGATCGTTGACCAGATCAACGGTCTTGAGCCCCAGTTTGAGAAGATGACCGAGGAGGAACTCCGCGCCCAGACCGATAAGTTCCGCGAGCGTTACGCCAACGGCGAGTCGCTCGACGACATGCTTCCCGAGGCTTTTGCCACTGTGCGCGAGGCTTCCAAGCGCATCACGGGCATGCGTCACTTTGACGTACAGCTCATCGGCGCCATGGCGCTTCATGAGGGTCATATTGCCGAGATGAAGACCGGCGAGGGCAAGACGCTCGTCTCCACCTTGGCCGGCTACCTCAACGCTATCGCCGGCAAGGGCGTGCATGTCGTTACCGTCAACGATTACCTGGCAAAGCGCGACTCCGAGTGGATGGGCCGCATCTACAAGTACCTGGGAATGACCGTTGGTCTGCTCCAGAACAACATGCCGCTCGAACTCAAGCGCCCGGCTTACCAGGCAGACGTCACCTACGGCACCAACTCCGAGTTCGGTTTCGACTACCTGCGCGACAACATGGTCACCCGCC
>CALLSB010000109.1:0-3837 GCA_938014225.1 uncultured Collinsella sp. | reverse complement strand
ACGAGCGGGGGCTCCTATCTTTTTAGTGCCCTCGGATTGGGTCATAGTGTCTGTCGTTGCCAAAACATCGGCGCCATCTTTGTAATGTGAAAAGGGGCTGAACCTTTGTCACATTCGGTCTGCGGCGTTATTTTGTTTGGAGCGAGGGAGGGGTCCTACGACAGTTCGTCGGCTATTTGGTGCTCGTAGAAGGCTTCGATTACGGCGTTGAAGTCGTGGCCGAAGTCTTCCATGGTTCCGCGCCAGGTGGCTCGGCTGGGCTTGCCCTGGCCCACAAAGGCGGTTTGGATGCCGCAATCGGGGGACGGGAAGTCGCGCTTGGGATCGTTGCCCACCATAAGGACCTCGTGCGGCTCGAGCCCCATCACCTGAAGCTGCTCTAGATAGTAGGTGGCATCGGGCTTGCAGCGGGTGGTGTTTCCCATGTGCGTGACGAGCTCAAAGGGGGCGTCGGCCAGGTCGCCCCAACCCATGCGGCACTCGATGGCCCCCTGCGGAAAGCTGGGGTTGGTAAAGAGCGCGCAACGTAGCCCTGCATCCTGTACGGCCTGAAGCGCGGCATGTGCGCCGGGCATGGCGTGGGCGTTGATGACATCGTCGTTCTTGTACGGAAGAACTTCGCGGTCGTAGTAGGTAAACGCCTCGTAGATGAGTGGGTCCGAGAGGCAAATGCCGCACCGGCGCTCAACCTCTTCTTGGTAGAACTCAAGATTGGTGCGATTATCCGTGCCGCTTCGGCGATTGGCGTTGAGGTCGACCAGGATGGTGCCGAGGCGTGCCATCGTGCCACCGCGGCTGCGGCGCCCGATATCCGCGAGCATCGATGAGACATCCTTAAAATAGCGAAGGATGAACGCATTGAGGTTGATGCTAAGAAGCGTCTCGTCCATATCGAAAACGACTGCTTTGAGCACGCGGGCACCTTTCTCGTAAATTTGATCTAGAGTCGTTGGCTCCGGATACTTTACCCCAAAGCCAAATGCCTGGCTGGTTATCGTCAAGTTGTGGAGACGTGTGTTCATAAGATTACGAAAAAGTCTCCACACGAGTAAAAAATCGCAGTTCACGCTTGAAATCGAACTCATTTCCCCGTAACCTATACGAACGTGATTGCATAAGCGTCACATTAGTATCTGTCGGCTCCCGAGTGTTCCTAAACGTTGTGTGCTTGTCGCACCCTTCTGTAGGTCCTAGCAATCGGGGCCCCGTAGTTCGAAAGGGGTCCACCTTTGAGTGAGATTCAGAACTCGTCCATTTTCTCTCTTGACGATGTCAATGAGGAGGAGATGAACAACCTCATCGACGGTACGATTACCGACTTTGATGAGGGCGATCTCGTTAACGGCACTGTCGTTAAGATCGAGCATGACGAGGTGCTCGTTGACATCGGATTCAAGTCCGAGGGCGTTATCCCGGTCCGCGAGCTGTCCATCCGCAAGGACGCTAACCCTGCAGACATCGTTGCACTCGGTGATCCCATCGAGGCTCTGGTTCTCCAGAAGGAGGACAAGGACGGTCGTCTGGTCCTGTCCAAGAAGCGTGCCGAGTACGAGCGTGCTTGGAACCGCATCGAGGAGAAGTTCAACTCCGGCGAGAACGTCGAGGGCGAGGTTATCGAGGTTGTCAAGGGCGGCCTGATCCTCGACATCGGCCTGCGTGGCTTCCTGCCCGCTTCCCTCGTCGACCTCCGTCGTGTCAAGGACCTCACCTCCTATATGGGCACCCGCATCGAGGCTCGCGTCATCGAGATGGACCGCAACCGCAACAACGTCGTCCTCTCCCGTCGCGTCGTGCTCGAGGAGTCCCGTAAGGCCGAGCGCTCCGAGATCCTGTCCAAGCTCAAGTCTGGCATGCGTCTCCAGGGCACCGTTTCCTCCATCGTCGACTTCGGCGCCTTCGTCGACCTCGGCGGTATCGACGGCCTCATCCACATCTCCGAGCTTTCCTGGAACCACGTCAACCATCCTTCCGAGGTTGTCAAGGTCGGCCAGGAGGTCGAGGTCGAGGTTCTCGACGTCGATCTCAACCGCGAGCGCATCTCCCTGGGTCTTAAGCAGACCACCGAGGATCCGTGGCGCGCACTGGTCAAGAAGTATCCCGTCGGCGCTATCGTCGAGGGCACTGTGACCAAGCTTGTCCCGTTCGGCGCTTTCGTCGACCTGGGCGAGGGCATCGAGGGCCTGGTCCACATCTCCGAGATGGCCAACAAGCACGTCGATCAGCCTTCTCAGGTCACCCACGTGGGCGACAAGGTTCAGGTCAAGGTCATGGAGATCGACCTCGACCGTCGTCGTATCTCCCTGTCCATGAAGTCCGCTGCTGAGACTCTGGGCGTCGAGATCGAGGTTACCCCGCTGCCTTCCGAGAAGAAGGACGAGGAGACCGACGCCGAGTAAATCGGTTTGACGATCACTTGTTTTAAGGGATTCGTCCGCAATGGACGGGTCCCTTTTTGCATTTGGCGCCGAGATGCACGATGCTGCTCATGCCATCCACAGGCTATTGGGTTGTCGGTGCGTGAAAAATGCCGACATCCCGCCTCGGGGAGGAGGCGGGAACGCACCGAGTAGACGGAGGGGTGCGGAGCGCGGTCGCGTCTCGACTGACGACGTTGCCCATCGACAACCCTATTGTACTGCATGGCGTGGTTCTTGGTTTATCGTGTCGAACGCTTGTGTTGTGCCATTGCCTGTGGTGACGGTGTGCTACACTCTTGCACTGCTGAGTGGGCCAGACGGTCGCGCGATGTGCTGCTTGCAGCACGCGTGAGGAAAGTCCGGGCTCCAGAGGGCGGGATGCCGGCTAACGGCCGGGCGGAGTGATCCGACGGAAAGCGCCGCAGAAAAGAAGACTCCCACCTGCGCCGCAAGGCGTAAAGGGAAAAGCTGAAACGGTGGTGTAAGAGACCACCAGCGCCGTGGCAACACGGCGGCTTGGCAAGCCCCATCCGGAGCAAGCGCGAATAGGAACGCTATGGGCCGGCCCGGTCCGCGTTCGGGTAGCGTGCGTGGAGCTGCATGGTAACGTGCAGACAAGATAAATGACCGTTCACGACAGAACCCGGCTTATAGGCCCACTTGGCATTTTTGTTACCCTGACAATCGATATGTTGTTTGCCGTATTATTGAGGCTGTTTGTTGCTGCACTTTATTCTGTTGAGGGGCTTTGTTGGACAGCTATTTTACTCTGCAATCGAATATTGAGGCTTCGGGCGAGTTTTTGGACCGCAAGAGTCGGTTTATTGCCCAGCTGGTCCATATTGAGTCCGAGGATGAGGCGAATGCCTTTATCGAGATGGTTCGCAAGCGTCATTACGACGCTCGACACAATGTTCCCGCATGGATTTTAGTCGATGGACGCGAGCGCCAGAGCGATGATGGTGAGCCGAGCCGCACGAGCGGTATGCCGACGCTCGAGGTGTTGCGCGGCGCAGAGCTCAAAAATGTTTGCTGCGTGGTGACGCGCTATTTTGGTGGCACGCTGTTGGGACCTGGTGGCTTGGTGCGCGCCTATACTGCGGCGACGCATGCGGCGGTGGCAGCTGCTCGGGAGGCCGGGCAGATTGTCGAGATGACGAGTGTCGTGCCTGTTGACGTGCATGTGGCCTATCCGCAGTATGAGCAGGTGCTTCGTTTGGCGCAGGATTCGGGTGCCAAGGTTTCGGATACCGATTACGCGGATACCGTGACGATTCATTTGGTGTTCAAAGCGGGGGAGCAGGAGCCGTTTTGCGCTAAGATGCGCGAGCTTATGGCGGGGCGTGAGGAGATTGAGGTCGGCGCTCCCGAATTTGCAGAGTTCTAACGGCGACGGCCGGCGCGCTTTGGATATATCCCA
>CALLSB010000108.1:0-17257 GCA_938014225.1 uncultured Collinsella sp. | reverse complement strand
CACCCTATGCGCCTTGGCGGCCACGTCGCCCGGGTAGAAGTACAGGCCGGTGACGGCGTAGGAGCTCTTTGGGCGCTCGGGCTTCTCCTCGATGGAGACGGCCCTCCCCTCGCCGTCGAACTCCACGACGCCGAAGCGCTCGGGGTCGTCCACGTGGTAGCCGAAGACCGTGGCGCGGCCCGACTCGGCGTTCTGGACGGCGCGCGTCAGGTGGCGCGACAGGCCGTTGCCGTAGAAGATGTTGTCGCCCAGCACCAGGGCGCACGGCTCTCCGCCGATGAAGTCCTCGCCGATGGTGAAGGCCTGCGCCAGGCCGTCCGGCGAGGGCTGCTCCGCGTAGGAGAGGTTCACGCCGTAGCGCGAGCCGTCCCCGAGCAGGCGCTCGAAGTTGGGCAGGTCGGTCGGCGTGGAGATGACCAGGATGTCCCGGATGCCCGCAAGCATGAGGGTGGACAGCGGGTAGTAGATCATGGGCTTGTCGTAGACCGGCAGCAGCTGCTTGGAGGTCACGAGCGTGAGCGGGTACAGGCGCGTGCCGGACCCGCCGGCGAGGATGATGCCTTTCATAACATAACTCCTTAAAAAATAAAGCAGCCAGACATTGCATGCTTGCGGCAACGTTAACTTAAAGGTCTACGTTGCCGCAAGTATGCATCCATCACATTAAAACTATAGTATCAGTCATATAGGCGAACGACTCTATCCGTCAGTTTTGACCAGTCCCTCTCCTCCGCAGTCTTCAATCCCCCGTCATACAGCGTCTTACGAAGACCGTGATCATTAACGATGCGATTAATGCAGCTCACCGCAGCATCAATATCTCCCCGGTCATAAAGCAAGCAATTCAATCCGTCGCGAAGGAACTCTGCATTACCTCCATTGGGAACAGCAACAACAAAGCCGCCGGTCGCCATCATCTCCAGCGGGGGATATGAAAAACTTTCGAGAATGCTTGTCTTCAATAAAATATGACACTGGTTATAGATGTCTGATATTTGATCATGCGGTACTCTACCGAGGAAATTATCAATACGGTACCAAGGCTTCTTTTTACCAGTGTAGTTCATGTACCAAATCTCATATCTTTCAGAGTCAAGCCTTTCCACTACCCTGAAAGCTTCATCAACATTTTTATAATCAGAACCGCAATCCCCCTCAATTAGAATCCTAATTTTGGGCAAAGAAAAATCGCGCACAGAATGAGGGAACGCAGCAAGGTCAAGTCCGTTTGGCACAGACTTACAATCCTGACCGAACCTGTCCTGAAGCCATTCCTCACACCAAGGCGAAATTGTCAAATAGTCAATATCATTATTCAAATACGTGGCATTTGCTTGAAGGCGCAGTCTATCTCCTGGAAGATAAAAATCGGTCTCCAGATTCTGGACCAAGTACTTTTTCTTACCAATACGTGGATAGCGCCTAACAAAATCAAGAGTGTCCCAAAGGGTTGCAACTGCGGTATCAATTGCACCCGACAAAGGACATTTATCGAGCTTACCGCTAGGAACGACACGATTAAGAACAGGAATACGATGTCCGAAAACTTCAAGCCACTTTGTTGAATCATCAGTATTAAGCAACAATACATCAACGCCAGCGTCTTGAAGAATGCACAGATGCCTAAGGGCGACTAAGACACCACCGCTAGTATTCACGCTCGGCATGACCATTGCGAGATTGGGAGATTGTTCTTTTACAATAATATCTCGGATTGCTTTAGCAGCCGAAACAGTAGTGCAGTGCTCATGGCAGTATAAATATGCAGATTCGCCGACGCTCTTCCTAAGATCAGAATCTAATATCAGACGATTGAGGGCAGCACACCAGTCCTCAACACAATCGCAGAGAAATCCAGTAACGCCATCCTGAATCATCTTCTTAAAGGCGCCAACATTGCTAGCAACCGTAGGAACCTTAACAAGCGATGATTCAATCCATTTATTCTCGGATTTAGCTCGATTGAATAGAGTATTCTCCAAAGGAGCGATATTGATATCACAGGAAGCTATATAATTTGGAAGCCGACGCCAATCGCAAAATGGGAACGTGACAATACGTTCAGAAAATGGCATCAAGTCATCAGGAACATCGAGTTCCCCGCCCACCATCAGGGTGACGTTGTGATGAGTCTCCATTACCTTAGATAATGCTGGGAGCACTGAATTGAAATCTGCATTATGGGTAATGCTTCCGCTAAAATAGCCGATTCTGATTTCCTGAGTTTTCTGTTTTTCATCCCTTCGCTCAACCGCTCGCTTATAGGGAACCCTATCCTCGGGCAAGACGCTTGAGCTTTGCAAGCTGGGGAGTACATCTCGACGATAGATAGCAATATTCGAATAATCAATCATCGATTCAGATGCTACATTTCTATTTATATAGACCCTGGGAACATATTTTTTTAGTTCTTCCGCCATACCCTCAGTAGTAGTGATAGCGCAATCGCAAAGCTTCAGTGTTTCACCCATTCGCCTGACTCCATCGTCATAGCAAGACTTATCATGAGCAGTCATTGCATTAACGAACGGAATAGAATCGGTATAAGCAGTGTCGATAACCAAATCATCAATGTCATAAATAACACGCTTATTGAGTTTTTTTGCCTGCCTAATTAAAGATTCAACTTCATCACTTAGGGGACAACGGAAAATAATAAAAGTACGCGCATGCCTAAGAATATCCTTTTCCATCTCCCAAGCATTAACCTTTTGGACCGTTAAGCCGGCAGCCTCAAGTTCCTCAATCTGATGATCGACACGGTACCTAATAGGATGCGGAACGGAATAATCACATCCATTAATAAAAATAACATCAAAAAAAGAATTGTCTTGGCGAGAGCCAAAATCAAATCGAGGCCTATGCATTGAGAGTACATGGGAGACCTTCTTGGGGACGTTATAAAAGCCCTCTTCTTTAACGGTGTAACCAATGCCCTCAAGAAGGTTCAACATGAAACACTAACTCCTAAAACGCAGAAAGAATTGAAATAAAGTCAACAAATAGAATAGTACTCATTATCAATGAAGAACCAAGCAAGACATGTCCTTCAGAACTTGATTTTATCGGTCGCAAGATATTCAACAGAACCGGAAGGACCAGTGGGAATAAATATCGTCCTTGGACCCCCATGATAATATCTTCACGCTTATCAACAGTAAGAGTCCAGTTCCTCATCGTCATAACAATCAGGAAGAAATTGACGAATACAACAGCAATCATTACAAAGCGATCCGTACTGCAGAATAATTTTTTATCATTCTCATCGTTATAAAACAGAACAACGGACTGAAGAATGATGTAAAGCCAAAAACAAAATGGCCAAACATTAATCGAAAGAGCGCCAAGATTGTAACCTGCATAGGATTGAAACCAGAATGGCCCCATCTCCCAAATAGACTTAATAAAGACCTTTGCGCAATGCAGCGGCGCTCGCATCAAATCAAAAGAATCTGGCATGAAACTACCATGATAAAGAGACACGAACGCACAGCTCGCAACAAAAGCTATCGCAAAGAAGGAAAAGATGAACTTTATATAGCTGTCTGTTCCTTTAAGTTTTTTCCAGTGAATAAGATTCAAGAGTACCAACGGGAAAAACATTATCTTTGAAAGAAGCAGTAAAACGGATAGCAGTATTAACGCCAGCAGAGATCGATATGAGTACAACGAGTCCGCATAAATCTTAACAACTACAGCAACGTACAAAATGGCAACAATGTTTGCGACAGAATCAGCCGAAACAGACGCTTCCTGCTGCAATAAAATGGGATTTAGTAAAAAAATCAAAACAGCATTTTTACCAACTGGCATCAGTTTGATTATCCAATAAGCCGCGAAGCAATATATTAATCCAGCGCACACGCGCGAAACTGAAAGGGCCACAAAGGCATTGAAACCCGTTTGCTGCGCAAATCCTAGAATTACTCCCGGAATTAAATAAAGATGAGGGTAATAGCTCCCCAAATACGTATGGCACACAAAGACGCTAGACCAATCGGTAGGCTGAGTCATTGCATTAAAATAATCTGCGTACGATGAAGGAAACTGACCCAATTGGAAGCAAGAGACAACATCAAAGCCATTGCCGTTACGAGACAATAAGGCGCCCGCCTGCCAAATATGAGAAGCCTCGTCTGGAACATTAGCGGGCAGCATGAAAAGGCCAAAAGCAGTTACAGCGGGCACACCAATCACCACAAAGCAAATTGCGGGATTGTGCTGCTCTTTAATTAATAATAGGACACCAACGAACAAGCAGGCGATTAAGGGCAGAGCCGAGAGCCATAGCCCAGGCAATCCGATAGCGCTGGCTTTAAAGGCGCAATAGTAGAAAAATCCCAAGCAAAGAGAGAGTGCAGCTATAAGTGGATAAACGATAAACGTCAGAGCTTTTCGATAACTATCAGATAGTTTCAGATGACCAGTAAAGGTATCTAGATTCATAACTCTACAACTCCGTCTCGATAAATGTTCAACTTACGCCGGCATTGTTGCAGCGTCATAAAGAATTGCTTCTCATGCTAAGCGAATACAGGCTACAGACTATTGGAGCAAACCACTTGGGCCAGAATTTTTGAAGCATAGTTTCATCCTCCGACCTCCTTGTATCATCTTTAATCAACGCCGTGGTCTCAGAGCCTTCATGAATTCGATGAAACATTAAAACCTCGGGAGAATAAACGAAAGATCCGTCGATTTTCGAGAATCTTTCCCATGCCTCCCAGTCCAAGTCACATTTCATGTCTGTCATAAATAACGGTGTCTGTAAGATGCTTAGATTAAATGTCACAGAAGGACAGCAGATGGCGGAACCGAACCTCAGGATATCCCTTTTATCCTTAACCGATGAAAGAGCGCCGTGGCGAGCAAACTTACGAAGTAAAATTCTCTTAATTTTCAGAATAAGGAGGTTTTCTTCATATACGCCATTTCTTATCTCACCATAATTAGAAAAGAAGATTAAAGGTCGATCCGCTTCTTTCATAGCCCGCAGCATAGTTTCCGTATAACTAGAGCTATAGATATCATCCTGATGAGCTATAGTCACAAGCTTTGTATTTGAATTCGCAATAGCACAATTCCAGTCATGAGATATGCTAGGCGACCCCTCGTTAACAATTACCGGAATCGAATAATTAGACGCTATACGATCAATATAGGAATTAGGAGTTGACGTCGATATAAGGATATTACTTCGGGTGCTTTGGTTCACTAAAGAATCTAAACAGTCAGACAAGTACGGAGACTCGCCGTATGCGCACAATACAAATGTATGATCTTTTGCCAAGCACATGGCATTACTCCCTATTTTTTGATTCAAGCTCTTTTTCAAGCAATGCAATTCGTTGAGTTAAGTTAGCAATTGCAGAAGATTGTTTACTTGACAGACATGCCATAGAAAGAACAATGCATATCAAAAATAAAAACCCTAAGACAAAAACAAAATTGGCTGGAGTCTGAAAACCAAATAAACTTGAAATGAAGTAAAGAGGTTGCGGAAAGAGGCCGCATACCAACAAAACCAATGCAAGAACAATCCAAAGAAGTGAATACTTGAGCTGAAGGCTATCCTTTAATACAAGACGCAGCACAAAACAAAGCAAAACTAAACAAGCAGTAATGACACCAAACTGTAAGGAAATATGCATAACAACCCGTCCTAATTCGAGAATGAAGAGATGATAATCGCCAAAGTAACCTTTATCATGTAATAAATGCTACTAAAACCAGAAATTGACGACTTTCCCCCCTGTCGTTCTTTCATTACGACAGGCACTTCTGTAACGCGAAGGCCCTTAACCATAGCCGCAACAGCAGAATCCGGCTCCGGATAGTCTACGGGATATTTTTTACAGAACAGATCTATGGCCTTAGATCCACATGCGCGAAAACCAGAAGTGGGGTCGCTAACACGAACGTGAGTTGTAAGATGAATTACCGCAGAGAGCCATCTAATTCCAAGACGCCTCAAGAAGGTTGACTTGAAGCCTTCAGATTCTTCAAGAAATCGCGATCCGATAACTAAATCAGACCCATTATTTATTTCATCAAGCAAGCGCGATATGTAATGGGCGTCATGCTGCCCATCACCATCAACTTGGATGTCTACATCATAGCCAAAGCGTTTGGCATATTTGTGTCCGGCTTGAACCGCGCCTCCAATGCCAAGATTCTGCGGTAAATCCAGGACATTAACCCCCGCATCGCGACAAACACGCAAAGTGTCATCAGTGGAGCCATCGTTAATAACTACATAATCGTATCCAGCTTCCTCCACAGAAGAAACCGTATCTAAAATGTTCGCCTCTTCATTAAAAGCTGGGATGATAACCAGCGCTCTTAATTCATGCATCATCTGAATCCTCAGTACAGAATATCAATCAAACAGCCCAAGTCGAACTGAAAAACCCTATCGAAACAAGGAGAGCGAATTTACAGTTCGGATGTGACAGATTGCTTCGCCTTCCGATTTAATAGGTTAATTATACAAAGGAAGGAAAATAATAATCCAAAACCGTATGCCACCAAGATAATGATATTGATGACATTTGCATCAGAAGCAAATACCGGATTCACAAAACAATAACGAGAAAGAAACACGGCCAACGCTAACGAAGCGGCACCAGAAATCGTGCCAATAATCGGTTTCCCAAATGCAATAAAGACATCAATAGTGAAAAAGTTCAAACCAGTGAATGCGGTAGCAACGAGTGCCAACGGAAGATAATCTGAGTGAAGGCCAACTTCTTTGCCATAAATAGCAGTAAGCACAGGTTCGCCTATGAAAGCACTAGCCATGGCACACATCGCCGTCAAAACGAATACGGAAACGAGCATCTTAATAAATACTAAGCGTAATCGGTGAGTTTCGTTTTCTCGCCACATTGCCGAAATAGGTCCAAGCAGGGGGGCATATAGATAAGATACGAGAGCCTGAATTACGGCAGTCGGAGTGGCAACGGCGGCATAAAAACCCAACGCCTCATTTCCATAGGAAAGGCCATAGAACTGTCTTGTTACGCTAACAACAGCCGTGCACGCAAGAGATGCAACAAAACCGGGAAAGCAGATACGCGACAATTTGATAAGGGAAGTAAAATCAAAATCAGGTATAACGGCACAAAACCGTTTTGTCATTCTAAAATCATATGTAAGCACAACAGCTATGGTAACAAAAGCCATTGAAGCAACGGCTATTACCAAGTTATCAAATAGCAACAAGCACAACGAAAAGGAGACTAGAACTCCTACGCCACGAACTATTTGAGAGATAGCCGCAATGTCCAATCTGTTGTTTACCTGATCCACACCGTGAAGAACATCGACAAATGAATCACCAGCTTTAAATAGGCAATAAACAGCAACAACTGCCCAATCGTTGAATGCAACAGAAACTAAACAATAGAAGAAGCAAATTACACAGGCAAGTATTGTTGCAACGATTCTATGAGCGATAAAATTCCCAGTCGTAAAATCAGAATAGCTCTCAGAAACCTGAACGGGGCGCGCTCTAAGCAAAACAATGGTCGCAAAAATATTACCAACAGACATAGCCACAGCAAGGCTACCAGACATGCTAATGTCGGAACCAAGTGTCACCACAAGAACAGTAATCAGCCAGTTGCAAATCAAATACGCCATCGAGCCGACGCTGTTCCAAACAAGACTCTGCTCAACAGAGAGTTCTTTCGTTTTTCTATTAGACACAATCACTCCAGCAGTGGATCATCAGGCCTTGTTGAATAAAAACAAAACGCGAAGAAGTAAATCAGAAATCAAAGTAGGTCGCAGACGCTTTGGGAAAAATGCTTTCCTAAGTCTTGAAATAATCCCATCATCATTGGTGAAAATATCAAGCTCATGTTTCTGCTCAAAACTAAGCTCATCATAAAACACCGCAGAAAAATGGCTTAACTTTTTACTCTCATCTTTCAATCTATCACCAAATAGCTCGTCCTTAAAATAGGTCTTTAAAAGATCAAAATAACGATTATCTCCAGACGTGACCGCAGAGGAATGACGAACATGTGAAGCCGTACAGACGGAATCAAACAATACCTTTCCAAATGCCGAAGCACACCGAATCAGCCAGCGATCATGCATTTCATTCCCTGGATCTACCTCAAGAATAAAGGCCCTGCAGGCAAGGCGATTAAATACTATCGTGAAGCCTAGTCCGGGAGTATAAAACAAGGTGTTATGAAAAGAGAGGTACTTGTCCTGCGGAGCCGACTCGCGTATCGTCTCGCCATCTTCGTTTACATATGAAAAGGAAGAAAAGTAGACAGTCGGCACCTTGTCTCCACTATTTTCAATTGCCCTGACTGCCCGTTCAATTTTATCGGTCTTCCAAATATCATCCTGATCGGCAAATGCATAGTAGTCATATTCGGGAACCCGTTTGATAATTTCATAAAAACTATTTGGGCACCCAAGATTACCGATTGAATCTTGAATTAAATGAATGCTGGAGTTTGACCGACAGTACCATTGTGCAATTTCAACAGTTTCATCCGTTGAACCATCATCACGAATATAGACGGAGCAATTAGGCCAAGTTTGCTCCAAGATACTATCAAGCTGTTTGGCCAAATACTTTCCGCCGTTATATGTGGGTAAAACAATGCAAACAGACTTGTCTTTGATTTTATCCATAATCCTATTTATTTCTTTGCGAGGCACGATATTTAAGAAATGCGGGAATCAACCCGCTGATCACTTTATAACGAAGCTGAGGAAAAGGCCTGGTTAGGAAATTAAAAGTCCGCCAAGCAAGAAAATAAGCGCCCCAACCATCTTCATCTTTCGCGTCCTTCCAGAACGTTTCTGATAAATAAAAGTGATACTCATTATTGAAGCGATGAGTATTCCCCCGCCGCCATGGCCTCTCTTCGCCGAGATAATGGACAACGATGGGCTTCGATCTTGCGGTATTAAAACTGTTTTCATCCGAAAAGCCCGGCATTAACGAGTTTAAGAATATAAACGGATAGTAGTCAAAGATATTGGAATAATTGAACGCAGGGGATAAACTGCAAATCTTATCTTTAAGTACTGCATTTAGAGCATCTTGATCATTCGCAAACAAGCGTCCTGAGCGGCGCTCGCAATAATCCAATAATTGATCTTCGCAACAAGTTGATCTCCATTGCTTTAAATCAACGAGCAACACGCCAGCATTGTGGTACAGACAGCCATTTAAGTCTAAATCATTAAGTCGAGATGGGCCGACCGTTGGCTCGGGAACCATTCCAACCACGCAACCCTTAAGATCTTGATTCCAAAGAAGAGCAATATCCCCAAGAACAATCGTATCGCCATCGAGGTAAATAACTCTTTCGATCTCATTAGGTAGAAAATGTGCCATCAAAAGCCTAGCAAGAACTATTTCATTCCATCCCGATGTATCAAAATCAAACCCGAGAGCATCTTTGAAGTTCGAAATATCATAAAATACAAGGTTTTGGTTGTATTCGGTCACCATCTCCTGGAGCAAACGCTGGTTATCCTCTGTAATGCCATTAGAGAAGACATGAAAAGTAATGTCTTGAATACCGGAATGATTTGAAACAACCGAGCAAATATTGGCGGCCAACTGTGGGACAAAATTGTTATCAACCGTATAAAGCAAATTCATGATTACCAAACTTCACCTTAATTCACCCAATAGAAATTAATGATGACGACTTAATGAAAGAGGCCGAAACGAAATCCTTACACAAAGGATAAAGTCTAGCACGGTTTGTCTCTTTCAAATAACTTGCAACTAAGGAGGGTGAATTGAGGGGACTACAACCCCATCAATTCACCCCCACTTCATTAGCGTTGGTATATAGGCAAATTGGATCTATATTTAGCTTTTCTCAACCAGCCTAACCTCAAGCGCTTCTAGATGCAGAGCCTCACCAGTTGTACCGGCACACTCGCCCGATTTAACCCAGTCTAGCCAACCTTTGCTTTGAACGTGTGCCCTATAGACAACGTCATAATGCTTGGCAAGATCTCCCGTCAGTTTTATTTCAACAGCCTCAACAGCAAGATTTCGGCCAGTTGTGCCAACGGTCATGCCTTCGTAAACAGGCGACTGCCAACCAAGGTTTGAAACATGTGCCTTGATTGAAAACGCTCTCTGAATAGAGGGCTGACTCGTATCCCCAGGAGCGGGCGAACCCTTTTCGACCAAAACGACCTGAAATGCCTCTAGCCTCAAAACGAAACCGGTCGTTCCGGCAACTTGATCATTGCAGGCCCAACCGAGCCATCCCTTATCCTGAACGTGAGCTCGATAATAAACGTCATAGTGATTGGCCATCTCACCAGTCAGGCGAATCTGAATAGCCTGGACAGACTTGCTCTGGCCCGTAGTACCAGAAACTTTCCCCTCCTTCACATAGCCCTGCCAGCCATAATCGGAAACATGTGTCCTGTACTCCAATGCACCATCATAGGGAGCATTCTGCAGATTGAGAGTAATAGCCTCGACGGCTTTTGACTGCCCAACGGTACCGGAAGCATTTCCACCCTTAGAGGCCGATTGTCAGCCGTCATTTGAAACATGCGAAGTTGCCAAGACGTCAAGAGGGCCTCGTGACACCTTAACAACATCATAGCCCGACTCGCCCTTCTTGAAATAAGTCAGAGCACCGCTATTGTGCGAATAGATAGCAAAGTCGTAATTTGCCGAAGCAAGTATGGAATCCGAAAACTCTACGAGATAGCAAGAGTCTCCCTGTTTGCAAAGGGATCTGATAGCAGCATCCGTGTCTTCGGTAATCGGAGAAGCAAACCAATCCATAATGGAATAATCGATGACGGCACCCGGCTTCAAGGCCTCGGCCTTTGTGGAATTCCAAAGTCCACCAGCAGCATCGGCACTGGCCGAGTTATACGTACTAGACCCATAACCAGACAGACCGATCTCCGGATTAAAGAAGAGGATCAGCTCTGCAGCGACGGAAGAATCGACATCGGTAATGCCAAGACGGTCAAGCTGTTCCTGCTTTTGGGGATACATACCCGTCGGTGTGTTTGGATGCCCCTTGTAATAATACAAATAGTCATCGCCATAGATAACTTCGGTCAAGTTGGCATAGTCGTCAAAATTCTGCTCGTAAGAAACGTACGTTCCAAGCAGCATCATTACCTTTTTGCCCTGCTGAGTCGCCGCATCAAAATAGCCATCGTTAAAGTTGTACAGCGCCTTAAACGCTTGGACTGTATCCTCTCCCCTATTCTGCAGGCTCGTAAGCATGCCCGAAACATTCACCTTCTTAACGCCGGGATCGGACGCGATCTTATTCGCAAAGGCATTATCGTCACCACTCGTAAACAGATTCGTTCGAGTCATCCACCACTGAGTGCCAGGCTCAATACTCAGCACGGCATACATAGAATCCCAGTGATCGTGATAATCGCTATACGACTTTGAGACCTCACCGGTTTCGTATTCCTTATTCTTGGCGGCGTTCCATAAAGTAATCAGCTCCGCTTGCTTAGAATCTGGATCCTTAACGTCAAAGGCTTCGTTGGTAAAGACATACGTGGCGGATCCATCGGACAACAGCCGAATGGAGTATTGGCCTGCGGGAATCTTGTTGGCGTAAATCATCCTATGGATCAACGAACAGGTGATGTCATTGATATACAGATTGAACTTTGCCTTGGGATTGATCTTGTAGAGAGCAGCGACATAATCCGCGAACGCCTGATAGCTCGAACTAGAAGCATTCTCCTCATGAGTCAGATACGGAAGACCGTACATCCCGGATGGAAGCGAGTTCCAGTTATAGGCACTTGGACGATCGAGCATTACAATTGACGGAACGGTCGTTCCAGCAGAAGAGGTACTGATATCCCAGAAAGATAGCGAATAGAGAACAACGGGGAAAGAAGCACTCAAAGGGGCAAGGTTGTACTCACTCGCAGAAATGCCAATTGACTGATGGTCCTCTTGAACGATGTTTCCGTTCTTCAAATACTGCAACGTAACGTCAAACGGACCATAATCGCTAAATTCAATTTCACTGGAGCTAGAGCCCAGATCTCCGAGTGCAATCGTGCTTGAGACGGAACGGGTGACCCTCCCTCCATACGACATGGAGCCTGCCACCTTTATCGAATCAGCGATCCCGAGTCGTTTTATATCCTCGATCTGCGGAATATTCAGGGTTACTTTAGTCGTCTCCCCAACCTGAGAAAGAGAGCAATTAAAGACATATGGGACATAGGCACCAGCAGTATCGCCGGGCGCCGCGTCACCCTTTTTTACAATGACGATCTGTATTGCTTCAACGGCATAAGACCAACCGGTGGTTCCCGCAGTCGACCCATTTGAAGTCCATCCAAGCCAGCCGAAATTAGAAGCATGAACGCGATAATACAGGTCATAAGAAGCCGCCCTGTTGCCCGTCAGCTTGAGCTCGACGGCTTCAATCTGAAGGCCCTTTCCCGTTGTGCCGGAGACGGCTCCATTAGAAACCCAATCCTGCCAGCCTTCATTTTGAACATGAGAGCGGTATTCGATACCAAGGTCTTCTGAATTAGGGAGGGAAACCCTGAGTGCTTCAAGCCTACGGGACTGGCCTGTTGTGCCAGAGGTCGAGCCATTCGATGTAAACGTCGGCTCCCAACCAATGCCTGAAATGTGAGATTTATAGCTGACGTCCGGGGCCGCCTCTTTGGGCTCCACGGTAGCATCAATCGAAGGCGCCGTTTCATCGGCTACAGCAGCAGTTTGATCCGAGGGGTCGGATTGGGTCTCTGGAACGGATTCATATTCGTTGGAACCAACATTTTGATCTGCCCAACAAGCCAAAGGGCTCAAAAGCAGCATCGTCATGAAGCAGGAAATCAGAACAATAAATGCTCTAAATTGCCTTTTCAAAAGAATCGCCTCCTAGATAGACGGTCGTCAATAACCATACTATCGGGAGTTAGCTTCATTAATGTCACCAATTAGGTGAACGAAGAAAAAGGAGCCTAATCCAACGGCAAGGGCCCTTTCCTGTTGCCAAGACTACGGCAACAGGAAAGGGCCCTCTAACAAGCTCTCACCGCTTACGGGAATAGTTAGTAGATTACCACCTTGGTAGCAAGGGGCACGTTATCCCAAATCCATTTAGCGCGATCAATGGGCAAACGCACGCAGCCTTGTGAAACATGCATTCCCATTCGGCTGTCCATGGGATTAAAAGTTCCCTGGTAGTACGGTATTGAATGGAACAGATAGTCACCGTAAAACTGCGTGTAGTAGTAGCAGGTATACCCATGTCCAAACGAGTAGCCCTTGCCGGTGACGGTATACTCACCCGTAGGCGTTGGAGTACTAGGGGCGCCGGTAGAGCAAGTCCAGTATTGAGCGTAACTCCACGACCCGCGCTGTCCACGAAAAACTCCAAGGCGGCATGCTTGCCTGTCAACCATAATGAGCCAGCTTGTGCTGCTCGAATATCTATTAGCTCGATTAAGCATAGTCATCATATCTGCCGGCAACAAGGGCTGGTCAGTAAACGGACGCGCAGTAGAACCGGGAGCACCAGCGCCCTTGGGAACAATCTTCACTTGAACAGACTCGACTCTGCAGCCTATCCTAGACGTACCCGCAGGCTGCCCATTTGAGGTCCAGTCGAGCCACCCAAAGTCTTGGCAATATGCTCGATACCAAACATCAAAGTAGTTCGATAAATCACCGGTCAACTTAATCTTAAGAGCCTCGATACGCTTTGCGCAGCCTACTGTGCCAGCGACATTCCCATTGGAAGTCCAACCTTGCCAGCCCACATCCTGTACATGGGCGGAGTACTCAATACCGCCTGATACGCTACTGGAGACATTCAACTTCAGCGCCTCAATAGCAAGCGATCTGCCGGTTGTGCCCGCAACACCACCGTTGCCAACGGGATTCATCCAACCAAGCGTGGCGACATGCGCCTGGAGCGTTAGAGCTGGAGCAGAGATAAATGCGGGCGCAGACGATGAGCCAGGATTCCCGCCCTTCGCGACAAGCTTAATTTGGACAGCTTCTATCTGGATATTTAACCCGGTAGTTCCAGCGGAATCGCCGTTTTTGGCCCAACCCAACCAACCATAACCAGCCGAATGAACTCGATAGTAGATGTCATACTGATTCGCGAGGGGACCATTAATGCGCAGCTCAAGAGCCTGAATGGCCAATCCTTGTCCAACGGTCCCAACATAACCGGCAGACCGCCATTCCTGCCAACCAATATTGGCAACATGAGCTCGTGCCTCAACCAGAGAATCATCATCCACACCGGCCAGCACCACATTCAGAGCTTGAAGCGAAAGCGATTTTCCCGTTGTGCCGGCAACCTGCCCATCTAAAACAGATGGAAACCACCCACGGCTAGCGGAATGGGCCTGATAAACAACATGAGCGCAATCGGCGGAAGTATCGGAAACAAATGCTCCGTCCGTTACTCCGGGAGCGCCACTGCCTTTACTGATAATCCTTACTTCGACAGCCTTAAGGAATGAACCCGGTATCGTTGCCCCCGCATCCGCGCCATTACACGCCCAGCCAAGCCATCCTTTTTTGGAGTCAAAACACCGGTACCAAACGTCATAGGCATTAGACAAATCACCAGTAAGAGTCAATCTCACGGCCTTCAAAGTACGGCCATCATTTTTAGAATTGAGCGCGGCACCGTCAGAAACAACTCCGCTCCATCCACTAAATTCATAGCAGCCTGAATAACCGATTGAACCTGAAGTCTCTTGATTATCAAACGAAATAGAAAGCGATGTTAAAGGCTCAGAGCCGCTCTCGGAACCCATTAAAATCGTTTTACCCTGCACAGTGCCCAAGCTATTGCCATTAAGGCCATACGAACTGCCACTCAGAACATCCGTAGCTCCAATAAAATGATTCGCTGTATCTCCAGGAGCAGAGCAGCCCTTTTCGACCAACATAACCTGAATACCCTGAATGGCGGCACCCTTCCCCACCGAGCCCGCAGGAGACCCGTTGGACGTCCAGCCCAACCATCCGCCCAATTTGGAAGCATACACACGGTACCAAATGTCGTAAGTTGCAGATATCTCGTCATTGAGCTTAAACTGAACGGACTCAACTGACCGAGACTGCCCGGTCGTGCCAACAGTACCTGAAGACCAGCTTTGCCAACCAATGCCAGAGACGTGCGCGCGAGAGGAAATAGAGCCTCCGTGGCCATACCAATTAACACTAAGCGACAGTGCCTCGATTGCATTTCTTGAGTCAATGACCCCCGATGTCTTTCCGTCCGCGACAACACCCATCCATCCAACATTGGAGATATGAGATCGATAGGAAACAGTAGGCGGTTCCTGGGAATGGTCCCTAAAGGCATCGCCTCGCGCTGGCGCATCTTGAGCATTTTTTGGAAGCACCTTTATCTGAATAGCTTCGATCTGATAAGCATAGCCCTGTGTTCCAGCAGGCTCACCATTTGAGGCCCAGCCAAGCCAACCAACATTTGCAGAATGAACGCGATACCAAATGTCATACGAGTCAGAAAGACCGCCCGACAAAGATAGCTTGATCGCTTCGATGGCTCGCGACTGTCCAACTGTTCCAGATGTCTGCCCGTTACCCACCGGCTGAGGCTCCCAGCCGATCCCGGAAATGTGTGATTGGACCGAAATGCTGTCATTCCCCAAAGGGGTGCCATCTTGTGAAAGCAGATTGATCTTGAGGGCTTCAACGCGCTTAGCACGACCTGTTGTGCCAGCCGTCATTCCATTTGAAACGGGAGCCTGCCAGCCAATATCCTGTACATGAGTCTGGTATGAAACAGAACCAAAGACAGCGGATACATCATTTTCGGGTTTCGGCGAATCAGTCGCATTGGAAGCAGACTCGCTAGAAACGGATGAGGGAGAATCATTGTCTGACACAGTCGGCTGCTCGACTTCAACCCCCTGTTGTTCGTCATTTAAGACGATGTCCTCGTCTTCCGAGCTGTCGGCGGCGCTGACGGAATAATCAGTAGACTCCGGCTGCACCGGTAAAGAATCAGCCCAGACAGAAAGGGGCGTCAGAAGACAATGAAGAATCAGTAATGGCGTCATTGCCGTTGCTAGCAGTCGTTGCGTCTTTTTCATTCGACTTCCCCATCAATCGACCATCTTTAGCATCATTATTTATCGTTTCGGCAATTGCTTAAATACCGAAAACGTGAATGGCACTTAAATAGAAACGAACGGACCGTTGCAAAACGACCCGTTCGTTTTAATCAGAATATTTGCTAGAACCTGTTTGAAAACACGAATTTCGACCTGCTATGCAAGCGGCACGTTGTCATACCAACCCCACTTTGGCTTATATGAGGTGGAATAATAATCCAACCAGTACGCCATATCGAGCGTCCTGATCTGACCGACATTATCCATAACCTGGTTATTGCCAATATAGAGACAAACGTGACCGTAAATGCTGCCCATGCGGGTATGCGTATGCGAAGGAACGGCAATGACCATTCCAACTTTCAGCTGAGAATAATCGGTGAATTTACAATAATCCCAGTAGTAATCGCAGGCATCTGTATGGACGTTCCTAAATCCGGCACGCTCGTAGATATCTGCAATCCACTCGGAGCACAATCCCGGGCCAGGAGACGGTACCTGTCGGGCAAGATCAACAATCTTCTTCTGCATAGGATTTGCAAACGCAGAAGGCTGCCCAAGCAAACATGGCGAAACGGTGCTCCCGGGGGCATTGGCGCCCTTCCTTGTAAGTCGAACTTGAACAGCTTGGACATGCGTCCCATAGCCAGTGCTACCGGCAACGGCACCATTTTTAGTCCAACCAAGCCAGCCGACATTATCGACATGGACCCTATACCAAACATCAAAATAGGTTGCTAAGTCACCAGAAAGAGAAATTTTAATAGCCTCAACCGAATTAGATTCAGCGGTAGACGAAAGCTGCTCCCCGTTTGTCTTGCCAGAAGTCCAGCCTACATTCGAAAGATGCAGTTGATAAGCAATCCCGCCGGCAACAGATGAAGTAGTTTTAGCCGAAAACCCGGTGATGGGAATTCCCTGACCGGTCGTACCGGACACCTCTCCGGCAGGGACATAATTCTGCCAAGCACCTTTCACCTGAGCGGAATACGTCACCGTAGGTATTTCAAGATGGGGATAGCCCGATGTATCAGGATGGGAGGTACCCTTCTTAATGAGCTTAATCTGAACAGCCTCGAGAGAGCATGACATACCGGTGGTGCCGGCCTCCTCGCCGTCCTTGGCCCAG
>CALLSB010000107.1:0-2331 GCA_938014225.1 uncultured Collinsella sp. | reverse complement strand
TTGCCGTCTGCGATGAGGACCTTGTCCCCGTGGCCGCACAGGGCCAGGGCGGCCGCGACCGCCAGCGCGGCGGCGGCACCGGAAATTCGTTTCGTGGAGCGTCTCATGGAAAATCCCCCTAATCTAGCAACGGTTTCCAAGTCTACTAGATTGGGGGGACGGGAGCCAAGCCGAAGAGGCTATTTAACCAGCAGCTATTTAATCAGACAAACGTGCTGGTTAATTTCAGCCGGGTTCGAATAGTTATAAATGGACGAGATCTGATTAGCGGGCGACGAAGAGTGCCACATCTTATTGTCCCGAGGATTGTCACCCCAGAAAAATCCGATATGACAATCGACGTTAGGAGCAGTCTTGAAGAAAATGACATCGCCCTTTCTTGCCAACCCACTATTCAGTAGATCCTGCACTTTGTTGAACTCATAAACCTTTGAACCGGAATCGATCGCATAGCCGTAAAAACGCCACGCGTTGATATAACCACCTCCACCGGGGCCTCCGGCCCAAGGCGAATGGCTGTTATTTGCAGCAACTGCCGCGAGATTACCGCCGCACTTCGACCACGCATGAGCGACAAAGCCAGTGCAGTTCATACCAGAATATCCATCCCAGCGTCTCTCCCCGTTGGGATAGGTGCAAGTAGGAATAGAGAATCCAGTGGAATATGGAGTCCCGAGGTAGTAACCGTCATATTGATGCTGGGTAAGCCAAGTAACGAGCCTAATCCGCGGAACGCCAATCACCTTCTCGTCGGCTACATCCCTGTACGCGCCGTCCGTCGGGCCCGGGGCCGCCGAGCCCTTCGCGAGGACGCGGACCTGGAGCGCCTCTACGCGGTAGCCGATGCCGGTCGTGCCGGCGCGGGCCCCGTCGCTGGCCCAGCCGAGCCAGCCGTAGTCCTGCACGTAGGCGCGGTACCACACGTCGTAGTACTCGGAGAGGTCGCCGGTCAGGCGCATCTTCACGCACTCGACCGCCCTGCCCTGGCCGGTGGTGCCCGCCACGGCGCCGCCCGAGACCTCGTCCTGCCAGCCGACGCCGGAGACGTGGGCGCTGTAGGACAGGCCGCCGGAGACCGGCGAGGAGACCTCGGCGGCGATCGCCTCGACGGCGCGGGACTGGCCGGTCGTGCCGGCGGTGCCGCCGTTGCCGACGGCGGCCTGCCAGCCGACGTTGGAGACGTGGGCCTCGACGGATATGGCATTTGCAATCTGTTCTTGAGAGGTGGCTCCATCCACTTCAAGTGAGATTTTTAGTGCCTCAAGATTCAAGCCCCTACCCGTGGTTCCGGCAACCTTACCCGAACCAACCGGATCCATCCAGCCAATATTCTGCACATGGGCAGAAACACTAACGTTTTTGACGGTGAGCTGATCGTTGGAGGCAGAACAGCGGCAGCGGCTTCGTTAGTCTCCCCCGATAAGACCTGCTGCGCGTCTTGAGGCTCGCTATCTACGGAGCCAGCATCCGATTCTTGCCCCCCAGAGATAGGCTCAGCTTGATTGGAAGTAGAGCCTTCAAGATGAAAGCTGTTTGAATCATCAGATCCGTCAATTGAATAATCGGCATATGCAGCAGTCACGGCCCATGATTGACTCATGAACAGCGCGATAACCACAAGTATAGAAACGGACACATCTAAGAGACGCTTCACGATTCCACCTTCCTTCGACTTCGACGGCGCCTATTTAATGACGACCGCCTGAGCTCCTCTTTGCGAGTATAGCGAAGCAATGCGCTGAGCTGAGTTAGAGACATAGCCAGCGAGTGAATCAGCAATGTAAACGGTACCTAGGGAGCGATTAAAGCCTCTTAAGACAACGGTGTGAGAGTTGGTATAGGTTCTATAAACCCTTCCGCCGTAAGCCTGAGTCGCATAGCAACTTCCCAGGTTTTGCATACCTATCGTTGACCAAATAATAACGGGATGTCCAGCTTCCAAATACGAATAAAGGTCATAGAAACCAGTACCGGTCACATCGTAGGCTCGCAAACTACTACCACTGCTAATCAAGAAAGAATTCGCGGTGTTGGTCAGTCCGGGAGCAGATATGCAGTTTCCATTCGAAGCGCTATGAGGATTGCCCCAAAACGCCGTAACAAAATCCCAACTGCTCCTAGGCATATACGCGTCTGCAATGACGGTTTTACCCAAACCAAATCCGTAATAGTTAAGCGCATTGGTCAATGCAACGGACTCGCAGCCAGTCGGAAGCTCGGGGTTCTGCATTGTACAAGGGACGTTGAGAACAACCGAATTCGGATGCAATGGGCGGTCCCTGTACGCGCCGTCCGTCGGGCCCGGGGCCGCCGAGCCCTTCGCGAGGACGC
>CALLSB010000106.1:0-38943 GCA_938014225.1 uncultured Collinsella sp. | reverse complement strand
AGTACGCAAGCCTGTGGGGCCGCCAGACCGGCGCATTTTTGGAGGCGTAAAGACCCCATACGTGGGACAATCGTGCCAATAGGTTTGTTATGCCGCCGAGCCGAGGAGTCGTTATGCCACGCGAGACCAATGCCGCCAAACGCGAGCGCGCCGTTGAGGTGTGCGAGCGCCTTAACCGTCGCTATGGCCCGGTCGAGTGCTTTTTGGACCATGAGAATCCCTTTAGGCTGCTCATCGCGGTGCTACTCTCGGCGCAGACGACCGACGCGCAGGTCAACAAAGTGACGCCGAAGCTGTTTTCCCAGTGGCCCACGCCCGAGGCCATGGCGGGGGCGAGCGTGGCCGATGTGGCCGATACCATTAAGTCGCTTGGCTTTTATAAGAGTAAGGCCAAACACGCCGTGGAGGCCGCGCAGATGATCGTCGCCGATTACGGTGGCGAGGTGCCGGCCGACATGAAGGAGCTCGTCAAACTGCCGGGTGTGGGGCGTAAAACGGCGAACATCGTGCTCAACGTGGGGTTTGGCATTGTCGATGGCATCGCGGTCGATACACACGTCAACCGCATCGCGCACCGCCTGATGCTGAGCCCCAAGACGCATGCCAAGGAGCCGCTCAAGACCGAGCAAGATCTGCTCAAGATTTTGCCGCACGAGTATTGGGAGTCGGTCAACCACCAGTGGATCACCTTTGGCCGCGAGATCTGCGACGCCCGCAAGCCTAAGTGCGACGAGTGTCCGCTGGCGGATTTGTGTCCCAGCGTGCGCGTGGCGGGGTAGGGCGGAACGCATTTTCGTCTGGCGTTTTTTGCGGGGCTGGGTTTGCCCTTGAACCGGAGTCCTCTCCATGCGTTACCATGACAGACAATGTATTTGACGTACGACCCGCCGAGCTTGCCCCGGCGGGCTTTTGGCGTTGCAATGCCGGAGGAACAGCATGCTCATTCACCGTATAGCCGCGCAGCTCTACACTGCCGAGGCCTTGCAGACCGTCGAGGCCGGGCTCGATGCCGGCGAGGACGTGACGCTGGCTGTGTCGCAGTCGGGCCGCACGCTTATGGCGGCCGCCCAGTTTGCGCGCCGTCCGCGCCCGACGGTCTATATCGTGAGCGGCGAGGATGCGGCCGATCGCGCCGCGCGTAGCCTTGCCGCCTACGTGGGCCTAGCGCACGTGTGCCGTTTTCCCGAGCGCAAGGACTATCCGTGGCGCGAACAGGCGCCCGACGACGCCGTGGTGGCGCAGCGCTGCGAGGCTCTGGGGCGCATCGTGCGCGGGGACAACTGCATCATGGTTGCCTCGGCCCGTGCGTTGCTGCGCTGTGTGCCGCCGGTCGAGAGCCGCTACTGGGAGTCCACCACTTTTGCGGTGGGCGAGGAGATTCCTTTTGACGAGGTGCCGCAGCGCCTGGTGGGCATGGGTTACACCAATGCCGGCGCCGCCGACGCGCCTGGCCTGTTCCGCGTGCACGGCGACACCGTCGAGGTGTTCCCCGCGCAGGAAAAAGCGCCCGTGCGCATTGAGTTCTTCGGCGACGAGATCGATCGCATCCGTCGCATGGTGAGCTCAACGGGGCAGACCATCGGCAACGAGGACAGTATCGAGATCTTCCCCTGCCGTGAGCTGGCGCTTACCGACGATGCCGTTCACAACATGCACGTGGCGCTCTACCGCGCCAGCCAGGACGACAGCAAACTGGCCGCATTGCTCGAGATGGTGGATGCGCGCATCGTCACGCCCGAGCTCGACCGCTTTTTGCCGGTGATGTACGGCCAGACCGTGAGCCCGCTGGCGCACGTGAGCGGCAAGGCGCTCGTGGTGCTGTCCGAGCCGCGCTCGCTGTTCGACGATTGCCTGCGTGCCTACGAGGATATCGAGGCCCGTGCCGGCGAGGCGGGGGTCGACCGACTGGATGGCCTGTATGTACGTGCCCAGCAGCTCGATTTTGGTGCTCAGCAGCGCCTGAACTACGTAAGCCTCATCCGTGCCGGCGGTGCGGTTACGGCCGAGCTCAAGATTGAGCAGCCGGCCATCGCGGGTTCGGACAATCGCTTTATGACGCGCATTCAGGAAGTCGTGGGCAAGCGTTACGCCTGCGTGTTTGCCATTCCCGACCGCGGTGCGCGCGAGTCGATGGAGCTCACCTTTGGCGACGAGGGCATTACCTTTGAGGAATCGCTGACCGCGGCGCCCGAAAACGCCGGCGTCATTGGCGAGCGCGTGCGCGTGGCGGCGGCAGATTCTGCCGACCGTGCTGCCCGTCAGGATGCCCATGCTGCAATTCGCGAGCGCAAGGCCGACGCGCTCAACGCCCGCTCGCTCGAGGCAGGTGCCGCCCAGGCAGCCGCCGGCGCCGCCGTGCCTACTATCTCGCGCGGACGCGTGACCTTTGTCGATGCCGCTCTGCCGCAGGGCGTGGTGGTGCCCGATGCCAACCTGGCCGTGTTCTCGATCGCCGACCTCAACGCCCGCATGGACGCCAACCGCGCGCGCAGCCGCCGCAAGGTGGACATTACGCAGATCACGTTCCCGTTTAAGCCGGGCGACTACGTGGTGCACGCCACTCACGGCATCGCGCTCTTTAGCGAGATCGCGCGCCAAGAAGTGGGCGGCAAGGAGCGCGACTACTTTTTGCTGGAATATGCCGACGGCGACAAGCTCTACGTGCCGTTGGAACAGATCGACCGTATCACGCGCTATGTTGGCCCTGACGGCGACAAGCCGCGTCTGACCAGACTCAACACCGCCGACTGGACGCGTGCCACCAACAAGGCGCGCAAGAACGCCAAAAAGCTGGCGTTTGACCTGGTCGATCTGTATACGCGCCGCTCGTCGATTACCGGTATCGCCTGCCCGCCCGACACGCCCGAGCAGATCGAGATGGAGCAGAGCTTCCCTTACGACGAGACGCGCGACCAGCTGGAGGCCATCGCCGACATTAAGGCCGACATGGAGGCGCCCAAACCCATGGATCGTCTGCTGTGCGGCGACGTGGGCTTTGGCAAGACCGAGGTCGCTCTGCGCGCGGCGTTTAAGTGCGTTGACTCCGGCCGCCAGGTCATGGTGCTCTGTCCCACGACCATTCTGGCCCAGCAGCACTACGAGACGTTCTTTGAGCGCTTTGCTCCGTTTGGCCTTGAGGTCGAGGTGCTCAGCCGCTTTCGCACGCCGGCGCAGCAAAAGCGCGCACTCAAGGCGTTCGCCGAGGGCACGATTGACGTGCTTATCGGCACGCACCGCCTGCTTTCGGCCGATGTGAACCCCAAAAACCTGGGCCTGGTGATCATTGACGAGGAACAACGCTTTGGCGTGCAGCACAAGGAGCAGCTCAAGAACCTGCGCGAGCAGATTGACGTGCTCACGCTTTCGGCCACGCCTATCCCGCGTACCATGCAGATGGCCACGAGCGGCGTGCGCGATATGAGCCTGATCACCACGCCGCCGACCGGGCGTCGTCCCGTGATCGTGCACGTGGGGGAGTACGACCCCGATGTGGTGAGCGCGGCGATTCGCCTGGAGGTGGGCCGCGGCGGCCAGGTGTACTACGTGTCCAACCGCGTCAAGACCATCGACGACGCCGTGGCGCGCGTGCATGAGGCCGCGCCCGAGGCGCGCGTGGGCGTGGCACACGGCAAGATGAGCCCGCGCGAGGTCGAGGACGTGATGATTGAGTTCGCGACCAAAAAGATCGATGTGCTCATCGCCACGACCATCGTGGAGAGCGGCATCGACAACGCAACGGCCAACACGCTGATCATCGAGGACTCGCAGCGCCTTGGCCTGGCGCAGCTCTACCAGCTCAAGGGCCGTGTGGGCCGCTCTGCCACGCAGGCCTACGCGTACTTTATGTTCCCCGGCGAGCTGCCGCTCACCGAGGAGGCAACGGCGCGCCTGACTGCACTTTCCGAGTTCCAGGACCTGGGCAGCGGCATGCGCATCGCCATGCGCGACCTAGAGATCCGTGGCGCCGGTTCGCTTATGGGAGCCGAGCAGCACGGCAACCTGTCGAGCGTGGGCTTTGACCTGTTTACGCAGATGCTGGGCCAGGCCGTGGCCGAGGCGCGCGGCGATGACGACGCCGGCGTGGAGGCGGCGAGCGTGGGTATTAACCTGCCGGCCGACTACTTCTTGTCCGAGGAGTACCTGCCGGCGGTGGACCAGCGCGTGCTCGTGTACCGTAAGCTCGCGGCGGCCGAGGACCTGGAGAGCATCGACGAGGTGCAGGAAGAGACCGAGGCCGCGCATGGCGAGCTGCCGTTGGCGGGACTCAACCTGTTCAATCGCGCGCGCATCCGCATTCGCGGCGAGCGTCTGGGGCTCGAGAGCGTCACGCTCAGCGGCGGCCGCATCACCTTTTTGGGCGTCGACGTGCCCAAGAAGGTGGCCTTTGAGCTTAAGACCCGCTATGGCGCGGTGAACTTCCCCAAGAGCCGCAAGCTGTCGGTACCCTACAAGGCGGGCGCCGGTGCGGGCAGCGGCCTGGGTCGCGGCCTCGACGCCAACGACGGCACCGGCCCGGTGGCCGCGGCGCTCATGCTGCTGCAGCAATTAGGCGCGAGTGACGATGACTGACAAGTAAGGGGCGTAGCGGGGCGGAGTCAACTTTGCCCCGCCACGTTGCAGGTTGATTCCAGCCACATCGAAAGGAAAGCATGTTCGGATACATCTATAAGAAAGATGTCGCCATTATCGCGGTTGTCCTGTGCCTTTGCCTGGGCGTGGGCAGCTTCTTCGATTATCAGATCTCGTGCGCGCTGTTCAACATCGGCAGCATGTACGGCCGCTTTATCGAGGCTGCCGGCGAGCTGCCGTTTGAGCTGACGGCGAGCATCGCAGGCGTTATGCTCGTGCGAGCGGTGCGTCCCGACTCCAGGGGGAGCAAATGGCTCGCCGTGCTCGGCATCCTCGTTAACGTTGGTCTGGCTGGCTACGAGATCGTTTCGTCCCTGCGGGTTGGCGGCAAACTCATTGCCGTTCAGCTGGTGCTGACGTTTGTGCTGGTGATTGCTGCTAACTTCATCGTCTATCGTCTCACGCGCGACACCGCGCCCGACGAGCTTATGCGCTGGGCGTTGATGGTGCTGGCCGTGTGGGCCGCTCAAGCCATCATCCTCAACGTCATTGTTAAGCCGCTGTGGTCGCGCCCGCGCATGCGCGTGATCGAGGTGACGCAGGGGCTCGATTTTCAGCCGTGGTGGGTGATTGGCAACCCCGACAAGTGGGCCTTTATCGCCGCCGGCGTGATCAAGGACGGCTTCAAGTCGTTTGCGAGCGGACACACGGCGCATGCGGCGATCGGCCTTATGCTCGCCGGGCTTCCCGCGGCAGCCTTTACGGAAAAGCCTTCGCGTCGCCGTGTGATCTTTTGGGCGGCGGCTGTGGTCGCGGCGCTCGTCGCGTTTGGCCGCATCGTGATCGGAGCGCACTTTTTGAGTGACGTGAGCTGCGGTTTTGCTCTGGTACTGGCACTTGAGTGCCTTGCCGCGCGCATTGCCTATCCCAGCGGCGTACAATAGCTCCGTTTGAATCATCTGACCGATACCCGGTAAGAGAGGATTGCCATGCTCGCGTTTAACAACGATTATTCCCACGGCGCACATCCGGCAGTGCTGCAGGCACTCGTCGATACCAACATGGAGCCGCAGCCCGGCTACGGTACCGATGCGCACACCGAGCGTGCCAAGCAGCTTATCCGCGAGGCTTGTCAGGCCCCCGATGCTGACGTGTTTTTTCTGGTGGGCGGCACGCAGGCCAACGCGACGGTGATCGACATGCTGCTTGCGCCTTACGAGGGCGTTGTTGCTGCCGAGACTGGCCACGTCGCCTGCCACGAGGCGGGCGCCATCGAGTTTGGCGGCCACAAGGTGCTCACCATCCCCGGCTACGAGGGCAAGATGCACGCCGAGGACCTCGAGAACTATATCCAGGTGTTCTACGAAAACGAGAGCTACGAGCACACGGTGTTCCCGGGCGCCGTGTACGTGAGCCTGTCGACCGAGTACGGCACGCTGTACTCCAAGGCCGAGCTCGCGGCGATTCACGCGGTGTGCCAGAAGCATGAGATTCCGCTGTTTGTGGACGGTGCTCGCCTGGCCTATGCGCTGGCGGCCGATGAGTGCGACATTACCCTGCCCGAGCTGGCGCAGCTGTGTGACGTGTTCTACATCGGCGGCACCAAGTGCGGCGCGCTCTGCGGCGAAGCTGTGGTGTTCTGCGGCATGCACGCCCCGGCGCATCCCATTCCTCGCATTAAGCAACATGGCGCGCTGCTTGCCAAAGGCCGCCTGACGGGCGTGCAGTTTGAGGCGCTCTTTACCGATGGCCTGTATTTTGAGATTGGTCGACAGGCGATCGAAACCGCGCAGGCGCTTCGTCGCGTGCTGCACGAGCACGGCTACCGGTTCTTCTTGGAGACGCCGACTAACCAGCAGTTTGTGATTCTGCCCAACGAAGATATGGCCCGCATTCGCGAGCATGCCTCGATCGAGTACTGGGAAAAGTACGACGAGACCCACACGGTGGTGCGTTTTTGTACCAGCTGGGCCACGACGCAGGAGGACATCGACGCGCTGGCGGCTGTCCTGTAGTCTGATGTAATGACGAGGGGCCGCCTTGCGCTGGGTTTGGCGCAGGGCGGCCTTTGCTTTTGAGGGGGAGGGGCCGCATGCCCGAGATGTCCGAGCCGACGATTCGTCTGGCGACGCCCGAAGACGCGCCGGCGTTGCTTGCCATCTATGAGCCGTATGTGCGCCAGACGGCGATTACCTGCGAATACGAGGTGCCGAGCGTTGAGGAGTTCGCCGGGCGCATCGAGCGCACGCTCAAGCGCTATCCGTATCTGGTGATGGAGCTGGACGGGCGTCCGGTAGGCTATGCCTACGTGAGTCCGCTTAACAGCCGCGAGGCATACGACTGGTCGGTCGAGACGTCGATCTACCTGGCGCGCGACGTGCGCCACGGCGGGTTGGGCCGCAAGCTGCACGATGCGCTCAAGCAGTGTCTGATCGCGATGGGCATCACCAACATGTGCGCGCTCATTGCCGTGCCGCACGACAAGGACGACGAGTACCTGACGCACAACAGTCAGGATTTCCATGCCCATATGGGGTATCGCCTGGTCGGCGCTTTTGACCGCTGCGCCCAAAAGTTCGGCCGCTGGTACGACATGTGCTGGATGGAGTTGGTCCTAGCCGAGCGCACGCCCAACCAACCCAAGCCAACCTGGTTTCCCGACCTCCCCAAACCTACCATTTAGGGACAGGTTTATTTTGGCAGGTTAGCCGATGGGCTCGGTGTATTTGGCGCGGTCGGTGCGTTGGATGCGCTTGGAGACATGGAGCGGGCGGCCGTCGGTGTCGTAGACGTAGTCGGTGATCAGGATCAGCGCCTGCCCGCGCTCAACGTTGAGCAAAAACGCCTCGTTTTGCGAGGCATAGCACACTTCAAAGGTCTTATGCCCCTGTGCCGGCGCGCGATGGAATTCTTGGCGCAGTGTGGCGTAGAGCGAACCGTTGATATCGCGATCGATGAGTGCCTCAAAGCTCGGTGGTAGATAGGTGGTCTCCAGGCACAGTGGCGCATCGTCCAGATAACGCAGGCGGACAAGTTTGACGAGCTTGCTGCCCACGGCGGCATCAAAGAACTTAGCTATGCTGCCGCCCGCCTTGGTAAAGCCCGAGTCCACCGTGCGCGTGGTGGGCTTCATGCCCTGACCCTGGACCTGCGCCGTATAGCTCGAAAACACCAGGTTGTTCTCGTGGAGCGCCGGCGTGTCGGCCACAAAGGCGCCGCGCCCGCGCTCGGTTCGAACCAGACCCTCATCAACGAGCACCTTAAGGGCATGGCGCACGGTGCTGCGCGACAGCCCCGATTCGTCCATGAGTTCCATCTCGGACGGCAGCTTGTCCTCGCGTGCGTAGGTGCCGGAGGCGATGCGGTCGCGCAGCATGCCCGCCAAGCGCTCGTATTGGGCCAGTTTCTTTTTAGACGAAGCATTCATGCAATCAACCTGTATCTAACCTGTATGCAAATCTAATTGAGCATGTATCCAATACAATAACAAAACCGCTGGTAGCTAGTTATCGAAAACCGCATCAGCAAAATTTCTAAGACAAATATAGCATACAACTAGTCGACATAGCCAAAACATGTATGTAACTTGTATGCCTGTGATGAGCATCAAACGAGAAGAAAGGCTGATGCACGATGACTACTCAGGAACAGGTTAAGGATGTCGTCTCCCAGGTTTTGGCTGACAAGGCAGACAAGGGCGGCATCAAGCGCGTCGTGTGGATTGGCGCCGGCGGATCCAACGGCGGCAACTATCCTGCCCAGTACTTTATGGAGCACGAGGCCACGCAGGTCGTGAGCTCCAGCTACACCAGCAACGAGTTCGTGCACGCCACCCCTGCCTACGTCAACGAGAACACCCTGGCCGTCGTCGTGTCCATGCGCGGCACCAAGGAGACCATCGTCGCCGCCCAGGTCGCCAAGGACCACGGCGCCAGCACCATCGCAATCTATGTTGACGAGTCCGGCCTCACCGAGGTCTGTGACTACAAGATCCAGTATGACAGCCTGGCCGTCGACGAGTCCTGCATGGGCCGTACCAACTCCGCCGTCGTGACCATGATCGCCATGGAGCTTACGCAGCAGACCGAGGGCTATGCCGAGTACGAGACCGCTATGGCCGCGTTCGACTTGGTCGACCCCATCTATCGCAAGGCCGTCGAGTACACCCGTCCGCTCGCTGCCAAGTGGGCCGAGCAGAACGCCGACAAGCCCTGCATCAACGTGATGGCTCAGGGTCCGCTCTTTGGTGCCGCCTACGTCTTTAGCATCTGCAACGTGCAGGAGATGCTGCAGATCGACTCCTGCACCATCAACACCTGCGACTTCTTCCACGGCCCCTTCGAGATCCTGGACAAGCGCACCTCGCTGTTCCAGCTCATCAGCGTCGGCCGCAGCCGCTGCAACGACGAGCGCGGCATCCGCTTCGTCAACCAGTACGGTGGTGAGCGCGTCTATCAGCTCGACGCCAAGGAGCTCGGCCTCAACGACATCAAGGACAGCGTGAGCGAGTACTTCAACCACCTGATCTTTGCCCCGATCCTCAACAATGTGTACATGCGCGCGCTCTCTGCCGTCACCCACAAGGACTACATGACGCGCCGCTACATGTGGAAGCTTGAGTATTAGTTACGCCGTTCTACCGAACGGCGTAACGGCTCGACGCTGCGCGGGCCGCATTTGGACAATCTGACGTTCAACTTCAAGGGCGCGACCAGAAGGTCAGCGCCCTTTCGTTTCACACCACCTTGCCTCAAATGCGACCAGCTCGCTGACTTATGCTCAACCAGCGGCGCCTTAGTCGTTGGGGACGTACTTAAATGACTAGTCATTCAGGAACATCCCCAACGACTAGTCATTTAAGTACGTCCCCAATGAGTATGTGGGGAAACAGATTTTTCCGCTCGCCGATTTGTGTCTTGAAAAATGTATATAACGACTATAACGTAGTATGAAACATATTGGAAACAATACCGAGGAGGCTGCGTTGAAGAAAAGCAATCTGGGCTATGTGCTGGTACTGATCGCCGCGCTTATGTGGGGCAGCATCGGAATCTTTGTAAACGGCATTGCGGCCATGGGCGTTTCGTCTCAGAGCATGGCGGCCTTTCGCTTGTTGGTCGGAGCGCTTATCTTGGCGCCGGTCCTGATGTTTATGGGCTGCCGTCCGGGTGAGGGGTCTACCGTGGCTCAGGGTCCCCTGACGCTATTCAAGGCAAGCCCCAAAGAGCTCGTCCCCTGCGCGCTTGTCGGTATCGTCGGTTTAGCCGCCGCCAACACCTGCTATTACGAGTGCATGCGCGAGGTGGGTATGTCTACGGCCTCGGTGCTGCTCTACACCTCGCCGGTGTTTGGCGTCATGCTCGGCCGCGTGCTTTATCGCGAGGACGTGACCCCCAACAAGCTCGTTGCCATTGTCTTTAACATCGTTGGCTGCGTGCTTGCGGTGACCAATGGCGACCTTTCCGGTTTTCATTTTTCGGTTTGGGGTGTCACGTCGGGCGTGATTGCAGGCCTTTGTGGTGCGTCGCTCGCGGTGTTTAGCCGGATAGCAACCAAGACGGTCCACCCGCTGGCTGTCACGTTTTGGGGCTTTGTTTTTGGCGGTGCGGTTATGGCGGCTATCGCGGCTCCGTGGCCGGATGTCGCCGCGGCAATGTCGCCACAGCTGCTGCTGCTGTTCCTTGGCTTTGGACTCATCCCCACAGCCGTGGCTTACATCTTATATATGCAGGGTCTGTCCATGGGGCTCGAGACATCGAAAGTTCCCGTCGTAATGTCTTTCGAGACGGTCGTCACCGTACTGGTGGGCATTGGTGTCTACGCCGAGCCCGCCGGCGCGATTAAAGTCCTGGGCATCGTGCTGGTGCTCGCGTCCATCCTGATTATGAACACCGACTTCTCCAAGCTGCGCAACAGTGTGTTTGTCGGTCATGTCATTGAGAGCATGACCTTTAAGCCCAACGCGTGGTGGACCGAAAAATCTCAGGACATGGATCTGTTTAAGGAACGCACCGGCATTGCGCTGGAACCCACCGTACAGGAAAGCCCCTGGTACTTCGTGCGATAGGGGATTGCGCGCAGGGTCTGACCTGGGGTTATCCAGCTAGCGCCGGCCTACCTAGCCAAACGTTTCGAGTACGTTAAACCCGTCAACGGTCGATTTTCACCCGCGAACGGTCTTTATACTAATTAGCAATATAAGCAACGTATAAGACGTTATAATGACCATAACGAAAAGGAGGAGGCAAGATGAATCAGATCATTCTCGCATCTCATGGCGGCCTGGCCGCAGGCGCCAAAGACACGCTCGAGATGGTTCTCGGCGACGTGTCGAACGTCCACGTCGTGTCGCTTGCTCGCGACGACAAGGAGCCCATCACCAATAAGGTGGACGCCATGATCGCCACGTTCAGCGCGGACGACACCGTCTATGTGCTGACCGATATGCTCGGCAGCTCGGTCAACAACAACATGGTCGAGCTTTCCAAGAACGGCACGAAGTTCACGGTTGTCAGCGGTTTCAACATTCCGTTGGCACTGACGCTCGCTATGAGCCCCGTCCCCGTCAAGGGCGCCGAGCTCGCGGCCCTCATCAACGAGGCCCGCACCGGTCTAACCAACCCCAACGCACCGGTCGAGGCCGCCGCGGCTCCCGCCAAGAAGGCCAAGGCGTCCCGTCACAGCTCCGGTCCCGCCAAGATCGTCCTCGCACGTCTTGACTACCGTCTGCTGCACGGCCAGGTCGTCTTTACCTGGACCACCAAGGTTCAGGCCGAGCGCATCATCGTCGTCGACAACGCTGCCGCCAACGATGACATCAAGAAGGGCGCTCTTAAGCTGGCCAAGCCCCAGGGCGTGCGCCTGAACGTCTTCACCGTCGAGCGTGCCCTCGCCAAGATGGACAAGCTCAACACCCTCGGCGAGCGCGTCATGTTCGTCTTTGGCAACACTGCCGAGATGCTGCAGTTCTGCCAGGGCTACAAGCTCGACGCCATCAACCTGGGCGCCACCGCCAACCACGACGGTGCCGATCAGGTCGGCGGCAAGGACAGCTCCGTCTTCCTCGATGCCACCCAGAAGGCCGATATCAACCAGCTGCTCGACATGGGCATCAAGCTCTACGTCCAGCAGACCCCCACGTATCAGAGCGTCGACATCGACGCCAAGCTGTAATCAACCAGGCTTTTGCCTGACTGAAAGGAGAAGGGTATGAATACGTTCATCAGTGCGGTGCTCGTCGGCCTCGTCGGCGTGTTCTGCATGTGGGACTCCCGCCTGCTCGGTCGTCTTAACTTCGAGCAGCCCCTCGTTGGTGCTACGCTCGTCGGTCTGCTGCTGGGCGATGTGCCCACCGGCCTTGCCGTCGGTGCCGCCGTCGAGCTCGTGTCCATGGGCCTGGTGCAGGTCGGCGCCGCCGTTCCGCCCGATATGGTCCTGGGCGGCATCGTGGCCGCTGCCTTTGCGTGCCTGACCGATGCTTCTGCCGAGACCGCCATGACGATCGCCATCCCGGTCGCCGTCCTGGGTCAGCTCCTCGGCATCGTGTTCCGTTCCATCATCGCCGCCCTCACCCATGTGGCCGATAGCGCGATTGATAACGGTAACTTCAAGACCGCCTACCGTATGCACATCTGCGCCGGCTCCGGTCTGTACGCTCTCATGTACTTCCTGCCGATCTTCCTCGCCGTCTTTGTCGGCACCGACTTGGTTCAGACCATCGTCAACATGGTTCCCGAGTGGCTGTCCACTGGTCTTAACGTTTCGACCAAGATCATGACCGCCTACGGCTTGGCCCTGCTGCTCACCATGATGATCAAGAAGGGTATGACCCCGTTCCTGTTCATCGGTTTCCTGCTCGCCGCTTACCTCAACCTGTCCGTCATCGCGGTCGCTCTGATCGGTGTGTGCCTGGCTGTCGTCTTCATGGGCTTCAAGTTCAACGGTTCCCATGCAGCCGCCGGTGTCGATTCCGACTACGATCCGCTCGAAGACGACGAAGACTAAGGAGGAACACACTATGGCAACCGCAACCAAGGACGTGTCCCTGAACAAGAAGGTCAGCCAGTTCTTCTGGCGCTCCTGGGCCATCCAGGCCTCTTGGAACTACGAGCGTCAGATGAACATGGGCTTCCTCTACGGCATGGTTCCCACGCTCGACCGCCTCTATCCCGACGAGTCTGACCCCAAGCAGCTCGAGGCCAAGAAAGAGGCTTACCACCGTCACATGGCGTTCTACAACTGCACTCCGCAGACGAGCGCTTTCATCCTGGGCCTCGCCGCCTCCATGGAGGAGGAGTACGCCAAGGATCCTGAGAACTTCGATCCCGATTCGATCAACGCGGTCAAGACCTCCCTCATGGGTCCGCTTTCCGGCATCGGTGACTCCTTCTTCCAGGGCACCATCCGCGTTATCGCCTTTGGTCTGGGCGTTCAGCTGGCTCAGCAGGGCTCCATCATGGGCCCGATCCTGGCCATGCTCATCTCCATCATCCCCGCTGTGCTGATCACTTGGTTCGCAGCCAAGATGGGCTATCAGGGCGGCCACGAGTACCTGAGCAAGCTTCAGGGCGGCGACCTCATGGAGAAGCTCATGTATGTCTGCGGCATCGTGGGTCTTATGTCCGTGGGCGGCATGATCGCCACGCTGATCGGCGCCACCACCCCGCTGCAGTTCGCTGACGGCACCGTTGTGATCCAGGACATCCTGGACGGCATGATGCCCCAGATGATCTCCCTTGGCCTCACCGGCCTTATGTACTGGCTCATCAAGAAGAACGTCAACACCGGTTGGCTTCTCGTGATCGCCATCGTGGGCGGCATCGCCCTCTCCGCGGCCGGCATCCTGGCCTAGTCGCGACCAAGCGTCCAACCGCTTTCCCCCGGGGGCCTGCCTGGCATCCCATACCCCAGGCAGGCTTCCATCCCTATACGTGACAAAGGGGAGTCCCTTTGTCACATCCTCAACGGGCCGGCGACTCGGTCCAAATCACGGTAACCCTGCGTGCGCCCGGCAATGTGGCGCCGCAAAAATCGAAAGGAATGTGTCAGATGTACGAGATCGACCTTAACCTCCCTAAGCAGATCGTCGCTGACGTCCTGTCCAACCACGAGATCCACAGCGTCGCCTTCGTCGGCTGCGGTGCTTCCATGTCCGACCTGTACCCCGCCAAGTACTTCCTGGCCAACAACACGGACAAGCTGAACGTTCAGATCTTCACCGCTAACGAGTTCAACTACGACACGCCTTCCTGGGTCAACGAGCACACCTTCGTGATCACCTGCTCCCTCGGTGGCTCCACGCCCGAGACCGTCGAGGCCAACAAGACCGCCAAGAAGCACAACTGCCCGGTCGTCTCCCTCACCAACAAGGCTGGCTCCGCTCTGACCGTCGACGCCGACCATGTCATCGTTCACGGCTTCCACGCCAACTACGCTGCCAAGTGCGAGAAGCCCGGCTATGCCATCGCTCTTGCTGTCGAGATCCTTCAGCAGACCGAGGGCTATGACCACTACGAGGACATGATCACCGGCCTCACCAACATCTTCGATCTCTGCGAGAACGCCGCTCAGCACTGCAAGAAGCTCGCCAAGAAGTTCGCCGAGGACTTCAAGGACGACAAGATGATCTACTTCATGGCTTCCGGTGCCTCCGAGAAGATGGCTTATTCTCACGCCGCCTTCCTGTTCACCGAGATGCAGTGGATCGACGCCGCCGCCTACAACACCGGCGAGTACTTCCACGGCCCGTTCGAGGTTTCCACCGAGGGTAAGCCCTACGTCTTCTTCATGTCCGATGGCGCCACCCGTCCGATGGACGCCCGCGCCCTCACCTTCCTTGAGCGCATGGGCGCCAAGGTCGCTCTGATCGACTCCAAGGACTACGGCCTGGCCGACGCCGTGCCCGCGAGCGTCGTCACCTACTTCAACCCGCTGCTGCACCTCGCCGTTATGCGCGAGTACGGCAACCAGATCGCCGAGGCCCGTCAGCACCCGCTGACCATGCGTCGCTACATGTGGAAGCTTTCCTACTAATCACAAGTAAGTAGACCTTACGGGTTGATTGAGAGGGGATGGGGTTTGCGCCCCGTCCCCTTTTTGCTCTGGGGAGAGCGTGTCTGTCGCGTCGCAAAGCCCCAGATAAAACCTACCAAAATAAACCTGTCCCTTTTTGGCAGGTGGGAGGAGATGCGTATGATCAAGGCAGTGCTGTTTGACATGGACGGCGTGCTGGTCGATACCGAGTGGTTCTACAACCGCCGCCGCGTGGCGTTTATGGAAGAGAAGGGGTTCCACTTTGATGAGATTCCCGATCTTTCGGGGTCTAACGAGCCTGCCATTTGGGAGGCGCTGGTGCCCGACGATGTTGAGCTGCGCGAGCGTCTGCGCGTGGAGTACAAGCAGGTTTATAGCCCGGACCATCCCGTTCCGTATGCCGAGCTGCTCAACGAGCAGACGGAGCCGGTGATGCGCAAGCTGCACGAGCGCGGCGTGAAGTGTGCCATCGCGAGCTCGTCCTATCGCGAGCTCATTGACGAGCTGGTGGAGATTGCCGGTATCGCCGACGTGCTGGACTACACCATCAGCGGTCACGAGTGCAGTGCGTTTAAGCCCGACCCCGAGATTTACCTGCGTGCCATGGAGGCGCTGGGTGTGGAGCCTGCCGAGTGCCTGGTTATCGAGGACTCGCCTTTGGGCATCGAGGCCGGCAAGCGCTCTGGCGCCCGCGTCCTGGCACTGCGTCCGCACGAGGGCGTCAACCTCGATCAATCGCGAGCCGATGCCGTTATCGATAATCTGACCGACATTTTGGCCGCTTTGTAGTGTCAATCCGCCGCGAGAAGCACTGGTTCACACGTCTTTTACTGCGGATTGGCTTAATTTTTCATCTATTTGGATCTGTTTGGCTTCGATTCGGGCTAAGTGAGTAGACTTTTTGGCGCAGGCCGAGCACAAAACATATCTTCCTTTGTAAAACCGCAGGTCACAGAGGTGGCTATTTTTGGGTGTGCTCGGCAGATCGTAAAAAGTCTACTCACTTGGAATTTTGCCCTTTGGTCGTGGGGTTGCTGGCCCCGTTTTGGTCGTCGAGAGAGGGCGAATTAAAGCGCCTCCTCTCGCTCCATGCTACAATCGCGAGCATGCCCCACAACTATATCTGCCTTCGAAGGGAGCCTACGTGGCGAACGCCATCGATCAGCTCACGGACCGAGTGCTCGTGCTCGGCCGCCTCACCATCGTCCGCCGCGCCATTACTGCCGTGGCGGTCACCATTTCCGCCGTTCTTCAGACATTTCTGATCCAGGCGTTCATTCAGCCCGCCGACCTGCTTCCGAGCGGTCTTACCGGCGTCGCGGTCCTGCTCGATCGCGTTACCTCGCTGGGCGGCGTTCACATCGACATCTCGCTCGGTATGCTCGCGCTCAACATCCCTGTGGCGCTCCTATGCTGGAGCGGCATTAGCAAGCGCTTCGTCATCTTCTCGATGATGCAGGTCGTGCTCTCGTCGCTGTTCCTCAACATCTTTCACTTTTCCCCGTTTTTGGGCGACAAGATCATGCTCATCATTTTTGGCGGCGTGGTCTCGGGTCTGGGCGCTGCCATCGCGCTCAAGTCCGGCGCATCCACCGGCGGCACCGACTTTATCGCGCTGTGGGTCTCCAACCACACGGGCAAGACTATCTGGGGCGTCATCTTTGGTTTCAACTGCTTTATCCTGGCGATCTTTGGCTTTATGTTTGGCTGGGACAAGGCGGCGTACTCCATCGTGTTCCAGTTTATTTCGACCAAGACCATTGACAGTTTCTATCGTCGCTACGACCGCGTGACGCTGCAGATCACGACGCGCAAGGCAGACGAGGTCATGACCGCCTATGTTGACCATTTTCAGCACGGCATTAGCTGCGCCGAGGTCATCGGCGGATACAGCCGCGAAAAGATGTACCTGCTGCATGCCGTTGTCTCGACCTACGAGAGTCAGGACATTATCAAGCTGGTGTGCGACATTGATCCTGGTGCCGTGATCAACGTGTTCCACACGCTCAACTTTGTGGGCGGCTGGTGGGGTGGTCATGTCGACGAGCCCATGCCCACGGCCGTACCCGATCCCGACAAGCCCGCACGTATGGCCAGCAGGCGGGCGCACCTCTGCGAGCAGGACAGCCTGCAGCAGGATGACGGGAAGTAGGGTTTTGGCATTTTGCCGGCCAAGCGTAGTCCATCCGAATGAGCCCCTCGAAAGCCTCGTTGCTTTCGAGGGGCTCTCGTTTGCCCAGGTAAAACCTACCAAAATGAAGCTGTCGCTTTTTGGTAGGGAGGGTGTATCGTTTTATCAATATGAGGTAACATGAAACTAGACGTTATATACGTATTAGTTATTTCAATATTTCGATAAGAGTGATTAGATATGCCTGCGCCCAAAAATGCACCGCTTTACCAGCAGATTTACGACGAAATCAAGGATGCGATCGAGAAAGGTGTTTATGCACCCAAGGAGCGTATTCCGTCCGAGCTTGAGCTAGCCGAGCAGTACGACGTGAGCCGCATTACGGTGCGCCGCGCCGTCGAGGAGCTGTGCTCCGATGGCTACCTGGTTAAGCAGCAGGGCCGTGGCACCTTTGTCTCCACGCCGCACATCAATCGCCAGTTTCACGCCTCGACGTTGCAGACGTTTACCGCGCTGTGTGCCGGCAATGGCATGAAGGCCGGTGCGCACGTGATCGATCGCCAGATTGTGCCGGCGCGCCAAAACGAGATGGAGTTCTTTGGCCTGCAGAAGGATGCGCTGCTGCTGCATATCAAGCGCGTGCGTACGGCCGACGGCGAGCCCATCTTTGAGGAGAACATCTTTGTGCCGTTTGATGCCTACCGCGAGCTGTTGACGGCCGATCTTGAGGACAAGTCGATTTTTGCCGAGGTCGAGCGTGTTGGCGGAATCCCGATTGTCTCGGTTGGCTACCGCACGGTCGAGGCCGTTCGTGCCAATACCGAGCAGGCGGCCGAGTTGGGCATTGCTCCGCACGATCCGCTGCTCAACCTGCGTGCCAGCTTTACCGGTCCCAATGGAGAGCCGGTCCTGATGGGTAAGCAGTACTACGTGGGATCGCGCTACGTTATGGTCATGTAAGTTACGCGGTTTTACCAAACCGCGTAACGGGCCGACGCTGCAAGCCCGCCAGAGCGGCAATCTGCCTTTCAACTTCGGCGGCATGACCAGAAGTTTTGTTCCGCCGTTCTGACGAACGGCGGACCGGTCGACGCTGCAAACGCCCCTAAGCGGCAACCTGACGTTCAATCGTCGGTCGCGTACCCAAAGTACGCTTCCCTCCTCTTTCACGTCACCTTGCTCGCTTAGGGGCGTTTTCGCTGACTTATGCTCAACCGGCGACGTTTCCGCGCTTGTCAAGAGCTTAGTCGTTAGGGACGCTCTTAAAACGACTGGTCATTCAAGAAGGTTCCCAATGACTAGTCACAGAATGAGCGTGGATAATCTCCCATTTTTGGCTTGGTGACGGGTTCAAAGTGGGAGATTATCCACGCTCATCCGGAAAGTGTCCAAAAATCCACGCTCATTCGCCTTGGATTGCGTTGCCCGTGGCCGGCAGCCGCGCGGCACCGGTCCGCGTGGCGGCGTATAATCGGCGGCAGATGACTTAGACGTTAGGAAACCATGACCGATAGCATGCAGCAGATGGCGCTCGACACGCTCGGTGCCTATTTTGGCTACACCTCGTTTCGCCCGGGACAGGACCGCATGGTCGATGCGATCCTTGCCGGTCGCGACGCGCTGGGCGTTATGCCCACGGGCGCCGGCAAGTCCATTTGCTACCAGGTGCCCGCGCTCATGCTGCCCGGCATCACCTTTGTGGTGAGTCCGCTGCTGTCGCTTATGGAGGACCAGACCCGTGCGTTGCTCGCGGCGGGTGCGCGACCCAGCTATCTCAACTCCAGCCTTACTCCGGCCCAGCAAAACACCGTGCTCAAGCGGGCACGCGAGGGCCGCTACCAGCTTATGTACGTGGCGCCCGAGCGCTTGCTCGAGCCGCGTTTTTTGGCCTTTGCGCAGGAGGCCGCGGCGGACGGCGGCATTGGCGTGCCGCTCGTGGCCATTGATGAGGCCCACTGCGTGAGCCAATGGGGTCAGGATTTTCGCCCCGCCTACCTGCAGATTCGCGAGTTCATCGACTCACTGCCGCAGCGCCCCATCGTGGCGGCCTTTACCGCTACGGCGACCGAGCGTGTGCGCGCGGATATCCAGCAGATGCTCGGCCTGCAAAATCCCGCGACGGTAGTGACGGGCTTCGATCGCAAGAACCTCTACTTTGGCTGCGAGGAGATGGGCGACAAGGCCAAGGCCGCGTGGGTGCGCGACTATGTGATCGCGCATTCGAGCGAGAGCGGCATCGTGTATTGCTCGACCCGCAAGACGGTCGATGCGCTGGCAGGCGAGCTTGCCGAGGCGCTGGGCCCCAGCGGCATTCGCGTTGGCCGCTACCATGCCGGCATGGGCAACGACGCCCGCCGCCAAAGCCAGCGCGCCTTTATCGATGACGATATCCAGGTGATGGTTGCCACCAACGCCTTTGGCATGGGCATCGACAAGCCCAACGTGCGCTACGTGATTCACAACAACGTGCCCGAGAGCATCGAGGCCTACTACCAGGAGGCGGGCCGCGCTGGCCGCGATGGCGATCCGGCCAGCTGCTACCTGTTGTGGAACGGCAACGATTTTCGCATGCGCCGCTTTCTGATCGACCGCGGCGATGCTGCCGATGAGGCGCTTGACGACGAGCAGCGCGCGTGGGCGCTCCAGAATCGATATCGTCTGCTCAGCCAGATGGAGGGCTACTGCAATACCACCGGTTGCCTGCGCGAATACATGCTGCGCTACTTTGGCGACGAGGCCGCGGCCGAGCATACTGCCGCGGCTGGTGCGGGCGGCACCGCTATGGACGAGGCCGACGGCTGCGGCAACTGCAGCAATTGCCTCACGCAGTTCGAGGTCGAGGACGTCACCGATATGGCCCGCGCCGCCGTGCGCTATGTGGCCACGCGACCCATGCGCTTTGGCAAGTCGCTCATCGCCGACGTGCTCCACGGCGGCAACACCGAGCGCATTCGCCAGATGCATCTGGACGAGGACCGCGGCTACGGTGAGCTGTCAAGCGAATCGGTCGGGCGCATCAAGGACATCATCGGCCAGCTGTGCGGCCGCGGTTACCTGGCCACCTCGCAGGGGCAGTACCCGGTCGTGGGGCTGGGCCCGCGCGCCGGCGAGGTCGAGGACGAAGCGTTCGCCTTTACCGTTAAGCGTCGCGCGTCCAAGCGCAAGGCCTCGGCCCGCCGTGCGGTGGATCTGCTGCGCGAGGAGGCCGAGCTGGATCAGCGCCCGCGCGTGGGTGACGATGCCGAGCTGTTCGAGCGCCTGCGTGCCCTGCGCAAGGAGATTTCGACCGAGCTGGAGATGGCGCCGTACATGGTCTTCTCCGACAAGGCTCTGCGCGGCCTGTGCCGCCTACGCCCGCAGACGCGCGACGAGCTTATCCAGGTCAACGGCATCGGCGAGAAAAAGGCCGATGCCTTTGGCGAGCAGTTTATGGCGGCGATTGAAGAGTTTGAGTCCGAGCATGCACGGAATGGAGCATAACGATGACATCCGACGATAAAACCGAGCGCACTGAGGTGTCCGCCGTGCCGCTGTACCAGCAGGTTATGGACGACCTAAAGGGCGAGATCGCGCGCGGCGTGTACGCATCCGGCTCGCGCATTCCTTCCGAGATGGAGCTCGCGAAGTCTTACGGCGTGGGGCGCGTCACCGTGCGCCGCGCCGTCGAGGAGCTGTCGCGCGCGGGGTATCTCAACCGCCAGCAGGGGAGGGGCACGTTTGTGTGTGCGCCCAAGCTCAAGCGCAAGATTGTCCAGAAGGGCGACGTTCAGAGCTTTTCCGAGGGCTGCGCTGCCAACGACATGGTGGCCGGAGCGCGCCTGGTGTCGCGCACGGTGGTTGCGGCGACGCGCGAGGACGCGGCGTTTTTTGGGGTGGAACCCGGCTGCGAGCTCATCGTTGTCGAGCGCGTGCGTACGGCAGATGGCGTGCCCGTCATGCTCGAGAACAACGCCTTTGTGCTGGCTGACCATCCTTATCTGCAGACGCTTGCCGACGAGGACCTCACCGATAACTCAATCTTTGCGCTCGTTGCCGAGCATTCGGGCCGCGCGCCGCTCAAATCCGACCCTTGTACCGTGGAGATTGCGCTTGCCGACGCTCAAGTCGCGCCACTGCTCGAGATCCCGGTCGGTGAGCCACTCTTCTATATGGAGGCGTACTTTACCGATGCGGACGAGCGGCCCTTGCTGCTTGGGCGTCAAAAGATTGTGGGCTCGCGCTACGTGTTCGACATCTAACATCCACAGATAGAACAACATAGAACAAGTTTGGCGAAATGGCTTCACGAGCGTCATCGTGCGTGCTATAAATAGGACAACATAGAACGACAGCAGGTACGATCCGCCGTCGCTCAAAGCCGCCCCACAAGGAGGAACATCAGGATGAACGCACATGATCTGGTTCAGGAAATCATCGAGCGCAAGGGCAAGATTGAGAACGTCTTTTGGATTGCTTGTGGCGGTTCGATGATCGACCTGATGCCGGCCAACGAGCTGCTCAAGCGCGAAGCCACCACGTTTACCTCGACGGTCTACACGGCACGCGAGTTTTGCCTGATGGCCCCCAAGAGCCTAGGGCCGAAGTCGCTCGTTATTGCCTGCAGCCACAGCGGCAACACGCAAGAGGTCGTCGACGGCTGCGAGATGGCGCTGGCGGCCGGTGCCGAGGTCGTTGCCCTCACCGACTGCGAGGGCTCCAAGATCGACAACGGCAAGTGGACCACCTGGGTCTACCCCTGGGGCGAGGGCGTGCCGCAGGCCGAGGTGCCTCAGGGCATCGGCGCTCTGATCGCCGCCGAGCTGCTCGACCAGCAGGAAGGCTACGAGGCACTCGCCGACATGTACGAGGGCCTAAAGCAGATGGATGCGCTGCTGCCCGCCGCCCGCGAGAAGGTCAACGCCGAGCTGGGCGCCCGCTTTGCCGAGCTCTGTCAGCGGCACAAGTTCTTCTATATCCTGGGATCCGGCCCCAACTTTAGCCAGACCTACGCCATGGCCATCTGCTCGCTCATGGAGATGCAGTGGCAGCACTGCTGCTATATTCACTCCGGCGAGTACTTCCACGGCCCGTTCGAAGCCACCGAGCCCGGCGTGTTCTACTTTGTGCAGCTCGGATCGGGCGAGTGCCGCCCCATGGAGGAGCGCGCGCTGGCGTTCCTCAACACGCACACCGACACGATCATGGTGCTCGACGCGCTTGAGTACGGCGTGGGCGAGGTGCCTGCCAACGTGCGTTCGTTCCTGGAGCCGATCTTCTTCTACAACATGAGCTGCGAGCTGCGCGCCGCGCGCGGCAAGGTCTTCGACCACAGTCCCGAGGTTCGTCGCTACATGGGCATCGAGCAGTACTAGGTACCGGGAAAAGTATTCACCTTCGATTTGCAAGTGAACAGCGTGCGTAAAAAGCGGGCCGCGCCGGTGAGTTTCCGGTGCGGCCCGCTTAGTATCGCGCATAGATTCGCAAGGTTGCGGCAGCCAGCGGCTTACTTGGCGTCGTAGGCCTCGGCATCCCACCAGTCGAGTTGGGCGATGTTGTCGCGAATGTGCTGGCAGCTCTTGTGGAAGCCCTCGAGTTCGTGCTCGGAAAGGTCGAGTGTGTAGACCTCCTCGACGCCCTCGGCACCGATCACGCACGGCAGGGAGGTAAAGATACCCTCCTCGCCATACTGGCCGGTCATAAGCGTAGAGGCCGAAAGCACGGCGTGCTCGTTGTGCAGCACGGCGGCGCAGACGCGCGCGGCGGAGTTGGCGACGGCGTACTCGGTGCACTGCTTGCCCTGGTAGGTCACATAGCCGCCCTTACGAGCGAGCTCCTCGACCTCCATGTGGTCGAAGGCGTACTTGTCGGGGTTCTCGGCCTGAAGCTCGGTGAGGCTCTTGCCGGCGATGGTTGCGGCCTTAAAGGCGGCCAGTTGGCTAAAGCCGTGCTCGCCGATCATGTAGGCGTCGATGGACTTGGGGCTCACGCCGACCTTCTTGGAAATCTCGGTGCGCAGGCGGGCCGCAGCCCGAGCCGATAATCTTCTTGGGATCGTAGCCGGTCAGGTGCCACAGCTCGGTGCACACGACGTCGCAGGGGTTGGAGATGCTCACGAAGATGCCGTCAAAGCCGGCGTCGACGATGCGCTTGGCAAAGGTGCGGGCGGCGTCGGTGGTAAAGAACAGCTCGCCGTCGCGGTTGCCAGCGGCCAGCGCGACCTTACCGGCGGCGTTGACGATGACGTCGCAGCAGGCCAGCTCCTCGTAGTGGTCGTAGCAGTTGACGATTTTGGTGTTGTACGGGACAAACGAAAGGGAGTCGCGCAGGTCCTGGACCTCGGACGTCACCTTGGCCTCGTTGATATCGCACAGGTACAGCTCGTCGGCAATGCCCTGCATGAGCAGGCTGTTGGCGACATGTGCTCCTACGTGGCCCTGGCCGACCACACCGATCTTACGCGTCTGGTACATATACGTATCCTTTCGGCCGAGTTTTTCGCGTCGAACCATTGTAGCTTCCTGCCGCCACTTTGCCAGGCTAAAGCGCGGTAGATTTTTGGGACATGCCTTAATCTCTACTTTTGGCTGTTTTGGACCACTGGCGGTGTCTCGGGGCGATGCACTCGCGCGGATGGGGCCGGTCGTTGTACCATAGCTGCAACTGACTCGTAAGGAGCATCCATGCCCATTCGCATCCCCGACGCCCTCCCTGCCGCCGCGCAGCTCGAGAGCGAGAACATCTTTGTCATGACCGAGTACCGCGCGCTGCACCAGGACATCCGTCCGCTGCGCGTGCTCATCCTCAACCTCATGCCCACCAAGATCGCCACCGAGACGCAAATCATGCGCAAGCTCTCCAATACGCCGCTGCAGGTGGAGGTGGACCTGCTGCGCACCAAGACGCACGAGGCCACGCACGTGAGCGCCGGCCACCTGGAGACGTTTTACCGCACGTTCGACGACATCCGCGACATCCACTACGACGGCCTGATCATCACGGGCGCGCCCGTGGAGCAGATGCCGTTCGAGGAGGTCGACTACTGGCCCGAGCTCTGCCAGATCATGGATTGGTCCACTACGCACGTACATTCTACGCTGCACATTTGCTGGGGCGCGCAGGCGGGGCTCTACCATCATTACGGTATCCAGAAGTACGACCTGCCGGCAAAGGCGAGCGGCGTGTTTGAGCATTATCTGGTGAAGCCGCAAAGCCCGCTGGTTCGCGGCTTTGACGACCGTTTCTATGCCGTGCATTCGCGCAACACCGATGTGCGCCGCGAGGACGTGGAGGCCGAGCCGCAGCTTGAGGTCGTGGCCGTGTCCGACGAGGTTGGCCTGTACATCGTCAAGTCGACCGACAGCCGTCGCTTCTTTGTCTTTGGCCATCCCGAGTACGATACCGACACGTTGCGCCTGGAGTACGAGCGCGACGTGAAGCGCGGGCTCAACCCTCAGGTGCCGGCGCATTACTTCCCGGGCGACGACCCCACTGCCGAGCCGCGCAACGTCTGGCGCAGCCAGGCTCAGCTGTTCTACACCAACTGGCTCAACTACTATGTCTACCAGACCACGCCCTACGACCTGGCCCGCGCCGGCGAGGAGCGCTAGGCTGTAGCTGTGGTTGCTGCTGCGGCCGTTGCTGTGCTCGCGGCGTGACGAACGTGGATTTTCGGACACACGAGCGTGGATTTTCGGACGTTTACAAATCGGGCGTGGATAATCTCCCACTTTTGGCTCAAAACTAGGCTCAAAACGGGAGATTATCCACGCTCATTTTTTAGGCATGTAGATGCCGATGGCTCGGCTAAGAGACGGTGCATGCAGAGGCAAAGTCGCATTTGGCGTAGTCTTGAATCTCGACGGGTTTTTCTTTCTGATAATCCAATGGACCAAGGCCTCAAAATGTGGAGACAGGGACCTCTTGGCAAGGCTTCTACCTGCAGATATAAGCCATCAGCCTAAAACGTCCAAAACCGTCAAGCATTTGGTCAGCGCCTGGACGGTATTTGGTCAGACTTCGCATGAAACCGTCTGGTACGTTTGCGCCGTTCCAAGAGTTGGGAGGCGACATGGGAAACATGACGGCGAATCAAAGACTTGCAAGTCACATTAAGGCGTGCGAACAGCAGATGAGCTGCGTGTACGCGCGCACGGCGGCGGAGGCAAAGCAGATTGAGCGGCGGAGGTGGGAAGTCTAGAGGCGGTCATGCCGGGGCTGTATGCGCGTCCGGAATACTGGTCCGAGCTCAAGTTTCGGCAGCGTTATCTGCATCGGGTGCGGGCGCTTGCGCAAAAGCACCCCGATTGGACATTTTGCTCCTATACGGCGGCTGTTATCTATGGCCTTTCGGTTTCGCATGCCAATTTGACGCACATCCATATCGCCGCGATGCCGGCCCAATCGACGACGCCGGGCTCTCAGGTCATTCGTCATCGCTATGCTCGTCAAACACGGGCCATCCAGATGGATATCGCCGTAACCGATATCGATCAAACGATTACGGATTGCTTGGTCGATGCATCGTTTGTCGAGGGACTGATCATCGCGGACTCGGCGCTCCATGAGCAACTTTTGTCGAAGGAGCATCTCGTTGAGACTGTCGACAAGCTTGGTCTGAATCGTCGCGGCGTTGTGACGGCGCGCAGGGTTGCACGATGTGCCGATGGGCTGTCGGAAAGCGGCGGCGAGTCCAAGGCGCGTGCACTGATGATCGAGCGCGGCTGGCAGACGCCGGAGTTGCAAGTTGAGCTGTTCGACCCGGTTGAGCCGGGACGACCGTATCGCGTCGACTACTTGTGGCGCGTGGGCGACCGGCTGATTATCGGGGAGTTCGACGGATTCGTTAAAAGCGAGAAGGCGGCGGAGGAGGGCAAGCTCGCGAAGGCGCAGTTTGATGAGCGCCAGCGCGAGTCGAGGCTTTCGCTGCTTGATAACTGCAAGATCGTGCGCTTGTGCTGGGATGATCTAAGGGATCCGACAAAGCTCGATCGCAAGCTCAAGGTCGCTGGCGTGCCGCGTGCGTGCTGAGGCAGTTGCAGGGCGTTTGGCTGCACAAGCGTGGAAAATCGGACGGACGAGCGTGGATTTTCGGACGCTTGTTGAATGAGCGTGGATAATCTCCCGTTTTTGGCTCGTAAGGGGGCTCAAAGTGGGAGATTTTCCACGCTCATCTTGCGGGTGCGATACAGCGGCGGCTAGGCGCTGACGATGTTGGGCAGCGGCAGATCGTGGGCGTCGGTGGGAACGTGGTCGACGCGCTGTTCGTCAAAGGCGATGCCGACGATTTGGCATGCGGGCGAGAGTACGGGCGGGTAGCGGTCGTAGCAGCCTCCGCCGTAGCCCAGGCGCGCACCGGTGCGGTCGAAAGCCACGAGCGGTACGATAATCATATCGAGAGCCTTGGCGGGCACGATGGGGAAGCGGACGCTGTCGACGTCCGTGGCTGCGAAGGCCCGCGTAGGGTGGGCGATAAACGGGGCCTCGGACGCATCGCCGGCAGAGACTGCCCGCATGCACATGCGCTGGCCACAAGCCATGGCGTCTGTTGCCGAGAGCATGCACGGATAGGCTACACGCCAGCCACGCGCGACGGCCGCGGCGGCAAACGCGGCGGGGTCGACTTCGGAACCCATCGCGGCATAGACGGCAACGGTGCGTTGGCCCGCAGTGCCGCTGGACTCCATCAGCTCAACAAGCCGCGCGCATACAACAGCAGACTTTGCCGCCCGCACATCCAAATCAAGAGCATCGCGCCGGGCAATCACCGCCCGCCGCAACTCAGCCTTATCCATCCCAGCCTCATCTCCCAAACCTTCCAAAAAGGGACAGGTTTATTTTGGCAGTTTTTATCTGGGCAAACGCGATATGGGCAGTAAAGTCACCGCAAATATGTCTGTGAACTGCGCCCTTTGTGGTGGTTTGAGCCTATGCGTTAATGCTATAACGCCGCAGCGATCGCCTCAGTCACAAACTTATTGAGTGACTCACCCTTCTTTGCCGCTGCCAGCGCTGCTTGCTTGTGGAGCTCAGAGCCCGTTCTTACGTTGAACGACCCCTTAAAAGCCCGCTCGGGTTCCTTGCCCTTCTCGGCGCAAAACTCAAGGTAATCGTCGACGGCGTCGTGAAAGCACCGTTCCACTTCTTCAACCGTGGAGCCTTCAAATACGATTGCGTCCCTAATGCCGGCAACCATTCCGGTTAGCACATGCTGTTCGGCATCGAACTCGACTGGGGCGAAATAACCCTTGTATGCCAAAACGTTACTCATGACTACCTCCGACATCTTGCAGAAATCGAACGATGTTTCGAATGGTCCCCGCTGTCAATTCGTCAGATGGATGTGGCGCGTGCATTACGAACATCCTGCCATCTGATGGCCTGTAGAAGCGAATGAGCGATCCGGATGTCTTGCCTTTGTTGTCCATTTCAAAGCCATATGAAGCCATGACTTTTAAAAAATCGGTATACCGATACGTCGAAGGGCAGCTAAGCAGTTGGGCGATGAGTCTATCGGTCCGCGTCATCCCGCCTCACATTCTGCAACTATATCCTAGTTGCAATTTAAGTCCGATGCAAGCACCCCTACTATAGAACATGTGTACGTATAGAACAAGTGTTCGAACCACCACAAAGGTGCCTGTCCCCTTTGTGGTGGTTTGGCTCCCGCTTGGCTTTGTTGCGCAACAAGGGCTGCATTTTTGGGTTTACCTTCATGGTGGAAGGAATGAACCGAAAGGAGCCCGCCATGTTTTGTCGCTCGTGTGGCACGCCGCTTGTCGACGACGCCCTCTTTTGCCCCGTCTGCGGCGCACCCGTAGCACCCGACCAGGCCGCGGCCACGCAGCAACCCCAGCCTGCCGCGCCCGCTCCTGGGCAATACGTGCCCGTGCAGCAGCCCGCGCGGCGCAGGCGTTCCAAGAAGCCCCTCATCGCCCTTGCCGCGGCGCTTGTCGTGGCGGCGGGCATCGGCGGTGGCGCGCTGTTCTACTTCACCCAGATTGCGACCACCCCAATCGACGAGAAGACCTTCCCGGATAGCGGCATGCGTGCGCTTGTCTCGACCAAGTACGACACGAACGGTGACGGCCGCATTTCACGCGACGAGGCCAAGGCGGTGACGTCGGTCGAGCTGGACGGCGTCGCGTCGACGCAGGGCCTGGGCAAGGTGTTCCCCAACGTTACCAGTGTGGAATACGGTGGGGACAAACTCGTCAACCTGGACCTCTCGGGTTGCGGAGACCTTAAAACCCTCGAGCTTAACTCGGCGAGCAACGTCACCGTCGTTAACCTGGACGGTTGCGACAACATCGAGAAGCTCGACCTTTCAAATGCCGGGGAGCTCAAAAGCGTCGATCTTTCGGGTAAAAAGAAGCTCGCCACGTTGGCACTGCCGCGGGATACGAAGGTTAGCGGCATTAAGGACACGCAGCTCGACGAGCTGTGGCTGCCGGTGTCCTATGAAGGCACCGATAAATCGGACCAGTACGGCGATATCTACGAGATTGAGCGTGACGAGAACGGTTACGTCACGGGCTTCACGTCTGCCGTCAAGCAAGGTGGCGGTGTAAACTACAACGTCGAGCACGATGAGTCGCATCGCATCTCGGAGATTGAGGAAGATCTGGCAGGCGGTTACGTGAACGTCAACACGTTTACGTACGACGCCGACGGTAACGTCACGCGCATCGACTGCGATGCCGACGTGAGCGATTCGTCGAGCAACACGACGTTTACCTACGACGCGGACGGAAACCTGATCAACAAGACGACCCACGCGGGCTACGGCGAGAGTACGAGCACGTATGTCTATCAGGACGGCAACATGGTGACCAACACCGATACCAGCCCGGCCAATCCTCGGACGGTCGTGTATTCGTACGGATACGACAAGGATCGCGTGACGTCCTTTACGCTGGACTGTCAGGGGGATACCGTGGGCACCAGGTGGACGATCACCGCGGGCTACGAGTATGACAAGGACGGTAACATTTCGCGCATCTCGCCTGTGGCATATGACTCGCACGGCAACGACTATGGCTCGCTGAACTCGTATGCCGCGGTGGATTATTCGTACAGCGACGGAAAGCTCGACAGGATCGATTCCGAGCGCGGCGGCTATGCGGAGTTCTATTACGACGAGCACGGCAACCTGACGTCGGTCGACGAGTATGCCGGTCGCGGTTCGGATGCCGAGTTTGAGTTTGAGCACGAGGTCGAGTACCAGCGCTACTTCTGCAACAAGCACGAGAAGAACAAGCCGGAGGAGTGGATTCGTCTGGATGCAGAGTACGACGTCGACCAGGGTAGCTGGAGCAACGATTCCGACTATGGTCGTGAGCGCTTTGCAACCATGTACAAGCTCGATCCGCTGGCGGCCAGGCTGAACCCGTTTATCAAGTAGCGGCCCACTCGCAAACCACCACAAAGGTGCCTGTCCCCTTTGTGGTGGTTTTGCTTGGCTGTGGCTAGGCCAGCAGGTCGATGACGTTAAAGCCGGCGTTGCTCTTGGCGATGACGTCTCGGCCGCCAAAGACGCAGGTGGGTGAGACGGCTGCGATGCGCGTCACGTCGGCGCCGAGCGAGCGCAGCTCACCGGGCGTGGCGGCGAGCGTCTGGGCGCGGCGCTCCTCGCGTGCGTGCGGATCGAGCCCGGCCAGGTAGGTCGTGTTGCGGCGCTTGGTGAGCGCGTACGGCTTCACCGGCGCGTCCATGCCGCTCACGCAGCTCACGATAAAGCCCTCAAAGGCGGCCTCGTCGGGCTCAAAGCTGCCGAGCCATGCGCCCGCGCGCTCCACGCGCTCAATCGAAGGATCGATCGCCGGGTCGCGGTAGGTGTAGAACGCCGTCTGGCGCTCGCCGGCTGCGCGGAATCCGCAGCCGTACGCACCGCCCTTCACGCGAATCTCGTTCCACAGGTAGTCGTAGGAGAGTGCGTTGGCGGCAACCGCCCAGGCACCCGTCACGTCAATGCCCAGGCGACGCGGGTCGCACGCGCTTGCCGCAAAGCAGATGTCGCTGGGGATGACAAAAGCCTCGTGGCGGTCGTACGGCGTCGGCACCACGAGCGCGTCGCGGCCGGCATCGGCGCCGTCGCCAGCGTCCAGCCCCAGGTCGCCCGCGGCATTCCAGTACGCGTTAAAGTCCTCATCGCTGCCGGTAAAGCTCGCCAGGCAGCCATCGGCCACAAAGATGCGGCCTGCCAGCTCGGTAAGCTTGGCGCGCAGGCCGTCCAGGCGCTCGTCAAAGTGCTCGAGCAGATCGCGCAGGAACAGATAGAAATCCACGCCCGAGAGCTGCTCACGCACCACGGCCGAAGGCGAGCTGTAGCTCATCGCGCGACCGAGCGCCGCCGAGTGGCCGTTGTTGATAAAGCCTTGCTCAAGCCCAATGCGAATCTGCGTGAGCACGTCGCGCACGCGGTCGGCGTCGGCGTTTGCCAAAAGCGTGCTCGACCATACCTCGCGCGGCAGACTCGCCAGCGCATCGATCTTCTCGGACAGGGCGCCGGCGCTCACCAGCAGGTAGGGGCGCACGCCGTCCACGTCGGGCTGCGTCATGACTTCGGTCGTAAAGCTCAAAAAGCCGAGCTTGCCAGCGAGCAAGTTGTCGAGTTCCTCGGCCGAGTGCTCGCGCGTGGGCAGCTGCTTAAGCAGGCGGCAGAGCAGTGTCACATAGGGCAGGTCCTCAAACGCGACGCAGCTCAGGTCGAAATACTGCATGGCGTAGGCCAGACGGTTGGTGGGGATGTCGTGGCGCAGACAGGGGATGGGCGTGGTCGTGTCTACGACCAGCGGCGGCTCGGGGCGCGCCTCGCCAATGTCGGACACGCGCAGGCGCGGCAGCGTGGCCTTGGCCTCGGGCGTGTCTTCCGCCTCCTGCGCGGCACGCAGCGCGGCCGTGCGCTCGACCACGTCGGCCAGCTCGGCATCGGTCATGGCATCGCGCTTGGCTGCCAGCTCGGCGGCTTCGGCACCCTCCGAACCCTCGGCGGCGTCCACCGGCACCAGCTCGACCAGTGCCATGTGGTCGTTTTCCAGCACCAGCTCGCGCAGCAGGTCCTCAAAATAGCTGCCGTCCAGCTCGCTGCGCAGCTCCTCGTACACCGGGCCGTACTTGAGCGCCAGCGTCGCGGCGTCGTCATCGTAGAGCCACGTGCTCAGCGCGTCGCACGCAATGGCCACGCCGTCGGCGATGCCGTAGTCGCGCTGACGCAGGTCGTATTCGTTGCTGCTGATGATGGCTTCCAGGCGCTCGCGCGGAACGCCATGCTCGCATAGGTCGCGGCAGGCGTCCTGGAACACGCGGCGCAGCTCGCGCGCCACGCCGGGCTGTGCGTTTTGCAGCATGATGAGCTCGTAGGGCTGCAGGCTCTCGGCCGCGGTGTAGCTCACCACGTTGCCGCCCAGGCCGGCGGCCAGAATGGCCTTCTTAACTGGCGCTTCGTTGGAGCCCAGCAGTGCCTCAAACAGGATATCTGCCGCGATCGTGCGTTTGCGGTCGAGCGCGCTGCCCAGCACAAGGCCCAGGCCCACCAGGGCGTTCTCGGGCGTGGTAGCCATCTCGACGCGCTTGTACTCGCAGGTCACGGGTGCCTGCACGCCCAGCGGATTGGGCGCCAGCGTGGACGGGTTCTCGCCGGCGGCGACGGCAGCGTCCATGCGGCGGCTCGCGGCACTCGGCTGCGACAGATAACGCTCGTCCAAAAAGGCCAGTGCGCGGTCCACATCTAGGTCGCCGTAGAGCGTTATATAAGAGTTGGAAGGATTGTAGTGGCGCGCGTGCGTGTCCAGGAACTGCTCGTAGGTGAGCGCAGGAATCGCGCGTGGGTCGCCACCGCTCTCGTGTGCATAGGCGGTGTCGGGATAGAGCGCGGCGTTGACGGCGTCGTCCAGCACGCTCATGGGGTCGGACAGCGCACCCTTCATCTCGTTGAACACCACGCCGTTATAGCGCAGCGTGCCCTCGCGCAGGCTCGCGGAGCTGCTGTCGACCTCGGCGTCCTCCGGCAGGTCCAGCTCGTAGTGCCAGCCCTCCTGCTCAAAAATGGTGGGCTTGGTATAGATGGCCGGGTTGAACACCGCGTCCAGATACACGTCCATCAGGTTGTACAGATCCTGCTCGTTGGTGGTGGCAACGGGGTAGATGGTCTTGTCGGGGTAGGTCATGGCGTTGAGGAACGTCTGCATGGAGCTCTTGATCAGGTCGACAAACGGCTCCTTGACGGGAAACTTGGCCGATCCGCACAGCACCGAGTGCTCAAGAATATGAAACACGCCGGTGGAATCGGCCGGCGGCGTCTTAAAGCCAATGGCAAAGGCCTTGTTTTCGTCATCGCACGCCAGGTACAGCAGGCGCGCGCCCGATGCGGCGTGGCGCAGCACGTAGGCGTCCGAGTCGAGCTCGGGCACGGTCTCGCAGCGCTCGACGGCAAAGCCGTGGCAGGTAGTGCCGGGCACCAGCAGCGCGGCGGCAACGGCGCGCGGGTCGGTTGAGGTGGTGGACATATGCAGTCTCCTTTGACGCCCCAGCGGGGGCGAATCGAGTCGAATCCTCGAAAGTATACCCATATGGGGCTGTGACCCTGCGGCGAACTGAAGACGATGCCAGCGGATTGGGCATAGGTCCCGCGTGCCCGCCGCACGAGCGTGGAAAATTGGACACTCGCCAAACGAGAGTGGATATTCGGACGGACGAGCGAGGATTTCCGGATACCTATCGAACGAGAGTGGATATTTGGACGGAATTTGCCGCAAAAGCCCCAAAAACCGTCCAAATATCCACTCTCGATATCCGACCGTCCGAAAATCCTCGCTTGTCCATCACTCGCGTATCTCTCGTCCCTCATTCGTCTCTAATATGAGAGATGACAGGAAGATGAGAGAAAAATATGAGAGATAACTGAGCAGCAAAGAGACAGGCAATCATGGTATTGTCTCAATACCGATTGTTCTACCAGCAAAAATATGTATAAATGAAGCAAATGGTAGACATTCCATCTCTATCTATCTCTTATCTCTAAGCCGAGAGATAGATAGATAAATGAGAGATAATTACGAGAGATAACTGAGAGACGAGGGAAATCTATCCGCGGCATTCTCCGCAGGACCGAGCGAAAGGACGTGCAGATGAATGAAAACGAGCTGACCGGTCTGCTTGAGTCTTTAAGGCGTATGGGCTCGGATGATCTTAACGTCGAAGTGAAGGAGAGCGCCACGACGCTTTCCCGCGACGTGTGGGAAACGGTGAGCGCATTCGCGAACACTGCCGGCGGAACCATCGTGCTCGGAGTGAGTGAGCGCGCAGGTTTTGTCCCGGTTGCAAACTTTGAGACCGAGAAAGTGCTCAACCAATTCGTGGCGGGCATGGGCGATGCCGGCGGTCGCGGAAAGCTGGCCAATCCGCCCAAATACACCATTGAGCGCGTGGAGCTCCAGGGCACCGTGGTTCTGGTCATCACGATTGAGGAGCTCGACCCGTCGAGCAAGCCTTGTTATGTCATAGAACGGGGCGCTCAAGGTGGCAGCTACAAACGCATCGATGACAAAGATGTCCCGCTTTCGTCGACCGAGGTGCTCGCATTGGCGTCATACGGTCGAGCGACTCCGAGCGATCGCGACGCGGTGGCGGACGCGGACGCGGACGATCTCGACGAGACGCTGGTCGACCGTACGATAGATCGGGCTTTCTCGTTGACGCCCCGGGCGATGCGCGGCGCGCCGGACAAACAAACGAAGCTGGAGCGCCTAAATTTCCTTGATTCCCAGGGCAATGTCACCAAGGCTGGACTCCTAGTTGCGGGCACCTACCCTCAGCAGTTTTATCCCAAGCTCTTTATCGACATGGCTGTCTATGCGGGGACCCGGAAAGGCACGGCGGGGTCGCTGAGGTTCATGGACCGCACAATCTGTGAGGGAACGTTGGGCGAGATGATCTCGGATGCTGTCGCGGCCGTCGCCAAGAATTTGCGGCGAACCTCGACCGTCCAAGGCGTCTCGCGTGTCGACTCGCTGGAGATTCCCGAGGAGGTTCTGCGCGAGGCAATCACCAACGCCGTAATCCATCGAGAATACGGGGATCGGTTCTGTGGACAATCGATTGCCGTCGACGTCTTTGACGATCGTGTCGAGGTGACGAATCCTGGCGGCCTTTACGGGGGAAAGACTCGCGAGAACTTGTTTGACGGCAGCTCCCGATGCCGTAACGCGACGCTCGTGAAACTCATGTCGATTGTCCCGCTGCCGGATGGCGCAGGTTCGCCGGCTGAGGGCAATGGCTCGGGCATCCCGATGATGGTCGATGCCATGCGCGCGCATGGTCTGGCCGAGCCCCTGTTCTGCCCGGGGTTCGATCGGTTCAAGATCGTACTTTACCGTTCAAAAATCGAGCCGGTCGATCATGGCGGGGGCTTAATTGTGACGGCACTCAAACACTACGGCGAGCTGGGGACGCGTGAGCTGGCAGAACGCACGGGGCTTACAATTTCCCAGGTTAGGTCGCGCGTCAACGCGCTCATTGCTCAAGGCGAGCTTGAGCCCACGGCGCCGGCGACGAGCCGCAACCGCAAGTATCGACTGTCAGAGCGCGTGGAATAAATGCGTTAGTGGACGAGGCGACCCAATAATCGACCCTCAATTGGCGCCCACTAAGGTAAAGCGGTTGTTGCTCAGTCGACGGTGATGCTGAAGACTCGGCTTACGCCGGCATGGCCCCGAATCCGTTCATCAAGAACAGCCTAAGAACCAGCTTGATGACATACCCCGGTTTGACTTCTGCCGCGTCAAGGACGTGGCGCTTGGCGAGTTCACTGCAGTATGCATAGATGTCGCGGATAAGGTCCGCGCCTGAGAGCGTAAACATGTAGCCTGCGTCCGAAAGCGCATTGGGCGCGGCGGACAACTTGGCCATGTGGCAGAACGTTTGCAGGTCGGGCGCCATAACATTCTGGTAGTCGAGGTGGCCGCCGGCATCCTGTTCGGCAAGCTCCAATTGGCGCACAAAATCCAGTGCCGCCGCTAACACAAAGCTCGGCGTAGGCGCATTGACGTCCTGGGTGGTCGCCACAAGCCTGCCCGCCGCCTGCGTGACAAGCCAAGCGACCTCGCGCTGGCAGCGCACGGCCTTGCGCGTAACCGGCTTGATGGACGAAGAAGAAACGCTCCCCTTAGGCGGATTCGAAGCAGCCATAAGACCCTCCCATGAACAATCCGGCCCAACAAGCCCGGATGAAACACGTGCTACATCAGTATACAGGGGAGTGGGATGGAAAAAACGGAGTCGACAGCGTGAACTGCCGGCTCCGGATTGCTTGCCTTAGAGGCCGTACACTTCGACCATAGCTTCGCCAATGCGATGGGGCACGCCGGTGACGAGTGCGTTGCCCATGCAGAAGGCTCGATGGCCGTCAGTCATGCCCGTATCGGTCCAGCCTTTCGGGAATCCCTGAAGCTGATCGAGCTCGTCGGGAACAAGACGGCGGAAACGGCCATCGGGACATTCGATGACGTGCTTGAAGCGGCTCGCTCCCGTGCCGCCTTCTCCTGTGAGGATGGTGCGGCTCGGCTTGTCGGTGGCATCCGGGAAGCTCATGGCTCCCTCGGAATACGTGTACGTAAAGCCTGTTTTTTTGTTAGTGCGCTCTTCGCGCTTGCTGCCCTTAAGGTAGCGCCAGTCGGGAAGCTTTTCGTCGGAGATGTAGAACTGCTCCGGGACATCAGCCTCGTCGACAAGCACGTCGCCAAGCACGTGGCGCTCACCGTGATAGTTCTCGGCAAAGTCGCAGGTCAGAATATGACAGCCCTGCAGGACGCCAGCATTCTTGAATTGAGAGGTCTTTTGGCCGACGCCAAAACGAGTTGAGTTTTCGTAGGGGTCGGGCAAAACGTCGAGCTCGGACATCTCGTCGGGATAGATGGCGGGGAAGGCTTTAGCCATGACGCCGTTGTGCATGCGATCAACGAGATCAACCTTGCCAGCGTTCTTCTCGCAGAAGATGTAAACGCGCTTGCGACGCTGGGGAAAACCGTATTCTGCAGAGTTAACGACGCGCCATTCGACGGTGTAGTCGAGGTCGGCAAGGCAGCTCAAGATGATGGCGAAATCGCGACCGCGCTGTGACGCGGGCGACTTGAGCAGACGGTCAACGTTCTCAAAGAGACCGAAGCGCGGCTTCTTCATCTCGAGAAAGTGATAGATGTCCCACCACAGGACACCCTTCTTGCCCTCGATGCCGTGCGCCTGATTGAGCGGGCGTGCAACAGAGTAGTCCTGGCAAGGGAAGCCGCCGACGACCATTTGTACGTCGGGGATTTTAATTTCGCCGGCTTCAGCCTGCTCCAAGACCTTATTGATATCTTCGTTGACAACGGAATCTTCGCCAAAGCGGTCCATGTAACAACGTGCCGCAAACTGACGCGCCTTGGTTCCGGGCGGTTCCCACTGGTTGGCCCAAATGGTGCGAAAGGGCCCGGCGGGCTTCATATAAAACTCGGGATGTCGAGGGTCGGCATAGCCCTCGAGACCCAAACGAAATCCACCGACGCCCGCAAAAAGCTCGGCAATATTAATCTCAGACACGTTTCTCCAATCGCTACTGTGTCCGTTTATGGTGCTCACAACAATAGCCGATCGAGCGGACAAGATCAAGACCTCAATTTCATGGAGGAATATGCTGCCCTGAACTACCATGAGGTTAACTGCGACGTTCGGAGGTACCCTATGTCCAAGAAGCACCTCGATTTCAAGCGCATGCTTGACGATACTGATTTTTCTGACCCCTCTAGCATCGAGCGGTATGCTGCCAATCTCGACGGGATGACGTTTCGCGATATTCTTGAGCTTGGTATTGCGCCGGAGGGGGAGAGCGCGCCCAAGGACTTTGGCTCCAAAAAGTACAAGGGCGGTATGGGGACCCTGATCGAGGAGCGTTACTTTGGCTACAAGGCCAACAGCGACGACCGGCCGGACTTTCCCGAGGCGGGTGTCGAGCTCAAGGCAACGTGTTTTGACGTACTTAAAGACGGTCGTAAATCTGCCGGTGAACGTCTTGTCCTGACCATGATTCCTTACGACCGTCCCGTTTCGCTCGACTATGACAATTCGCACCTCAAGACCAAGCTCAGCAATATCCTGTTGATTTACTATGGCCGCGATCGTTCCATCGATAAATACGACCAACGCATTGAGCGTGCGGTCATGGTTCGTCTGCCCGAAGAGGATATGAAGATCATCCGCGCTGACTACGAGAAAATCATTTCGTACATTCAGGATGGTCGCGCAGACGAGCTGTCGGAGGGCATGACCACCTACTTGGGCGCATGCACAAAGGGCGCAACCGAAGCGACAATGTGGGTCGACCGGTACTACGAGTACTTCAATACCGATACGGGCGAGATCGAACGCCGTCGCGCGAAGCGCCGCGCCTTTTCTCTCAAACGCTCGTACATGGACTATGTGCTTCATGCCTATGTTCTCGGTGCCCCGCGTATCGGCGAGAGCATCGTTCGAGGCGACGACGAGTCCATTGATTTCGAAAGTTACGTAACTGGACTTATCGAGCAACACTATGGCGAAACTGATCGCCAGATTGCGGAGCAATACGGGTTGGAGTACACGGGCAATAAGGCGCAGTGGACAACGCTCGTCTATCGTATGCTCGGAATCAAAAACAATGCTGCCGAGGAATTCGTCAAGGCAGGCATTTCCGTCCGAACCGTTCGAGTTAACAACAGGGGGCACATCGAACAGGCTATGTCGTTCCCACCGTTTGAGTTCAAGCGTTTGATCGAGGAAGACTGGGAAACGTCGCCTTTTCATGCGTGCCTTGAGACCAATCGCTTCTTCTTCGTTGTGTTTCGCGAGGACCACGATGGCGTGCTGCGTCTCGACCGTTGTTTGTTCTGGGCGATGGGAGAAAACGAAATCGAAGGCCCTGCGAAAGCTTGTTGGGATGAGACGCGAAAGGTAATACGTGAGGGCGTTGAGCTCAACCCGTATCGGGATGCAAGCGGAAAGCTCAAAGTGACTAACAATCTGCCCGGTATGGCGGACAACCCAATTGTTCACGTTCGCCCGCATACGTCAAAAGCGGCTTACAAGTTTGCCGATGGAACAGAGATCGGTGACATCGCAAGGAATGCTTGCGAACTGCCCGATGGGCGCTGGATGACGAAGCAATCGTTCTGGTTCAACAAGGGCTATCTGGAGCACATTCTGGGGCTGTAGCGTTTTGGGATTGTTTAACGATCGAGCTCCTGCTCCTCAATGCCTCGATGTCATCTCTACAAATAAATCCCCTCACCGAGTTGCTTGTGGAACTCGGCGTGATGGTCGCGTGCCCAGGTAAAGAGCGCCTGGTCAAAGTCGGTACGCGTGGCCGGGACGCCAAAGACGCCGGCAACTTCGACGCGTATAAACTCCAGTGCCGGCAGCTTGTTGATGGCAGTGAGGGCAAACGGGGACGAGGGCTCCTCGAACAGATAGCGGCTGCCTTGCAGCGCGTCGCAACTGGTACACGTGTTGCCGAGCGACGGGGCTTTGGAGGCTCGCGCGCCTACGGGCTTGTAGCCGCAGCGCTTATGAAGGTAGTCGCGGATCTCGCCCGGCACGCAGCCAAGAGCGGGCACGATGGCGAGTGCGTTGGCGTTGGCCGTGTCGATGGCAATGTACCCGGCTTCGTTGGGCGCGTGCGCGATGGCGATGCTCTCGTCGTTATCGGTTCGATAGGGAATGCCGAAGGCCGCGACCGAGGTCTCTTTGTGACACTTCCAGCACTCGCGCTTGCCCAGTACTAGATATATATACGGCGCTGAGGGGTCGGATCGGTCAACACCGGGCAGCCACTCGGCAAAGGGCTCGGGGTTGACGCCGCTGGGTACATACCAGATCTTCTTGGTCCGGTCCCATTTGGCGCCCAGCGCCTTGGCTTCTTCTTTGTGCGAAAAGGGGACATCGAGCTCGGTGCGCATGGCGGCTCCTTGGTGCTGCAGGTGCAAGTGGCTCAAGGATACCGCAGGGCACAGACATCGCGGCGTTTTGCTGAGAAGTTGCGGTGCGGACTGATTGGTTATGCCGATGGATAGATCGGCAAGTAGATGGTCGGCTTTTGGCTAGTTGGGCGGTTGGAACTGCCGGCGGATTTAGCGACATAAAACAAAACAGCCCAGAGGGCATAGCCTCTGAACTGCGAACATTTGGTGGGCGTTAGAAGATTTGAACTTCTGACCTCTTCCGTGTCA
>CALLSB010000105.1:0-8642 GCA_938014225.1 uncultured Collinsella sp. | reverse complement strand
CGGTCTTGCGTGCGAGGAGGCCGCCCGCGGCTACAACATCGACCTCGGCGATTTCCTTGTCGCCGCTAACGAACTCGCCGAACTTCGCCGTCGTATTCGTCGCGCCCGCGGCTCAGTCGATTTTGACACAGCCGAGATTCGCGCTCTATTGGATGAGGACGGAGTGCCCGTGCAGATTGTGGCGCGTGAGCGTTCGTGTGCCACGTCGCTTATCGAGGAAGCCATGCTGCTCGCCAACGAGTGCGTTGCAGAGTGGCTGGCAGACCGTGATATCGAGGCCTGCTATCGTGTGCATGAGGATCCGAGCCCCGATAGCCTGCACGGTGCTGCCGTTGCGCTGGCGCAGCTAGGCATCATCGACGATCGCCGTGCTGCCGGTATTGCCCTGGGGAGCCCCGATGAGCTGCAGGCTGCAGTTGATGCTGCCGCCGGTACGGCCAACGCACCGCTCGTCAACACGCTGCTTCTGCGCAGCATGCAGCGCGCGCTGTACAAGCCGCGCAACGAGGGCCACTTTGCGCTCGCCGCGCCGTGCTACTGTCACTTTACGAGTCCCATCCGTCGCTACCCCGATCTGGTGGTGCACCGCGTGCTCAAACTGCAGTTGGCCTATGAGCAGCTCGGCGGCAAGGACGCCTTGGTCCGTACGCCGCGGCTGATCGGCAAGGGGCGCGAGTCGCTGCCGCGCATTCTGCCGCAGATCTGCCGCGCATGTAGCGATGCCGAGCGCGCGGCAGATGCCGCCAGCCATGCGACGCAAAAGATCAAGATTGCCCAGTACTATGAGGACCGTCTGGGTGAGCGCTATGCCGGAACCGTCTCGTGGGTTAGCAGCATGGGCCTCTTTGTGCGCTTGGACCTAACACAGGTCGAGGGCCTGGTTTCAATTAAGAGCCTGGGCAACGAGTGGTTCGAGTTCGACGAGGACGCGCTAACGCTCACAGGTGCCGACACGGGCACCCGTTACGAGCTGGGGCAGCGCGTGATTATCGAGGTCTCGCGCGTCAATACCACGCGTGGGCACTTGGACTTTAAGCTTATCCATTAGCTAAATCCCGACTCGTGGCGAGAGAGCGGAGGGCGGTCTTTCGGGGCCGCCCTCCGCATTTGAATAGTGGCTACCTTGCCGTCTGCTCGGCCGCCCGCTTACCTGCTATTTGAGAGGTAAAACCTACCAAAATAAACCTGTCCCTTTTGGCAGGTTTACAAGAAAGCGGGGATGAGATGGCGACGGTGTACGGGTATGCGCGGGTGAGTTCGCGCGATCAGAATCTGAATCGGCAGCTGGATGCGCTGGGCGCCTATGGCGTGGGCTCAGCGAATATTTATGCCGACCATGCGAGCGGCAAGGACTTCGATCGACCACATTATCGCGAGCTGTTGCACGTCCTGGGAGACGGGGACGTGCTGGTGGTGCTTTCTATCGACCGACTTGGTCGTAATTACTCCGAGATTCTTGAGGAATGGCGACGCATTACCAAGGAGCTCGGGGTTGCCATTGTGGTGTTGGACATGCCATTGCTTGACACGCGCGCTAGGGCCAGCGGCGCGCCGGATGTGACCAACACCCTGATTGCCGATATTGTGCTGCAACTGCTGAGCTACGTGGCGCAGGTGGAGCGCGAGAATATCCATCGGCGCCAGCCGGAGGGAATTGCAGCGGCGCGGGCGCGAGGGGTTCGTTTCGGTCGACCTCGCAAGCCGTGCCCTCCTCAGTTTGAGCTGGTGCGCGATAGCTATGAGGCAGGCGATATTACCCGCAGCCAGGCAGCAAAGTGCCTGGGCGTGTGCGTGGGGACGTTCGATCGCTGGATGCGCGAGGCGGGGTAGGGGTTTGCGTCGCTTTGTCGCTTCCTGTTGCGATTCAAATTTTGATACGGTGACGATGCCATTTGGGGCTACACTCGCTGATATTCAAAAAAGGAGGTTGGCCCTTGGCGCGCGTAAAACAAATAATCGGATGGACCGCAATTGTTCTGTTCGTTGCAACGCTGGCGGGCATCTGGGTGCTGACGGAGCAAAATGCGGTGGAGACGTCGTTGCTGAGCGAGTCCACCGCGCGTGTGGTGGAGGGTCAGGCTACGGGCGTTCAGGCTGCTGATGCCACGGGTGAAGCCCAGACAGAGAACGGAATGACCGGGGGCGCCGATTCGGCTGCCTCGAATGTCCGGTCTGGCCGACTTGCTTCCATTCGCATGTGGGTGGGCACAAACGTCCGTCGCGTTGCCCATACCGTAGAGTTTTTCTTCGTCGGATTATTCGCCTCCGTGGTCGTGGTTTGCCTTTCCAGGCGTCCGTGGAGCGTATGCTCCCGTTGCGTGCCCGTATTGCTCTTTTGCGCCGCCTGCTCCGTTGGCGATCAGGTGCATAAGATCTTTGTTCCCGGCAGGCATTTCGACGTTATCGATTTAGGATTCGATGCTGCGGGCTATGTCACCGCCATGCTGTTGGTATTGCTGGCAGCGGCGTTGGTGCGCCATGCGACTCGGCCGATCGGCGCCCATGCGAGGCGCTAGCCGGTAACAAACCCGTTTCTGATAATGCAACCTCGTTGAATTATTTTGTGTCGCGCGTATTTCCGAGCGGTCGGATTTGAGGGGCGAGCGGTAGAACGCTCGCCCTTTGTGCGCCACGATGCGGCACAATGTACCGCAAAAGCTGTTTGTATCCGGTACGAATCGTTCGTTGGTCTTTAATTCTTCTCAACGGAGGTGTTTGAGATGGCAAACGGATTGCTTTTGCGGCTTCGCGAGCGTGAGCTCAGCGCGAGCCCGGCGGAACGCAATGTCATCGCATATGTAAGCGCTCATCCGCACGAGGTGGTCGGGCTGTCCGTCCGCGGTCTTGCCGATGTCACGTTCTCCTCGCCCTCGAGCATTTTGCGCTTTTGCAAGCGTTTGGGTTTTGCGGGCTACAAGGAGTTCCAGCGCGAACTGATTGCCGAGCTGGCGCTCTTAGGTGACAAGAAAGACGTAGCCCTCGAGGACATCTCCATGGATGACAGCGTCGAACGTATCGTGGGGAAGGTGATGAAAAGCAACGTGCGCACGATCGAGGCGACGGCGCGAACGCTCGATTACACCGTCTTGGAGCGATGCGCGGCCCGTCTTAAGCGGGCACGCGCGGTCAATCTGTTCGGTATTGGTGCCTCTCGTTTGGTCGCGCACGACCTGGCGCAAAAGCTCATGCGAGTCGACAAAGAGTGCCATCTGTACGACGACTGGCATGATCAGCTCTTATGTGCCAAGAACATGCATGAGGGCGATATGGCAATCGCCTTTAGCTACTCGGGCTTGACGCAAGAGGTGCTGGACTGCACCGCCGAGGCTCAACGTCACAACTGTCCCGTTGTGGCCGTTACCAAAGTAGATGGATCATCCAAGCTTGCCACCATGGCCGATGCCGTGCTCGGCGTTGCTGCGAGTGAACCCTTGGTCCGCAGCGGTGCCATGGCTTCGCGTATGGCCCAGCTTATGGTTGTCGATGCCCTGTACGCTGCTTACGTTGCCAGCGACTACGAACGGGCGACGCATGTCATTAAGCAAAACTACATCGAGAAACAGGAAAGATGAGGTGAATGAAATGCTCGATTTAACAAAATTCACGACCGAACAGCGTAATCAAAGGTCAATGGACCTCGATACGATGACATCGCTGCAAATCGTCACGACGATGAACGATGAGGATCTTCGTGCCGTCCAGTCGGTCACGAAAGTGTTGCCCCAGGTTGCCACAGCAATCGACTGGGCTGCTGAGGCGCTCGAGCGCGGCGGGCGCGTCTTTTACATGGGCGCAGGCACCAGCGGTCGTCTGGGCGTACTCGACGCTTCGGAGTGTCCGCCCACGTTTGGCGTGTCACCCGATCTGATTGTCGGGCTCATTGCCGGAGGCGAGACGGCGTTTATCAAGGCTGTCGAAGGTGCCGAAGACAGCGATGAGCTTGGCGCGAACGACCTGCGAGAGCGTGGACTCTCGGACAAGGATCTTGTCGTTGGCCTGGCGGCAAGCGGCCGTACTCCCTATGTGGTGGGCGGCCTTGTGTACGCCAAGGCAACTGGGTGCAAGACCATTGCAATTGCCTGCAACCAAGGGTCGAAGATCGGGGAGAGCGCAGATCTTGCCATTGAGCCCGTGCCCGGTCCCGAGGTGCTGACCGGCTCAACGAGGCTCAAGGCGGGAACGGTTCAAAAGCTCATTCTCAACATGATTTCGACCGGTGCCATGGTCAAGATCGGCAAGGTATACCAAAACCTGATGGTCGATGTGCAGCAGACGAACGAGAAGTTGGTGGTGCGCGGCCAGAACATCGTGATGGAGGCGACCGGCTGCACGCGCGAGCGCGCCGTTCAGGCGCTTGCAGATGCCGGCGGCCATGTAAAAACCGCTATTGTCTCGGTACTGTTGGACTGCGATGCCGAGCAGGCTACGGTAGCTCTTGAGCGGGCGCGAGGCCATGTCCGTGCTGCGGTGAGTGGCCATGAGAAGAGCAATGCCGACGCCCAATAGGTGCGCGGCGTGAGCTGATATGACATCCAGACGAGATACCCAATACAAGGAGGAGTTATGACGAACAAAGAGCTGGCTCAAAAGCTGCTGGACCTTTTGGGCGGTAAAGACAACGTGCTCGCAAACGCGGCGTGCATGACGCGCCTGCGCGTGACCGTCAAAGACACGGGCAACGTCGACACGGAGGGTATTAAGGCGCTCGACGGCGTGATGGGCCTGGTCGAGGACGACACGATGCAGATCGTGCTGGGTCCGGGCAAGGTGAATAAGGTGCTCGAGGAGTTCTCCAAGCTCACCGGCCTTGCGAAAGGCGTTGCCGACGAGAGCGTGGTTGACGCTGCGGCCACAAACAAGGCCGCGCAGAAAGCCAAGTACGAGTCCAAGCCGGTTCAGGCCTTCCTCAAGAAGATTTCCAATGTCTTCGTCGCCCTGCTTCCCGGCATCATTGCGGCTGGCCTCATCAACGGTATCTGCAACGTCATTAACGTCTCGACGGCAGGCGCGCTTGCAGGCGAGTGGTGGTACCAGGGCATTCGTTCCATGGGCTGGGCCCTGTTTGCCTATCTGCCTATCTTGGTGGGCTATAACGCGGCACGTGAGTTTGGTGGTTCCGCTGCGCTGGGCGGCATCGCCGGCATGATGTGCATCGCCAACAGTGCCATGCCCCTGCTTGCGCCTGGCGCGGCTGATCCTGCCACTGCCATTCTGCTGCCGCTCACCAATGCGCAGTACAACCCCGCAGCGGGCGGCATGATCGCGGCTCTCATCGCTGGCGCATTTTTTGCCTGGATGGAGCGTCAGATTCGCAAGGTTATGCCCAACGCACTCGACACGTTCTTGTCCCCGCTGCTGGTGCTCATCATCGGCGCCTTTGCTCTGATGCTCGTCATCCAGCCGGTTGGCGCATGGCTGACGACTGCCATCTTTAGCGTTTTGACCTTTATCTTCGAGAAGCTGGGCGTCCTGGGCGGCTATATCCTGTCGGCAGGCTTCTTGCCGCTGGTGTCCGTCGGCCTGCATCAAGCGCTCACGCCGATCCACGCTATGCTCAACGATCCCGACGGCGCTACCAAGGGTATCAATTACCTGCTTCCCATCCTTATGATGGCTGGCGGCGGCCAGGTCGGTGCCGGTTTGGCGCTGTACTTTAAGACCAAGAACGCCAAGCTCAAGAAGTACGTCGCAGAGTCCATTCCCGTTGGAATCCTGGGTGTGGGCGAGCCTCTGATGTATGCTGTTACGCTGCCGCTCGTTCGTCCGTTTGTGACGGCCTGCCTGGGTGCCGGATTTGGCGGCGCGCTCGCGGCGCTGCTTCACATCGGCACGGTTTCTCAGGGCGTTTCCGGTCTGTTTGGCCTGCTGATCGTCGTTCCTGGCCAGCAGCTCGGCTACGTTGCCGCTATGCTGCTTGCCTATGCCGCCGGCTTTGTCCTGACGTGGTTCTTTGGCGTCGACGAGCAGAAGATCAACGAGTTCTTTGGCGAGTAGTTTGATATCGCGAGCCGTGTTGCTCAGGGCTCGCGGAGCGCGGCAGATTTCTTGATGATATGGTTGTGCCGGCGGGGCTAACTGCTCCGCCGGCCTTTTTTAAAGGAGCGTTGAAGCGTGAAAACGGGTATTTCGATTTATCTTTCCAGCCCTTTGCAGGATATTGAGCGGACGATTGAGTGTGGTGCCGAGGCGGGCGCGCGCTATGCGTTTACCTCACTGCATATTCCCGAGGATGGGGGAGCGACGTATGCCGATAAGGTCCGTCATGTGCTGTCGCTGCTTTCCGCCCGCGGCATTGCGCTCATTGCCGATGTGGGGCCGCGTACGTGCGATTTGCTCGGGCTTGAGCGTATCGAGGACCTGCGCGATCTGGGGTTGGAATACCTTCGTTTGGACTATGGCTTTAGCGCCCAGCGGGTCGCGGAGCTGTCCGGTGTATTTCGCATTGTGGTCAATGCATCGACGGTGAGTTCTGATGAAATCGCATCGTGGCGTGAGGCCGGTGCCGATGTGACTCGTTTTGCCGCCTGCCACAATTTTTACCCCAAGCCTTATACCGGTTTAGCTCTTGAAGATGTTGCTCGGACGAATCTTCGTCTTGCGGCGCTTGGATTCGAAATCATGGCTTTTGTGCCGGGTGATGCTAACGTTCGCGGGCCGGTATTCGAGGGACTGCCGACGGTCGAGGCGCAGCGCGGTCGCGCGTCAAAGGTTGCTCTCAATATGCTTGAGCTTGCACATGGCGCCGATTGCGACATTGTGTTGGTCGGCGACCCCGATCTATCCGATGCGGGCTGGGCGCAGTTTGCTCAAGTTTCCGCCGGATACGTGGACCTGCAATGCGAGCTTGAGCCCGGTTATGCCTATGTGCGCGGGCAGATTCATCACGACCGGCCCGACTCGAGCGTCCTCATCTTTAGGTCTCATGAGTCACGTACGACGCATAAGCCGGATTCCGTGCCGACGGATGCCGGAGCCGGCCTGCCGCGAAAGGCGGGGTCGATCGCTGTGAGCAATAGCGGATATGGGCGCTACGAAGGCGAGCTTGAGATTGCGCGGGTCGATCTTCCCGGTGACGAGCGCATGAACGTTGCGGGCCATATCACGCCCGAGGCAATGGAGCTGCTGCCGTTCATCAAACGCGGATTCGGGGTACGGTTCGTTTAGCGTGTGACCCGTGGGCTACAATTGGCCCATCATACGAAGGCGCCTCGTGTGGCGTGTGCCTGCGTTGGCCGATCTATATTCGGAGGATTCCCATGACCTTACTGTTTGTTGAATATCCCAAGTGCTCGACCTGTAAGAAGGCCAAGGCATGGCTGGACGAACATGGGGTAGAGTATATCGATCGCGATGTCGTTTTGGACAATCCCACGGCCGATGAGCTTGCGACCTGGATTGCTCGTTCGGGGCTGCCGGTGCGGCGTTTCTTTAATTCGTCGGGCATGAAATATCGAGAGCTGGGCCTGAAGGCGCGTCTGGATGCGGGCATGACGGATCGGGAGTGCTACGAGCTGCTGGCGACCGACGGCATGCTGGTCAAGCGTCCGCTGCTGGTGGGCGACGACTTTGCGATTCCCGGCTTTAGGGAAGCGGCTTGGGCCGAGGCGTTGCTGTAGCGGCTGCGGAAAGTGCGACCCGGAATTCGCTTCCAGAATGGGATGCGCTTTCCCAAAGTGGCCGGTTGCGGAAAGCACGTCCCATTCTGAGCTTCGATTGTGGGACACGGTTTCCGGTTGAGGGCTCGACGGGAAAGTGGGGACCAGTTTGAGCTTGAAATCTGGGACGCACTTTCCGCCGGCGGGCCTGCCCCAGTCAGTCCGCCAGCTGTGCCCATTCGTGCGGATCGTAGACCTTTACGTGTTTGTTGGGCTTGCCGCTCCAGTACTCCTCGTCCATAAAGGGCAGATATGCCTGAACGCCGGGGCAGATAAAGGGAATCCGCTGCTGTTGCAGTCGCTCGCGCTGGCGCTGCTCCAGGTGCGCCTCGGATATGACGGTTGGCATGCCGGACAACTCGACGAGGCTTGCCTGGATTCGCTTAAGGTCGGGGAGTCCCGCGTGCCATGACATCCGCATGATCAAAAAGGATGCACGGCGGTATTTTGCCTGCACCACAGTAATGGCGGGGCGCAGTGTGGGATGGATTTTGTCCCGTTCGGGCCAAAGGTCGGCAGTGATCTCAAGGCCCAGGGTCTCCCATAGGTAATCAAGCTCTTCGTCCATGGCGCCTCGATATCTACGCGATCATTGATACTTCGATTGTGTTGCCTGGTGCTATCGTTTTCACGGTAGAATCTGCCAACGGTTGACGGCTACCGCTCGCGGCGTTTTGCCCTTCGTGTACAGCGGTCGGCTTCACAGGTCCTTCACGGGTTGGACTAAATTAGGCCAATTTGACTGAATTTCAAAAAAGTCAAAATTGGGGCTTGCGTCACGGCGAGACTTCCCGTATATTTCTTTCTTGCGCAAAGGCACAGCCGAGCGCAGCGATGCAGTCATTGGGATGTCGTCTAATGGCAGGACAGCGGATTCTGGTTCCGTCAATGGGGGTTCGACTCCCTCCATCCCAGCCATTGCATTTGCTACATATGGCCCGTTCGTCTAGCGGTTTAGGACGCCGCCCTCTCAAGGCGGAGATCACC
>CALLSB010000104.1:0-7600 GCA_938014225.1 uncultured Collinsella sp. | reverse complement strand
ATGCGGCACGTTTTGGTGCTCGGTTGTTTCCGTTGTGTTACTTCCCAAAGACCTCTTCGGCGATGCGCGCGCTCTCGGCGGCGTCCTTGGCGTAGTAGTCCGCGCCGATCTGTTTGGCGTATTCGGGGGTGAGCACGGCGCCGCCCACGATAATCTTGACGCCCGGCACCTCGGCATGAAGCAGTTTGATGGTCTCCTCCATGGCGACGACCGTGGTGGTCATAAGCGCCGAAAGGCCGACGAGCTTAATGTCGCGCTCCTGCACGGTCTTGAGCACCTCCTGCGGATCGACATCGCGACCCAGATCAAAGACGGTGTAGCCGTAGTTGTCGAGCAGCATCTTGACGATATTCTTACCGATGTCGTGGATGTCGCCCTTGACGGTGGCCACGCAGATCTTGCCCTTGTCGGCAATCTCACCGGCGGGCATCAGGCGCTTGATGGTGTCGAAGCCCACACGCGCGGCCTCGGCCGAGGCCATAAGCTGCGGCAAGAAGAACTTGCCCTGGTCAAAGAGGACGCCAACCTCATCGAGGGCGGGGATAAAGTGGTTGTTGATGAGGTCCATGGCGTCGTGGTCGGCCAGCAGGCGTTCGGTCTCGGCCGCGATCTCGCCCTTGCGGCCCGAGACGACCATGTGGCGGATGGGGTCGTCATCGGCGCTTGCGGTGGTGCTTGCGGCAGGCGCGGCATCGCTCGATGCCGACTGAGCGGCCGCCGGGTTCGCGGCGATCTTATACGGGTCGGTCCAGCCGGCGTAGCGTTCGATGTATCCGGTTGAGCCCTCGTCCTCAACGCTCAGCACGCGATAGCTGTAGACGGTGTCCATAAAGCGCTTAGAACCCGGGTTCATGATGGGGGCGTCCAGACCTGCACCAAAGGCGGCGGCCAAAAAGACCGAGCCCAGCAGCGGCCGCGCGGGCAGGCCAAAGCTGATGTTCGATACGCCGAGTGCGCACTTGACGCCCAGGCGCTCCTTGCACATAGACATGGCGCGCAGGATCTGCTCAGCCTGGCGCTGGTTGGTCGAGGCGGTCATGACCAGGCAGTCGATGAGGATGCGGTCTGGGCCGATGCCGTAACGGGCAGCCTCGGCCACGATGCGCTCGGCGATGGCATAACGTGCCTCGGCGGTATCCGGGATGCCGCCTTCGTCGAGCGTGAGGCCGACGACGTTGGTGCCGTAGTGGGCGACCAGCGGGAAAATCTCGTCCATGATCTGCTGTTTGCCATTGACCGAGTTGATGATGGGCTTGCCGGCGTAGCGACGTACGGCGGCCTCGACGGCGGCGGGGTCGGTGGAGTCGATCTGCAGCGGCAGCAGCGTGGAGCCCTGGAGCTGTTCGGTCGCCTGTTGGATGATCTTGACCTCGTCAATCTCGGGCAGGCCCACGTTGACGTCCAGGATGTCGGCGCCCTGCTCCTGCTGGCTGATGCCCTGGCTCACAACGTAGTCCAGGTCGCCGTCGCGCAGGGCCTGCTGCAGGCGCTTTTTGCCGGTGGGGTTGATGCGCTCGCCGATGACGGCGATCTTGTGGCCGTCGCAGGGAAGGTCTACGACCGTTTGGGCGCTCGTGACCGACATACTGGGCTTGCGGTGGCGCGGGCTGGGCGTGTGGTTGTCGATAAGCGTGCGCAAGGCCGCCATGTGCGCCGGCGTGGTGCCGCAGCAACCGCCCACGACGCTCACACCGTCGGCGATCATGCCGGCGACGGCCTCGGCGTATTCGGGGGCTTGGATATCAAAGACGGTGTTGCCGTCGTCGTCTACATGGGGGAGTCCTGCATTAGCCTGCACCATAACGGGCTTGTCGGTAACGGTGAGCATACGTGCGGCGAGTCCTCGGAGCTCGGCCGGTCCTTGGCTGCAGTTGATGCCCAAAACGTCGGCACCGATGGCGTCGAGCGTGATGGCGGCGACCTCGGGACTCGTTCCCAGGAAGGTGCGACCGTCTTCCTCAAAGGTCATGGTGGCAAAGACGGGCAGGTCGGAGTTCTCGCGGCAGGCGAGGACGGCCGCCTTGATCTCGGCCAGGTCGGTCATAGTCTCGATAATAAAGAGGTCCACACCCGCGGCGACGCCTGCGCGCACTTCCTCGGCAAAGAGGTCATAGGCCTCGTCGAAGCTCAGGGTACCCAGGGGGCGAAGCAGCGCGCCGATGGGACCGATATCGCCGGCGACGTAGTGGGCGCCGGCCTCGCGGGCACAGGCGACAGCGGCGGCAAAGACATCTGCCACGGTGGCGGCACCGTCGAGCTTGTGGGCGTTGGCGCCAAAGGTGTTGGCGGTGATCACGTCGCAGCCGGCCTCGACGTACTGACGCTGAATGTCGGTAATGACCTGGGGTTCCTCAAAGTTGAGCAGCTCGGGCAGGGCGCCCGCCTTCATGCCGGCGGCCTGCAACATGGTGCCCATGCCGCCGTCGAACAGCAGGTGTCCCGTGCCCTCGATGGCCGCACGCAGGCGATCGTCCTTAATGCGCAGATCGTCGATCGTGCGCGTCTTGTACGTGGCACCGTTGCGACGTGCAGCATCAACGGGTGCTGCCAATGCAGTGCCGTCAGAATCATGAGTGATAAGCGGAGTAAACATCGGGGGCTCCTAATGGCTGGAATAGCAGGTGGTGTGGGCGGCGCGGAAGCGGCAGTGCTCGCGCATACGGCAGATATTGCAGGTGGGGCGGCTCTGGGCGTCGTGGACCTCGCCGTCAAACAGACCGATCACCGCGGTCACGCTCTTGGTGGGCATGAGTAGGCTGGTGGGTGTGACGGTCAGGCCGATGAGCCGCGTGGCGTTGAGCGCATTGACGATCGCGCGCTGGGCCGAAAGCGGGCAGTCGCCGTAGCCGGGACTAAAGCGCCAGTTGCCGGCGAGCCCATGAACGGCGGCGTCCGTCTTGACCTGCTGGTCCATTTGCTCAACGGCGGCTTCCACGTAAGCGGAGCACGCGGCGTCGAGCACGGCGCCCTCCAGGGGATGTTGGGCTCCCGTGGTGCGCAGACGGCGCTCGGCGTCCATGCCGAGGGTGCATGCCATGAGCGCGGCAAAGCGGGCATCTTTGAGATGTCGATAGATATCGCGACCTCGCAGCTCAACGTTGGTGCCAACCAGACGGATGCTGGGCTCTCCCTGCTCGTCCACGCCCGTGGCATCGACGGCAAACACGCGGCGCACGCCACGGGGCTCAATGTCCAGTTCCAGACGTTCAATGACAAGCTCAATACGTCGTGACAGTTCGGGCTCAATCTGCTGGCCGCCGTAACCCAGATACCGCAGCATCTCGGCACGGTCGACACGGGGATGGTGCGCGGCATCGATACGGTAGAGCGCCGGCGACGCAAGGTCGGCCGGCACTTCGACAGCGGTTGTATCGATGTGCGATTTTTCCATTACCCCAGGCGCTCCATAATGGTCGCGGCGATCGCAGGACGGTTCATAGTGTACAGGTGCAGGCCGTCGGCGCCGTGCTCCTTGAGGTCGCAAAGTTGGCGGGCGGCATAATCTACACCGGCTGCCTGCAGGCTCTCGGGGTCATTCTCGTACTTGGCGAGAATCTTGATGACGGGGGAGGGCAACGACGCGCCGCACATAAAGACCATGCGGCTGATCTGTGACTTGCCCATAAACGGCATGATGCCCGCGGTAATGGGCACGGTGATGCCGGCTTTGTTGGCAAGCTCGCGGAAGCGGTAGAAGCACTCGTTATCAAAGAAGAGCTGCGTCACAAAGAAGCTCGCGCCGGCGTCCTGCTTTTGCTTGAGGTGTTCGACCGAGAGGTTGAGATCCTCACAGGCAATGTGGCCCTCGGGGTAGGCTGCGGCGCCCACGCAAAAGCCGGCGTCGACGAGCTCGGGGATGAGGTCGCGGGCGTAGGCGTAGTCCGAGGCGGGCTTGTCGTCCTCGGTCGCGCCAGCGGGAAGATCGCCACGCAGGGCCAGGATGTTTTCCACGCCGGCGGTGCGATACTCGTCGATCTTGGCGGCGATATCGGCGTGCGAGCGGCCCACGCAGGTAAGGTGTGCCACCGAGGGCGTGTCGAATTCGCTCGTAATCATATGCGCGATGGGGGCGGTGGCGGCACCGTTGCCCGAGCCGCCGGCCGAGCAGGTGACCGAGACAAAGCTCGGCGAAAGCTTGCACAGATTGCCTGCCACTTCGCGAGCCGTGTCGAGGGTCAGTTCGCCCTTGGGCGGGAACATCTCAAACGAAATGGGCGCGGTGCCCTGGGATGCTGCCTGCTTAAAAACCTCGTCGACGCGCATATCGTGCTCCTCTAGATACGTAATAGTGTGATGTGTTGTAAGGATTCTACAGCACCACTGTGCCACGGTGGAGTTTCACTCGCTATTTGAGGATACCAATCAAAGATGCCTTGCTATCGGCTTTCTCTATAACAGAGCGGCTAATCTAGGCACGGACTATAAAGACTGGTATCTGATGCAAAATACCAGTTAATAGAGCTCCATCCCAAATTGACTACCCTTAAACTATGGGGAGAGGTCTGCAATTTATGCAGTTGATTGGCTGTTGAGGGTGGCAACGCCGCCTCGATAGGGTAACCTCATTGATTGGTTTCGCGACAGCAACATAACGGTAATGTCGCGGAAACACGGCGAGTCTAAGCTATGACTCGTTCGTTAGTAATCAACACCGCTTCTCACGCGGTGCCGATACGAAGGGAGTTCCGTATGGCCGAACTTACTGACCGCTTCGGGACCATGGTGTTCTCTGAGGAAGTCATGAAGGACTACCTCCCCAAGGACATTTGGAAGCGCCTTGCTGCAACCCTCGAGGGCGGTGAGCCGCTCGACCTGGATGTGGCCAACGCCGTTGCCCATGCCATGAAGGTCTGGGCCATCTCCAAGGGCGCGACGCACTACGCACATTGGTTCCAGCCTCTTTCGGGCATTACTTCCGAGAAGCACGACAGCTTCCTGGAGCCCAACCACGACGGCACCGCCATTACCAAGTTTACGGGCAAGAACCTCATCCAGGGCGAGCCGGACGCCTCCAGCTTCCCCAACGGCGGCCTGCGCGCCACCTTCGAGGCCCGTGGCTATACCGCTTGGGATCCCACCAGCCCCGCCTTTATCAAGGACGATGTCCTGTGCATCCCCACGGCTTTCTGCTCCTACACGGGCGAGGCCCTGGACAAGAAGACCCCGCTGCTGCGTTCCATGACCGCGCTCTCGCGTGAGTCTAAGCGCGTTTTGGCGCTGTTCGGTAAGACCCCCAAGAAGGTCGTTCCTTCCGTGGGCGACGAGCAGGAGTACTTCCTGATCAAGAAGGACGCTTACCGCAAGCGCAAGGACCTGGTCATCACCGGCCGCACCCTCTTTGGTGCTGCTCCATGCAAGGGCCAGGAGCTCGAGGAGCACTACTTTGGCGCTATCCGCCCCACCGTCTCGGCCTACATGAAGGACCTGGACGATGAGCTGTGGGCGCTCGGCATTCCCGCCAAGACCAAGCACAACGAGGTCGCTCCCTGCCAGCATGAGCTCGCACCGGTCTATGGCGAGGTCAACGAGGCCATCGACCAGAATCTGGTCATGATGGAGAAGATGAAGCTCATCGCCTCCCGCCACGACTTGGTCTGCCTGCTGCACGAGAAGCCCTTTGAGGGCATCAATGGTTCGGGCAAGCACAACAACTGGTCGCTTGGCACCGAGTCCGAGAATCTGCTCGATCCGGGCGACACCCCGCTCGACAACCTGCAGTTCATCGTCTTCCTCACCGCGGTGATCGAGGCCGTCGATAACTATCAGGAACTCCTGCGCGCCTCTGTTGCCTCGGCCGGCAACGACCATCGTCTGGGCGCCAACGAGGCTCCTCCGGCGATTATGTCCATCTTCCTGGGCGACCAGCTTACCGAGGTCGTCGAGAAGATCATCGATGGTAAGGCTTCCGTCCATGCCACGCGCGGCGTGCTCGACCTGGGCGCCGATACCCTGCCCAAGCTGATGCAGGACAACACCGACCGCAACCGCACCTCCCCGTTTGCCTTCACCGGCAACAAGTTCGAGTTCCGTGCCTGCGGCTCCGAGCAGAACGTCTCCGACTCCAACCTGGTGCTCGATGCCGCCGTGGCCAAGTCGCTCAAGTCCTTCGCCGACGCGCTTGAGGGTACGCCCGAGGATGAGTTCCAGGACGCCGCGCTCGAGTACTGCAAGAAGGTCCTGACCGACCACCAGCGCATCCTCTTCTCCGGCGATGGCTACTCCGACGAGTGGCCCGTCGAGGCCGAGAAGCGCGGCCTTGCCAACAACAAGACCACGGCCGACGCCCTGCCCGCCTTTGTTTCCGATAAGGCCATTGCGCTCTTTGAGGAGACGGGCGTCCTGACCAAGGCCGAGGCCCAGTGCCGCTACGATTGCAAGCTCGAGAAGTACAACAAGCTCATGAACATCGAGGCCACCACGATGGTTCGCGAGGCGCGTCGTACCTATCGCCCGGTCATTACCGCCTATGCCACCAAGGTCGCTAAGGGCCTTGAGACTATTCGTGCCGCCGGTGCCGAGGCCGCCATGCAGTGCGAGCAGAACACGCTCAACAAGCTCTGCAACGGTATCACCACCATCAACGACTCCATCAAGGCGCTCGACGCCGTGCATCAGAAGGCCGAGGGCCTCGATGGGCAGGAGCAGGCCAATGTGTATGCACACGAGGTCGTTCCCGCTATGGATACGCTGCGCGCCGCCGTGGACGCCATGGAAGAGATCGTGGCAGCCGACTACTGGCCGGTCCCGACCTACGACGACATTCTGTTCTACGTGTAGAGCGTAACTGACATATCGTCACGGTATTGAGCCGGGGTCCGCATCATGCGGGCCCCGGTTTTTGTTTGCGAAGGACGCTTTGAAGCCCGTTTTGCCGCCGACTTGCCTAGGTATAAAGGGTTGTGGACAAAAAACGTCAAATATGAGTACTGTCACAAGTCCTGTAGCATTATCTATTTACAAAATATGGGTTGTTACGCAACATATGTCCAAGTACATAGCTGATAAACGCCTGCAATTCTTCCGCCGTAGGACCCCTGGCGTCTAAATCGCCTTCTGATGGCATGAAATCGCTGTTACTAAATTGGTAACAGTACTCATATTTGCTATTTTTTGCCCACAGGCCTTGCGATGATGCCGGGATTCGCACCCTGTCGGGTTCGAATCCCGGCATATCGGTAGCAAAAAGCCCGCTACCGAATTGGTAACGGGCTTCTCAGATTCTGTGGTGCCCCCAGCGGGATTCGAACCCGCGATATCCACCTTGAAAGGGTGGCGTCCTTGGCCGCTAGACGATGGGGACAGCGGGAAAGAGTATAGCAGACTTTTTTAGCCGTTCACATATCGTTGGCAAACTGAAAAACCACCACATAGGAGCCTTGATTATCGACTTTATCCGAACACCTCCCACATTCATCCGCACATGTGCGGATGAATGTGGGAACCCGATACCCTGAGGGCCGGATCGGCCGGCCCCGGGAGATCGGAGGACGGCATGTCCGGAAAGAAGAAAAGGGGCTCCGCGAGGGCGGTCCCGAGGGCCTACGGAAGGCTCACGAGGCACGAGCGGGACACGGTCCAGAGGATGCTGGAGCGCAGGGCG
>CALLSB010000103.1:0-7612 GCA_938014225.1 uncultured Collinsella sp. | reverse complement strand
GCCTGGTCGGCATGGGACTCCTCAGCCGTCATCGCCTTTTTCCAGACGGGGATGAAGCGGTCGGAGGAACCGTTCTCGTCTTCGGGGAAGGTGAGCTGGATTCTATCTGCGCTCTTGCCAGCGGAGTCGCTAACGCCGACGCCTTCGGGCATCTCGACCTTAAACCAGATAAAGTCGGTCTTTTCGGCGACGGGGGCCTTTTCCTTGCCCTCGCTCTTGGCGGCGCTGCTGCCCCCGCTCGACGCGCTCCCGCCGCAGCCGACAAGGGCAAACGCGGCAAAGAGGGCGATGCACAGGGAAAGGATCGATAGCGTCTTTTTCTTCATGGTGGCGTCCTCCTTGTCTGTTAGTGACATCATGGCGCCGCATGTTGTTGGGGCGTTGTTTCCGTTTGCGGCGGATGTCTTTGTGCGTGGGTTGTATGAATACGTTAATGCCTCCTTTCGTGGTTTGTGGTCGTTGCGCAGCCGTGCCCCAACGGGCTCCTTATTTATAGATATGTCCCAGTTTGTGACGTCCGGAAGTCTCGAAAGGTGGGCCATGTGTCCCATGCTTGCGTTGTCGACGCCTATCGCGTGCCATAGAAATCCGCGATGGCCAGATGCGCTGACGCTCGCGTACTTATGGGCTAGACTTAGCACCATTACGTGATCGATGCGGTCGGCCGGCGTCGGCCGCCCGACCGATATATATGACTTGAAGGTGCGTGTGCGTATGAGCCAAGAGATGATGGATAAAACCTGTCGCGGTTTTGCCGAGGCGCTGGCCGCGCGCGAGCCGGTTCCCGGTGGTGGCAGCGCGAGCGCCTTTGTAGGTGCGCTGGGCGCCTCGCTTTGCGGAATGGTTGCCCGCTATGGGGCGACAAACCCCGCGCTTGCCGATCGCGCAGACGATCTGACGCGCGCGTTTGCCCAGGCGGATGAGTTGGCGCAGGAACTTGTGGGTCTGGTTGCCGAGGACGTTCGTGCCTACGGGCAGGTGTCCGCGGCGTACGGTATTCCGCGTGACGATCCGGCTCGAGCGACCGCGATTCAGGATGCGCTGCATGTGGCCGCCATGCCACCGTATCGCATTATGGATGCCTGCGGGCGCGCGCTGGCGCTGCTCGAGGACATGGCGGACAAGGGCTCCCGACAGCTGCTGTCCGACGTGGCGTGCGGCGCCGTATTCTGCCGCGCCGCCATGCAGGGCGCGAGCCTGACGCTCTTTGCCAACACTACGTCTATGAAAGATCGGGCACGCGCTGAGGAGCTTGAGGCGGCGTGCGATGAGCTGCTGGATACGTGGCTGCCGCGCGCCGATGCGCTGGCGCGCCGTGCCGCCGATGCCGCCAGGAAGAGGGGATAGCCATGGCCGAGCTGCTGAAGGGTGCTCCCGTTGCTCGCGCTTTGACTGAGGAACTTGCTGCTCGCTGCGCAGCCCTGCGCGAGCGGGGCGTTGTTCCGACGTTGGCTATCGTGCGTGTAGGTGAACGCGAGGACGACCTATCCTACGAGCGCGGTGCGCTCAAGCGCTGCGAAAAAGTGGGGATTGAGGCTCGTCGTGTTTTGCTTTCTGCCGATGTTTCGCAGGACGAGCTGTTGACGGCTATCGAGGACATCAATGCCGATTCGGCTGTTCATGGCTGTCTGATGTTCCGCCCGCTGCCCGCCGGCCTTGACGAGAACGCCGTCGCCGCAGCGCTCGATCCCGCCAAGGATGTTGACTCCATGACGCCGGCTTCGCTGCTCACCACGCTTTCGGGGCGCGGCGCGGGTTTTGCCCCCTGCACAGCCGAAGCTGTGCTTGCTTTGCTGGATCATTACGGCGTTGAGCTGGATGGAGCTAAGGTTGCTGTGGTCGGGCGCTCGCTGGTGATCGGGCGTCCCGTTGCCGCCATGCTTACGGCGCGCAATGCCACCGTGACGATGTGCCATACGCATACGCGCGACCTTGCTGCCGAGTGCCGTGCGGCTGATATTGTGGTTGCGGCCGTTGGGCGCGCGCACACGATTGGTGTGGACGCGGTTCGCGAGGGCCAGACAATCATCGATGTTGGCATTAATTGGGACGGGGCCGCTGGCAAGTTGGTCGGGGACGTTGATTTTGATGCTGCAGAGCCGGTTGTTGACACCATCACGCCTGTGCCGGGCGGCGTGGGAGCTGTGACCACCGCGATTCTCGCCAAACACGTGATTGAGGCGGCGGAGCGCGCATCGAAATAGGCGTTTTGGGCTGTTTGAGGGGGTTAGCTATATACCACGTGGTCAAACAATGCCAAATATGAGTACTGTTGCCAAGATAGTCACATATGTCTTACGTCTTTTTGGCTTCCTAACGGTATCCATTATCGTTAGGAAGCCTATTTTATTGAACTTATGGGGAATAACGTTGTCTTGCTTTTGGGCAAATGGGGATTTTCGGCACTCGTTACAGGGAAATTTGCTGCCACTAAATTGGTGACAGTACTCATATTTGGCATTTTTTGACTACGGGGGCTGCCGAGGCCGTGGTTTCGCCCTTTCTGCGCCGAAGCGATACACTGTTGCCGTTTGATTTCTTCGCTCAAGGAGGATGCGCATGCCGTGCACAACGATTTTGGTCGGTAAGAACGCGAGCTACGACGGGTCGACCCTGGTCGCGCGTAACGAGGACTCGTCCAACGGGGTGTTTGAGCCCAAGCGTATGCGCGTGGTGCATCCCGACGAGCAGCCGCACGTCTACACGAGCGTCCTGAGCCACCTGACCGTTGAACTGCCCGATAACCCCATGCGCTACACGTGCGTCCCCGATGTTGTCCCGGGCCACGGCATCTGGGCCGAGGCCGGTTTCAACGAGCTCAATGTGGGCATGTCCGCAACCGAGACGCTCACCACCAATGAGCGCGTTCGCGGCGCCGACCCGCTCGTGGACTACGTGCCCGCCAAGGGTAACGAGGGTGAGGACGGCTATGTGCCGGCGCAGCCTGGTGGCTTGGGTGAGGAGGACATGGTGACCCTGGTCCTGCCGTACGCCAAGTCCGCTCGCGACGGCGTTCGTATCCTGGGCGACCTGCTCGAGCGCTACGGCACCTACGAGAACAACGGCATCGCCTTTAGTGATGTGGACGAGATCTGGTGGCTCGAGACCATCGGCGGCCACCACTGGATTGCCAAGCGTGTGCCCGATGACGCCTATGTGACCATGCCCAACCAACTGGGTATCGACAGCTTTGACCTGGATGACGCTGAGGGCGCCCAGGCCGACCACATGTGCTCCGCCGACCTGCGCGCCTGGATGGCCGAGTGGCATCTGGACCTGACGCTGGGCGTCGAGGGCGACGGCCCGGCGACGGTCTTTAACCCGCGCGAGGCCTTTGGCTCGCACAGCGACAGCGACCACGTCTACAACACGCCGCGCGCCTGGTACATGCAGCGCTGCCTCAACCCCAGCGATGTGTGGGACGGCCCCGACGCCGACTACACGCCCGAGAGCGACGATATCCCCTGGAGCCGCGTGCCCGAGCGTAAGGTGACCATCGAGGACATCAAGTACGTACTCTCGAGCCACTACCAGGGCACGGAGTACGACTGCTACGGCAGCAAGGGCACGCCCGCTACGCGTGGCGCCTATCGCCCCATCGGCATCAACCGCAACAGCCAGCTCGCCGTGTTGCAGCTGCGCCCCTATGCGCAGCCAGCCTATCGCGCCGTGCAGTGGATGGCGTTTGGCTCCAACTCGTTTAACGCGCTGGTTCCGCTGTACGCCAACGTCGAGACCATGCCCGAGTACTATGCCGACACGCAGGCTCGCGTGACGTCCGAAAACTTCTACTGGGCCAACCGCCTGATCGGCGCGCTGGCTGACGTCCGTTTCCATGAGTGCGGCCGCGCTGTGGAGGACTATCAGGAGAAGGTCGGTAGCATGGGCCACAAGCAGATCCATGACGTCGATGCTGCCGTAGCTGCTCTGCCCGAGGCCGAGGTGCCTGCCGAGCTTGCACGCGCCAATGAGGCCTTTGCCGAGCGTGTTCGCGTAGAGACCGATGCTCTACTGGGCAAGGTGCTCTACACCACGAGCTGCGCCATGAAGAACTCTTTCGCGATGAACGACAACGTGAGGTAGGGATTTCCCGTCGATCGAATAGCGCTAAAACGCTTTGTCGCTTTCACTCAATCTTGGGTACAAGAACGCCAATGCAGTTGTTTGTGATTGGAGACAACCATGGTTATGAAACTCGATCAGCTTGTTAACGGCGCCATCAACGTCGGCTTTGGCGCTGCCGCCGTTGCTGTCGAAGGCGGCAAGAAGGTCCTCGACGACCTTAACACCAAAGGCGAGCAGGTCCGCAAGGACACCGCCACCCCCGATATCGCCCGCAGTGTGTCCGATATGTTCGAGCAGGCCGGCGGTACCATCTCCGATCTGACCGAGCGCTTGGGTACGCAGGGCGAGACCGCGGCCCAGCGCGTGCTCGACGAGCTTATCCTTGCCCGTGTCCGCGTCATGACCGCCCCCGAGCGCACGGCCTTCTTGGCCCATGTGCGCGACATCGTCGATTCGGTCGAGGACAACGTGACCTCGGTGCCCGTTGAGTCCGTTGAGCCCGACGATGCGAAGGATACCGAAGAGGCCGAGTAGCAGCGCAGATGGCAGATTCCACCACCGATTACAACAATCTAGATCCTCTGGGTGACGAGGCGGCGGTTGTCGATGAGGTCGACGCCGCCGTCTCGGGCGCTCGCAAGAAGCCACGCGCTGTCGATATGGTGCCCGAGGAGCCCGACGCGATGGCACCGGACGAGGAATACCAGCTCACGCCGGCGGGTCGTCGCGAACGCATTGGGCAGATTGTTCGCCTGGTCAAAAAGTACCGCGTGTGGGATAACCTCACGCCGGTTCGTTTGCGCCGCCTGCTCGAGGAACTCGGCCCCATGTTCGTCAAGATGGGGCAGATTCTGGCCAACCGGTCCGAGATTCTGCCGCAACGCTTTTGCGACGAGCTGCGTCGTCTGCGCTCCGACGTGGAGCCGGTGCCGTACGAGGTAGTGCTTCGCTGTCTGGAGGAAGAATACGGCCTGCGCCTGGGGGAGATGTTCGATGCGATCGATCCCAATCCGCTTGGTAGCGCATCGCTCGCGCAGGTGCACCGCGCTCGTCTGGTGACGGGCGAGGACGTGGCCGTCAAGGTGCAGCGCCCCGGTGCGCAGCAGGTTATGGCGCAGGACATCGATATCATCCGCTCGGTGGTGCGTATCGTTTCCAAGTTCGTCAACACCGATCAATTCGTTGACCTGCACGGCGTGGTCGAGGAGCTGTGGACCTCGTTTCGCGAGGAGACCAACTTTTTGGCCGAGGCCAAAAACCTCAACGACTTCTACGAGTTCCATAAGAGCGTTCATGGCGTGACGTGCCCTAAATCCTATCTGGACCTGTGCACCGAACACGTGGTGGTTATGGACTACGTCGACGGCATTTCGATCGCCGATCCTGAACGCTTGGTGGCCGAGGGCTATGACTTGGAAAAGATCGGTGCCGCGATTGTCGAGGACTACTCGTCGCAGGTGCTTGATGACGGCTTTTTCCATGCCGACCCGCATGCGGGAAACATCATTCTCAAGGACGGCATCGTTTACTTTATCGACTTGGGCATGGTCGGGCGTATGTCGAGCCACGACCGTGGCATCGTCAAGGACATGATTTTCGCCGTGGCCGAGGGTGACGTGCCCAAGCTCAAGGATTCGCTCATGCGCTTCGCCGTGACGCGCGGCGATTCGGCCGAGCTTGACCATTCGGCCTTTTTGTCCGACTTGGACTTTATTGTTGCCGACTTTGCCGGGCTCGACCTTAAAGACCTGGATATCGGCGAGTTTTTGACCTCGCTGTTAAACCTCGCGCGCAAAAATGACGTTGAGCTGCCGAGCGTGGTGACGATGTTCGCCCGCGGCATGGTGACGCTCGAGGGCCTGTTGACCGAGTACATGCCCAACGTCAACATGATCCAGATCATCCAGACGCACATCAAAAACGAGAAGAGCACCTACGCCCGCATGCGCGAGATGAGCCGCGACTTTGCAGCGAGCAGTTATCGCGCGGCGAAGGGCTCGCTCGAGGCGGCCGAGTATCTGGGCTTGGCTTCGCGTATGCTCACGCGCGGCCAGCTTAAGGTGAACACGCAGATCATGAGCAGCGATAAGGCGCTGCGACAGCTGGGCGGAATTATCGACCGCATGTCGATGGCAATTGTGATTGCCGGCCTGTTTATCGGTTCGTCGGTGGTGTACTACGCGCGCATCGAGCCGGTTGTGTTTGGTATCCCAGTCATTGGCTTTATGGGCTACGTGAGCGCGCTGGTGCTGGCACTTATGCTGGGCCGCAATATCTGGCTCAACAGCCACGGCGGCAAGCACTAGAGTCTGCGACCGTCACCGCATTTTCCTATCGCAAACAATAGCTTTTACCATGGGCTTCGCCTGCGTGCGAGGCCCTTTTGCGTGATACCATTTTGACGGTAATAATCGATGGCCTAGATGGTGGTGCGGAGACGCACGAATGCGCGGTTTTCCTGCGCGTTTGGGAGAATCGGGGTGCAAGTCCCCGGCTGTACCAGTAACCGTAATTCCTCTTGGCTCGGGATGTTCGCGTCGCAGATCGGACGACGTGCCCGAGCCGTTAAGGTTAAGTCGGATCGCCTCCCATCTTGCACGTTGCCGCGGCGTATGCCGCCGGTGTGCATAGGGCTCTGGAGGGAAGGGGACCCCGATGGGGGAACTCGAGCGCAACATGCGCGATGACGTGGGGCAGCCTCAAGGCAACGCTCCAAGTACAGACAATGGGGGACAAATGGATATGTTTGAGGACGAGCGCGAGCGCGTCTCGCATCGCCGTGGCGCAATTGCGCGCGGCGTAGCCAAGCGCGGCCTGGTGGCATTCCTGGCCTTCGCGATGGCCTTTGGCACCACACCGGCTCAGCTGTGGGCCGAGGGCGCCGAGGGCATTGCCGAGGCTGTGGCTCAGGCGGCACCGCTTGCCGAGAACGGCTCTGGTGAGTCCGCGACAAGCCCTGCTGCCGACCTCAATGCGAGCGGCATGGTGGCGAATGGGGGCACTGCCGAGCAAGATGCCACTGCGACAGCTTCGGGCCCTACCGACAAGACTGAGGACGATAGCGCTGCCGGCAATGAGGCACCGGCTGCATCGACGTCCGATGCCTCGAAGCAGGACACCGCCGTTGTCTCTGCCGCTGGAGAGGCCAAGGCTCAGCCTGCCAAGGCAGAGAGCCAGGAGGTCTCTGCCACGTGCTCCGTCGTCGGCACCGACGCCAAGGGCGCCCAGCAGACCTGGGCCGCCGCGCAGCGGATCACGCTGAAGGAGGGCTCGACCGCGGCCGACCTCTCCGAGCAGCTGTTCAAGCGTGCCGGCCTCAAGGCCGATTACAACCCCAACGGCAGCTGGGGCTGGGCACTCAACTCGATCACGTCGCCCTTCGACTCCGGCCGCACGCTCGCCTACGACTCGGCGACCGGCGCTTACTGGCAGCTGTTCGTCAACGGCAGCGCCTCCGACGCCGGCGCGGGCGGCTACACGCTCAAGGACGGTGACTCCGTCGTCTGGTGCTACTCGAAGTACGGCGACCCCGCGCCTGTCGCTCAGG
>CALLSB010000102.1:0-33350 GCA_938014225.1 uncultured Collinsella sp. | reverse complement strand
GATGGTGTCGACGTCAATGGTATACGGGTGCATCATCGACGTCTTCAATACAGAAGATATCAGTGCGGAGTGTGCCTAAAAGTAAACTAATGGCGGGCCCTGCGATGTCCGGTCTTCGGCGGATTACTGGCTGGGGGAATATTGGTGCGCTTCGCGCGTTTGGAAAGGGCTTCGTGCTGCGGAGTGCATTCAGAGGGAAACCCATCGGATCCCTTCGTCCTCGGTCTTCTGGGATTAAAGCTGATGATAATAAAGCGCGCTTCGCGCCCCGCGTCTTATCGATTGGGATTGAGATGCATGTGGCGCTTCTCGCCTTACGACTGTAGCGGCCGCGGTCCCGTTTGGGGTCGCGGCCGTTTTGTTGTGGGTCAAATATGAACGTTGTGTTAATGAGTCGGTGGACGGTGGTGTTTTTCGGTGAGCGGCGTATTCTTCCAACGGTTTATCTAGTGTGTCAGTTGAAAAGGAAGAGGGCGCTCGTCATTGTTTGAATGTGAACTGCCGTTTGACCACAAGACGTTGCATCTGGAGCTCGAGGATAAGAACTTCGCGGGTGTGATGGAAGGTCATCAAAACGAGTTTAAGACCACGAAATCGCAGGAAGAGCTGGTAGAGGAGTCGCTTGCCAACCCTTATGGCTCGCCGTCGCTCGAGGAGCTTTGTGCTGGCAAGAAGGATATTGTCATTATTAGCTCCGACCATACGCGTCCCGTTCCCTCGCGTGTGACGATGCCTATTCTGCTGCATCACATCCATTCCGCTGCGCCCGAGGCTCGCGTGCGTATTCTGGTTGCTACGGGTATGCATCGTCCGTCGACGCACGAGGAGCTCGTCAACAAGTACGGCGAGGAGATCGTTGCCAACGAGGAAATCGTTATGCACGTCGCGACCGATGACAGCATGATGAAAAAGATCGGCACCCTGCCTTCTGGCGGCGAGTGCATCATCAACAAGATTGCTGCCGATTGCGATCTGCTGCTTGCCGAGGGCTTTATTGAGCCGCACTTCTTTGCCGGTTTCTCTGGTAGCCGCAAGTCCGTCCTGCCTGGTATCGCCAGCTACAAGACCATCATGTACAACCACAACGGTCAGTTTGTGAACGATTCCCATTCGCGTGCCGGCAACCTGTGCCACAACCACGTGAGCGAGGACATGTTTGCCGCTGCCGAGATGGCTCACCTTGCCTTTGTGCTCAACGTGGTGCTCAACGGCAAGCACGAGGTCATCGGCTCCTTTGCCGGCGACATCCACAAGGCGCACGAGGCTGGCTGCGAGTTCGTGAAGAGCCTTGCCGGCGTTGAGCCCGTCGAGTGCGAGATTGCCATTACCACCAACGGCGGCTACCCGCTCGACCAGAACATCTATCAGGCCGTGAAGGGCATGTGCGCTGCCGAGGCCACACTTCCCGAGGGCGGCGTGATCATCGATGTCGCCGGTTGTGCCGACGGTCACGGTGGCGAGGGCTTCTATCACAACATCGCCGACAATGATCCGGCAGAGTTTGAGCGCGCCTGCATCGACCGTCCTAAGGACGAGACCCTGCCCGACCAGTGGACGAGCCAGATCTTTGCCCGCATCCTGGCGCATCACCCTGTGATCATGGTTACCGACCTGTGCGACCACCAGATGATCAAGGATATGCACATGATGCCGGTTAACACCCTCGATGAGGCGCTCAAGCTCGCCTTTGAGATGAAGGGTGCCGATGCCAAGGTGGCCGTCATTCCCGATGGCCTGGGCGTTGTCGTCGCACAGCACTAGTACGCGGCCTAAACGAATCGTTTATAACCGACAAGAAAGATAAGGTTTTATGCTTACCAAACTCCTCTGCGAATTCGGCGCAACGGCCCTCATGATCATCTTTGGCGTGGGCGTGCACTGCGATACCGTGCTTAAGGGCACCAAGTATCAGGGCTCCGGCCACATGTTTGCCATCACCACCTGGTCTTTTGGCATCTCGGTTTGCCTGTTTGTCTTTGGCGGCGCCGTGTGCATGAACCCCGCCATGGTACTTGCCCAGTGCATCGTCGGCCTGGTGCCGTGGAGCAGTTGCATCCCCTTCATGGTTGCTGATATGTTCGGCGGCTTTGCGGGTGCCGTGATCGCGTGGTTGATGTATGCCGATGAGTTCAAGGCTTCCGATGGTGTCATCGATCCCATTGCTCAGCGCAACATCTTCTCGACCAACCCCACCACCGAGGGCACCAACTATGCCCGCAACTTCTTCTGCGAGGCTATCTGCACCTTCGTGTTCATCAGCGCCATCCTTGCTGCTGCTAACCGTGCTGGCGAGAACGTTCTGATGCTCGCCATCTGCGTCGGTCTGATCGTTTGGGCTGTTGGCATGGGCATGGGCGGCATCACCGGCTTCGCCATGAACCAGGCTCGTGACCTTGGTCCTCGCATGGCCTATCAGGTGCTGCCGATCAAGAACAAGGCTGACAACAACTGGAAGTACGGCCTGCTCGTTCCTGGCATCGCGCCGTTTGTCGGTGCCGCTCTGGCCGCGCTGTTTGTGCACGGTTTCTTGGGCATGTTTTAGTCCAAGGCTACATAGGTCGTCCGCCGTCCGCAGGGGGTAACTTCCCAGCGCGTCCTCGGACATGCAAAAAGGCTCGCTGCGCACTTCGTGCGGCGAGCCTTTTTGCGTCCTGCGGAATGCGCTGGGAAGTTACCCCATGCGGACAGCTGCGGGATCTTGGCCGCGTTGGAACAAGCAACCCAACATATAAATCTGAATTTGGATTTGGATGGGAGGGGCTTGTTGCTGTTGGGGGGTTGAAGCGCGGGTGACACTTTGGGATGCGTGGTGCTCTGGGTTGGGGCGATGCTTTGGGATGAGCTTCTTACTTAGGTGAAGAGGGGCTTAATGGCCGAGAGGTAGTCTTTGGCTACTTCGGCCTTATCTGCTTGAAAGTTGTGCCAGGCCCACCATTGGACCATTCCTACGAAGCTTGAGGCTATGTGGTGTAGTAAGAAGCTGCGGTCCATGGTGGCGGCGGGGCCGTTTGGGTCGGTGGGGACGGTTTCGGCTGCTCGTGACATGATGGTCTTGCGTAAGCAGTCGGCGAAGACGCGTGAGCCGGCGCCGGCTACGAGGGCTCGAACGCCCTGGCGGCGCTCCCAGAGGTTGTTGAGGATATGCTCGACTTGCACGAGTGGGTCGTCGAGCGGCGTACCATCGTCGTCGAGGGCGTGGGTGCAGATGTCGCTCACGAGCTCGGACAGTAGGTCGTCTTTGCTCTTAAAGAGGCCGTAGAATGTCGCGCGGCCTACGTGAGCGCGCGCGATGATGCCGCCGACGGTAATCTTGCCGTAGTCCTCTTCGCGTAGCAGCTCGGAGAACGCCGCAACGATGGCAGCGCGGCTTTTTTCTTTGCGGGCATCCATGGCTATGCATCCACGTGAACTAGCAGGCAGCGGAGCGTGCCGGAGCAGCCCTCGTAGGGGCGTTTGCCGGCGCCGTAGCCGACGGCCTCGATGCGGTAGCGGGCCGGCAGGTGCTCGGACGTGCGCAGTGCGGCGACGATGGCGGCGCCCGTGGGCGTCACGAGCTCGCCGGCGACCGGTGCGGGCGTGAGGGCGATATTGCCCGCTTGGCATAGGTTGACGACGGCGGGCACCGGGATGGGCATAAGGCCGTGGGCACAGTGGATGGTGCCGTGGCCCTCGGAGAGCGACTCGACCACGATATCCTCAATACCCAGGTCATCGAGGCAGATGGCGACCGAGCAGACGTCGACGATGGAATCGACGGCGCCTACCTCGTGGAACATGACGGTCTCGGGCGTTTTGCCGTGAGCTTTGGCCTCGGCGGCGGCGAGCGCGGTAAAGATGGCGAGCGCGCGACGCTTGGCGCCATCGCTTAGCTGCGAGTCGTCGATGATGGCGGTGACGTCCGCCAAAGAACGATGGTGATGGTGGTGGGCGTGATGATGGCCCTCGTGGCCATGGGCGTGGTTCTCATGGCCATGCTCGTGGCAGTGCTCGTGTTCGTGCTCGCCATGATCATGATGGTGGTGCTCGTGCGTGTGCTCGGCAGCTGCTTCGTTGCCGTAGAGCCAGGCCATATCGTGGTCGTGGTTCTCGAGCTCCTCTGCAAGCTGGACGTCAAAATCACAGGCGTCGATGCCATGCTTGTTTGCACGCGTGACGGCGATCGTAAAGCCGTCGACCGGCAGCGTAGCGAGCTGTTCGCGCAGGTGCTCCTCGCTGGCGCCCAGGTCGAGCAGGGCCGCGACAGTCATGTCGCCGCTGATGCCCGAGGTGCCGTCGATGATAAGTGTGTGCTGATGATTGGACATGGAATGCTCCTTAGCGGGCGCGGGGTGTGCCGGCGCTCAGATGATTGATAAGACTTGCCTGGTAGGCGGCACCAAAGCCGTTGTCGATATTGACGACCGATACGCCGCTGGCACAGGAGTTGAGCATGGCGAGCAGTGCGGCTACGCCACCAAAACTTGCGCCGTAGCCCACGCTAGTGGGAACGGCGATGACCGGACAGCTCACCAGGCCGCCGACAACGCTCGCCAACGCGCCCTCCATGCCGGCGATGGTGATGACCACCTGCGCCTGTGCAAGTTCCTCGGCATGCGCGAGCAGGCGGTGCAGGCCGGCAACACCCACGTCGTAGAGGCGGTCGACCTCGTTGCCATAGAATTCGGCCGTCAACGCGGCTTCCTCGGCGACGGGCAAGTCGCTCGTGCCGGCGCAGGCGACGACGATGCGTCCGTTGCCAGTAGGGGAGGGCTTGCCGCCCACGAGGGCGAGCTGGGCGTCCGGGACATATCCCAGGTCGATGCCGTTGCCGAGGAGCTCCGAGGTGCGGGCTGCTTTTTCGCTGTCCAGGCGCGTGACCAGGATGCGCTCCTGGCCGGCATCGCGCAGCGCTTCGATAATGGCGGCAATTTGCTCGGCGGTTTTACCGGCACCGTAGACAACCTCGCCGGCTCCCTGGCGCACTCCGCGCGAAAGATCGAGCTGTGCAAAACCCAGATCGGCGGTTGGCGCCGTTTGGATGCGCGCGAGGGCGACTGCCGGGGTGACTGCTCCGCCGGCAACATCGCTCAGCAATTGCTCAAGATCTTGCTTATCCATATATGTTCCCTTCGACGGCGCAAAGTCTAGCACTCAAAGGGTACGTTTCCGAACACTAAGACAAAATTGTTCGGAAACTATAGGACAGACTGATTCAATTGTTAGACGGATCGGCTAGTCACGCAGGATGATGTCCATGGCGAGCATCAGGTTGCGCTCGTCGATGGCAAACGGGGCGGCCTCGCGCGTCTTGGGCTTGGCGCAAAACGCGATGCCCGTGCCCGCGGCCTGGATCATGGGGATGTCGTTGGCGCCGTCGCCGATCGCGACGGTATGGGCCATATCGACGCCGCACTCAACTGCCCAATCCAGCAGCTGGATAAGTTTGGACTCCTTGGTCACAATGTCGGCCGCCAACTTACCGGTGAGCTTGCCGTCTACGACCTCCAGACGATTGGCCAGGCAAAAATCGATGCCCGCAGCGGCCACGATCTTATCGGCGACCTCGTGAAAGCCGCCGCTTACCACGCCGACCTTCCAGCCCTTGCTGTGCGCCGAGCGCACAAGCTCCAGCGCGCCGGGGGTAAACGTCACGCGCTCAAAGGTGCGCTCGAACACACTCTCGTCCAAGCCGGCAAGCAGCCCCACGCGCTCCTCGAGCGCCTGCTTAAAGTCGAGCTCGCCGCGCATGGCGCGCTCAGTAATCTTCGCCACTTGCTCGCCTACGCCGGCCTCCTCGCCCAACAGGTCGATGACCTCCTGGTTGATGAGCGTGGAGTCGATATCCATAACGATGAGGCGTGCAGTCATGGCGAGCCTTTCCGAGTGCAGTTGTATTGGGGCACATTGTCGCACGCCGTGCGCCTGGGCGACGGCCACGGCGCATCAATTGTTTCGTCTCCGTCAAGTCTTTGGGCAGGAGCTACTTTTCCGTGGCGCATCGACACAGGTGCGATAAGATAGAACGCCATGTCTGGCTGCGCGGTTTACGCAGGCTGGGCAAATCTGTACGACGCCGCCCGGAACGACACGGGGCGGCACAGATCCATAAAGGAGGATCACTGGTATGAGCCAGACCCGTCCCATCGATGAGCATTCCATGCACACCCGTACCTGCGGCGAGCTTCGCTTCGAGAACGTGGGCGAAGAGGTCACCCTCACCGGTTGGGTGAGCCGTCGCCGCGACCACGGCGGCCTTATTTTCTGCGACCTTCGCGACCGCGAGGGCATCACGCAGCTCACCTTCGACCCCGAGCACTCCGACGGCGATGCCTTTAAGATCGCCGAGACCATGCGTCCCGAGTGGCCCATCAAGATTCACGGCGTCGTGCGCGCCCGTGGCGAGGAGACCACCAACACCAAGCTCGCGACCGGCGAGATCGAGGTCCTGACCGACCACGCCGAGGTTCTCAACACGTCCGTCACCCCGCCGTTCCAGATCGAGGACGGCATCGAGACCAGCGAGGACACCCGCCTGCGCTACCGCTATCTGGACCTCCGCCGTCCCGAGATGATGGCCAACCTCAAGCTGCGCTCCGACTTCACCTTTGCCATTCGCGAGGCGCTGCACAACCGTGAGTTCATGGAGGTCGAGACGCCCTCCCTATTTAAGTCCACGCCCGAGGGCGCCCGCGACTTCATCGTTCCCAGCCGCATCCAGCCGGGCAACTTCTACGCCCTGCCGCAGTCCCCGCAGCTCCTGAAGCAGCTGCTCATGGTCGGTGGCGTCGAGCGCTACTACCAGGTTGCCAAGTGCTTCCGCGACGAGGACCTGCGTGCCGACCGTCAGCCCGAGTTCACTCAGGTCGATATCGAGATGTCCTTCGTGGACCAGAACGATGTCATGAGCGCGCTCGAAGAGGTTCTTGCCGATGCCTTCGGTCGCATGGGTGTCGAGATGCCCACGCCGCTGCGTCGCATGAACTACTGGGATGCCATGGACACCTATGGCTCCGACAAGCCCGATACCCGCTATGGCATGCACCTGGTCGACCTGACCGACATCTTTGCCAACTCCAAATTTAAGGTCTTCGCGACCGCTGCGAACGAGGAGGGCTCTGTCGTCAAGGCCATCAACGCCAAGGGCGCCGGTGCCTGGGCACGTGCCAAGATCGATAAGCTCGCCGGCGTGGCCTCCACGTTTGGCGCCAAGGGTCTGGCTTGGATTGCCTTCCGCGAGGACGGCTCCATCAACAGCCCCATCGTCAAGTTCTTCTCGGACGAGGAGATGGCGGCTCTGCGCGAGCGCATGGACGTCGAGCCCGGCGACCTTGTGATGTTTGCCGCCGGCCCGCGCCTGCTCTCTGACGAGATCCTGGGTGGCATGCGTTCCCACATGGCCAACGCGCTCGAGATCAAGCGCGAGGGCCACGACTTCCTGTGGGTCGTCAACTTCCCGCTGTTCCACTGGGATGAGGACCGTAAGGCCTATGCCGCCGAGCACCAGCCCTTCACCCTGCCGACCGAGACCGACATCGCCAAGATCGAGGCCGACCCGTTGGCAGCCGGTTCTTGCACCTACGACTTTGTCATGGACGGCTTTGAGGCCGGCGGCGGCGGTATGCGTATCCACAACGCCGAGATGCAGATGTCCATGCTCAAGCTCCTGGGCTTTACCGAGGAGCGTGCCGAGTCTCAGTTCGGCTTCCTCATGGAGGCCCTCAAGTTTGGTGCGCCCCCGATGGGCGGTTTCGCTCTGGGCCTGGACCGCGTGTGCATGCTGCTCACCGGTTCCGACTCCATCCGCGACGTCATGGCGTTCCCCAAGACGGCCAGCGGCTCCGACCTCATGTCGGGTGCCCCGAGTGCCGTTAGTGGCGCCCAGCTCAAGGACGTCAGCCTGCGCCTGATGTAGGCGAGCGGCTACATATTGCCTGTAACGAGGGAAGGACACGTGCCTTCCCTCGTTTTTTATGTCGTGACGTCATGGTTTGGAGGCTTGCCGTCGTGCGCCGGGAAACTACAACCCGGAATCTGCGTCCAGAAGGGGTCGCGCTTTCCCAAAGGGGGTCCTCTGGGAAAGCGCGACCCAGTATTCGGCAAAATAATGGGGCACAGTTTCCGGTTGAGCTGTCTAACGGAAACTGTGCCCCAGAATGAGCGCTCAAACGGGACAGGCTTTCCGCAACAACTGTTTGGCGGAAAGCCTGCCCCAGTTTCTTATAGCGAGTCTCTCTGAACGAGCTGCATGTGCATGACGGTGGTGGTGGGCTCGGCACCCTTGATCATGTCGAGCGCAATGTTGGCGGCCATGTGTCCTTCTTCGCGCAGGGGCTGGCGGACGGTCGTGAGCGCGGGGACGCAGCGCGCCGCAATCTCGTGATCGTCGAAGCCGACGACAGAAACGTCCGCCGGAACGGATAGGCCTGCCTCGTTGAGTGCGGTGATGACGCCAGCCGCGATACGGTCCGATCCGCAGAGCACGCCATCGAAAGCAATCTCGCGCGCGAGGATCTGGTGCATGGCCTGATAGCCGTCTCCGCTGTTCCAGCCGGTATAGATAACGTTTGCGTCTGGGAGGTCTTCGCCCAAGACGGCGCGGTAGCCGCGCAGGCGGTCGACAACAGCGGGGTTGTCTTGCGGTCCCAACACGGCGACGATATCTTTGCGCCCGCGATCCTTCATGGCGAGTGCCGCAAAATGTCCGCCCTCTTCGTCGTCAGAGTAGACCGTCGAGAACACATCGCGATAGGGGTGGCCCTCGAGCTGGCCACACAACACGGTGGGTACGCCCAGCTCGCGCAGCACCTCGAGCAGCTCGCTGCCTTTGTAGGGAGAGACGTCGATCACGGCGTCGAACGAGCGGCGCTCAAAGTGCTCGCGTGCGCGGTTGCGCTCATGCGTAGAAGACGCCTGCAAGATAACGGGCAGATAGGACGACTCCGACAGTTCCTCGGTAATGCCGCTCAAAAACTCGCTATAGGTGGGGTCGCTGAAGAGTTCACTCAGAGGCTCGGTCACGAGCACGGCGATGATTTCCGTGCGCCCGACAGCGAGCGCTCGGCCACGAGCGTTGGGGACAAAATTGACTTCCTTGGCCGCCGCGCGGACGCGCTTTTTGGTTTCCTCGCTAATGCGGGGCGAATCGTTGAGGGCGCGCGATGCCGTGGAGCGCGACACGCCGGCAGCTGCGGCAACCTCGGCAAGCGTAGGTGCGGTGCGAACTGGTTGGGTCATGGCGTCTCCTGGAGAATGCGGTCGATGTTGTCGCTGATACGGGCTGGTGCGGATACAGCTTACTATAGTGCGCCTGAACAGCGTTCATGATATCCGGTGACCGGTGTCGTTTTGCAACCAAGCCGCAATCGAATACGTCTCGTATGGGTGAGATATCAGCGGGCGTGGCGGTTGCCTACGAGCTTGAGAACGATGTCTTGCGCTGAGTTTCGATACTCAGGGTGACATAAGTGTCGCGGTTGTACAACCGGTTGCACCGTTAACCCGACCAAATCGACCGTTCAGCGGACAACCGGTTGCACAGTTTTTTGCATCGCCCGTAAGATAAGGACAACCGGTTGCACAAGAATCACTACGATGATGAAGGAGCATCACCATGGACGCCATTAACGATTGGGAAAACCAAGCGCTCACCCACAGGAACCGCCTGGCACCCCATGCGTACTTTATGGGTTACGAGACTGCCGATCTCGCTGCAACGTACAGCCGCGAGCTGTCGCGCGGGTTTGTCCAGCTGTCCGGCTCGTGGCAGTTCCGCCTCTTTGAGGGCCCCGCTGCCGTCTCCAACGAGGAACTCTCCACGTACAAGCCCGAGTGGGATCACGTGGAGGTTCCGCACCTGTGGCAGGTGGACGGCTATGGCAACCTTGCCTACACCGACGAGGGTTTCCCGTTCCCGGTGGATCAGCCGTTCGTTCCCTCCGACGACCCCACGGGCGTCTACCAGCGCATCGTCAACCTTCCCGCCGTTCCTGCCGGCGCTCGCGAGATCATTCGCTTCGACGGCATCGAGAGCTATGGCGAGCTGTACGTCAACGGTCAGTATATCGGCATGACCAAGGGTTCGCGCCTGTCTGCCGAGTTCGACGTGACCGACGCGCTCGTCGAGGGCGACAACCTGTTTGCGGTCAAGGTCCTGCAGTACAGCGATGGCAGCTACATCGAGGATCAGGACATGTGGTGGGCCTCGGGCATCTTCCGCGATGTGTACCTTATGCAGCGTCCCGCCGCGCACCTGGTCGACTTTAGGTTCCGCACGCACCGCGAGGGCGATGCCGCTCTGATCACGCTCGATACGGTTGCCGAGGGCGCTTCCCGCGTTGTGTTTACGCTCAGCGATGGCGAGAACGTGGTGGCTACGGGTGAGTGCGTCGACGGCCATGCCGAGTGCAGCGTGACCGATGCCCACTTCTGGAATCCCGAGTACCCCTTCCTCTACGATCTTACGTTTGAGGTCTACGACGGCGACAAGGTGAGCGAGTACGTCCCGCATCGCCAGGGTCTTGCCGAGGTGACGGTCGAGGGCAATCATATCTACCTCAACGGCACTTACTTTAAGATGCATGGCGTCAACCGCCACGATCACGACGATCACAAGGGCCGCGCCGTGGGCCTCGATCGCATGCGCCGCGACCTGGAGCTCATGAAGCAGCACAACATCAACGCGGTGCGCACGTCCCACTACGCCAACGACCCGCGCTTTTACGAGCTGTGCGACGAGTACGGCATCATGCTGGTCGCCGAGACCGATATGGAGAGCCACGGCTTCGAGAATATCGGCAATATCGCCCTGGTCACCGACGACCCTGCCTGGGAGCCGGCTTACGTTGACCGTGTTGAGCGCCTGGTGATGCAGGAGCGCAACCACGCGTGCATCATCATGTGGTCGATGGGCAACGAGAGCGGCTATGGCTGCAACATCCGCGCGATGTACGCCAAAGCTCACGAGCTCGACGGTCGTCCGGTCCATTACGAGGAGGACCGCAACGCCGATACTGTCGACGTCATTTCCACCATGTACTCCCGTGTGTCGCAGATGAACGACTTTGGTGAGCATCCGTTCCCCAAGCCGCGCATCAACTGCGAGTACGGTCACTCCATGGGCAATGGCCCCGGAGGCCTGTCCGAGTACCAGGAGGTCTTCGATCGCTGGGATTGCATCCAAGGCCAGTTTATTTGGGAATGGTGCGACCACGGTCTGGCTGCCGTGACCGAGGACGGCGTTGCCTACGACATGTATGGCGGCGACAACGGCGATTACCCCAACAACAGCAACTTCTGCATCGACGGCATGGTGTTCCCCTGGCAGCAGCCGAGCCCGGGCCTTACCGAGTACGGCCAGGTCATCTGCCCGGTCCGCATGGCTTATGACGCCGAGGCAGGCGAGCTGACCGTCACCAACAAGCGTTGGTTTACTACCCTCGAGGATGTCTGCCTGTCGGCCGAGACCCTGGTGGACGGCGACGTGGTCTGCCGCAAGACGCTCATGCCCGGCGCGGTTGCCCCCGGCGAGTCCGTCCAACTTCCGCTGGTGATTCGCGAGGCCGCGGTGGGCGAGACCCTGCTGACCGTGCACGCCTACACCATGGCTGCTCACGCCTGGTGCGAGCCGATGTTCCAGCTGGGCGCAAGCCAGTTTGCCATCGCAAACCATCAGGCGCCGGCCATCGCGGCTCCCATTCGTCCCGAGCTTACGGTCGAGGAGACCGAGCAGGAGATCTGCGTTCGCTCCCTCAACGGCGAGCTGACCTTCAGCAAGGTCAACGGTACCGTGAGTGAGTGGAAGGCATCCGGCCGCGACGTCATGACCTCCGGTCCCCAGGTTGGTTTTTGGCATCCGCTCGTCGATAACCACGCCCAGGAGTATGACTCCCTGTGGAAGGACAACTTCATCGATGTGATGCAGACGTCTACCCGCAAGGTTTCTTGGAAGCAGGACGGCAATGCGGTCGTCGTTACCGTGAGCCAGCGTATCGCTCCTCCCGTCCGCGCGTTCGGCATGCGCGTCGAGCTCGTCTACACCGTGCTTCCGAGCGGTCGCGTCGACCTCAAGGTTTCCGGCGAGCCCTACGGCGATTACTCGGATATCATCCCGCGCATCGGCATCTCCTTCGAGGTCCCCGGTTGCGATCGTGCCGTCGAGTGGTATGGCCACGGCCCGGGCGAGAACTATCCGGACTCGTTGCGCGCCAACCCGGTCGGTCATTACCGCACTACGGTCGATGACATGTTCACGCCCTACGTTATGCCTCAGGATTGCGCTAACCGCGAGGGCGCCCGCTGGGTTGCCCTGCGCTCCAGCCACGGTGACGGCGTGCTGGTGACCCGTCCGGCTGACGCCGCTTCCAATCCGTTCTCGTTCTCGGCATGGCCCTATAGCTGCGAGGCCATCGATAACGCCAAGCATGTCTACGATCTTGTCCCGGGCGACACGGTTACGGTCAACATCAACGACCGGCTGCTCGGCCTTGGCTCGAACTCTTGGGGCTCCGAGGTGCTCGATTCCTATCGCACCCGTTTTGAGAGCTTCAGCTTTGAGGTGTCCCTGCGACCGCTGACGTCTGCCGATTTGGCTCAGGCGCTGGCACCCATTAAGGAGGCATAAGTCATGCATGTCTTTAACTCGCGTGCCGATTTCGACGCTCAGATGAAGTCCGTCAAGAAGTGGATGCGTACCGGTCAGGCGCTCGACGGCGTTTCTGAACTGCAGCACGATGTGGCGTACTCTATCGGCGACTCGCTGGTGTATTGGTGGGTGAACGCCCACGAGGCGGCTACTGCCGATCTGGTCGGTCACCGTCGCTACCATGCCGTGCTCGCCCCGCTCGACGGCGACCTGACCGTCGAGGTGGCTTCCAAGGCCGATCTTACCTGTACGCGCGCCTACAGCGATATCGACGATCGCGAGCGCTTTGAAGGCGCGGGGGAGACCGTGACGATTCCCGCCGGCGGCGTTGCCGTCATCGAAATTGACGAGGCCTACCGTGTTATCGCCGAGGCTTCGGATCCCCGCGTCGTGGTGCTGCACGTGACGGTCGAAGGTTATTCCTTCCCCAACAAGTAGTATTCGTCCGCCTGGACGTTTGCTTTGCGCCGTTAAGGGGGATGGCTTTGTTGACTCCCTTTTTCCCATCCCCCTTAGCAGGTGCGCCGTCCGCGATCGCACTTGCAGCTCGGACGGTTTTAGATGACATATAACAGATGATTGGGAGGGCTTATGAGCTCTGAAAAACGAGGAACGATTGGTTCGTTCGCTCTGCTGGGCATGACGGTCGCCGCCGTGTTCGGTATCAAGAATATCATCAACAACAACGCGGCTATCGGCTTGGCAGCTGCGCCGTCGTTCTTCTTCGCCACACTTTTGTACTTTGTCCCCTATACCCTGGTTACCGCTGAGTTCGTCGGCCTCAACAAGGACTCCGAGTCCGGCGTGTACGCATGGGTTAAGACCTCGATGGGTGGTCGCTGGGCGTTCCTGACGGCATTTAGCTACTGGTTCGTTAACCTGTTCTTCTTTGCGTCCGTCCTGCCCAACGTCATCATCTACGCGAGCTACGTGTTCTTTGGTGCCAACGCCGAGCTTTCGCAGCTGTGGATCACCATTATCGAGATCGTCGTCTTTGCTATCGCCACGTGGGTTTCGACCAAGGGCGCTAAGTGGATCGGCTCCATTTCCTCCTTCGGTTCGACCGCGGCTCTCGGCCTGACCGCCCTGTTCATCCTGCTGTCCCTGGCTGCTGCCTTTGGCGGCGTTGAGTTCGCTACGGCTCCTACTCCCGCTAACATGGCTCCCGACATGAGCAACTTCGCAACTGCGTGGGGCTTCTTCGGTACGCTTGCCTGGATCATCCAGGGCGTTGGCGGCGCTGAGTCTGTCGGCGTGTTCCTTAACGACCTTAAGGGTGGCGTCAAGGCCTTCGTGCGCACCGTCGTTATCGCCGGCCTGACCATCGGCCTTCTGTATGCAGGCGCTTCGCTGCTGGTTAACCTGTTCATCCCCGAGGGCGGCGTTGCCATCTCCACCGGTATCTTCGACGTATTCGGCGCTGTCTTTGCCCACTTTGGCATTCCCATGGAAGTGTCTACGCGCGCCATCGGCTTGATCCTTCTCGCCGCCACGCTGGGCTCCCTCATGATGTGGACCTCTGCTCCCATCAAGGTTTTCTTCACCGAGATCCCCAAGGGCGTCTTTGGTAGCAAGATCGTCGAGCTCAACGAGCATGGCATTCCCGCCCGCGCCGCTTGGCTGCAGTTCGCCATCGTCGTCCCCATCCTGATCATCCCGGCCCTGGGCTCCGGTAACCTCGACGACCTGCTCATGATCGTCACCAACATGACTGCTGCCACCGCTCTGCTTCCGCCGCTGCTGATTTTGCTTGCCTACTTTATGCTGCGCAAGAACTTCGACGCCGCTCCCCGTGGCTTCCGCATGGGCTCGCGTAGCTTTGGCCTGGTCGTTGCCGCATTCCTGCTCGTGGTCTTCTGCTTCGTGCTTATCTGCGGCACCATTCCGCTCGATCAGCCTCTGTGGCTGACGCTGGTCTACAACGTTGGCGGCGTGGTTGTCTTCCTGGGCCTTGCCGTGATGTGGTACAACCGCTACATCAACCGCCTGCGCGAGACCGATCCCGAGGCCGCCGAGAACGAGCTGCGCCCCTCCGTCCTTGACATGATGGAGTAGCGGCTAGGATTAATCTACGGCTGTGGAATAAATCGATTCCCTTTCCTAAGGAGGGGCCTTACGAGGCCCCTCCTTTTGTGTTTTGGGGCATGGTTTTGGACCCTGTGGTCAAAAAATGCCAAATATGAGTACTGTTGCAAAAGAGGTGCCATATTTTTCGGCCTGCTTTGAGCGAAAATGGGCTCATAATCAATTTATCTAACCCCCTTTAAAGGGCGTTTGACGGCTTTCAACCTCTTCGAATCGCTCAAATTAGGCAATTTGCTCTCGATTTTGCTGCTACTAAATTGGTGACAGTACTCATATTTGCCACTTTTTGACCACGAGGTGTTCAGAGGAGCTCTCGAGAAGCATCTAACGGTACAATAGCTACCACGTGGCTGGGTTTGCCGGCCGAATGTGCGATGCCGCGGGAGGGGACATGGTCGAGTTTACAAAGACGATTAAAGATCCGTTGGGATTGCATGCCCGCCCGGTTGCGCTGCTCTATGACATTATCGCCAAGCATCGTAGTGACGTGTCGGTCAGCATTGGTGACCGTCATGTCGATGGTCGCGACGTGATGGGCCTGATGGCCCTCTACGGCGAATGTGGCGAAGATATCGTGTTCCGCGTTTCGGGCGTGGATGAGGCCTCGTGCGTCACGTCGATCAGAAACCTCTCGCTCTAAGTATGACAGGGCGCGGCAAAGGGCAGCTCTTTGGCGCGCCTTTTTGTTTCGTATAGGAAACTTTTTCGAAAACTGAATAGAGACCCTTTCCAAAAAGTTAACCACGTGCTAGTTTACTAAAGCGAACATAGACGTGGTTAACTTTTATCGCGTCGATGTTGAGGACGAACTGACGTTAGGAGCCACTCATGTCTTGCGGACCGCAGATGCCGGCCATGCCGCTTTCGATGGTAAAAGCGGGCAAAACCGTGCGCGTGTCTCGGGTAAAGGGCAATGAGGACATGAAACACCACCTCAAGGACCTTGGCTTTGTCGAGGGCAACGAAATCCACGTGGTGAGCTCGAGCGGCGCCAATATCATCGTCACGGTGCTGGGCGCACGCTTTGGCATCGATTCCAAGGTTGCCATGCACATCATGACCGTCGGTTAGTTCGCAGCATTTCATAAAAACCGAAAGGGGGACAAGAGGATGAAGACGTTGGGTGACGTCAAGGTGGGTGAGAGCTCCACCATCGTCAAGCTTCACGGTGAGGGTGCGCTTCGCCGCCACCTTATGGACCTGGGCCTCATCAAGGGCACTTCGTTCAAGGTCGTGAAGGTTGCACCGCTCGGTGATCCGGTCGAGATCAACGTGCGCGGCTACGAGCTTTCCATCCGCAAGGAGGAGGCGGCCGTCGTCGAGGTCCAGTAAGGGCTCGCGGCGTGTATTTCTGCAGGTAAAGTTAGGTATTTCTAACTTAATGCAGTAACTTTAAAGCGCATTATCCAGCCTGCGCGGAGAAAGCAGCGCAGGCACACAAGGAAGAAGGATTGAATGGCGGATTCTCAGATCCATGTCGCGCTGGCGGGTAACCCCAACTGCGGCAAGACCACGCTTTTCAACCTGATCACCGGCGCCAACGGCTACGTTGGCAACTGGCCCGGCGTCACGGTTGAGAAAAAGGAGGCCAAGCTCCTAAGCGACAAGAACGTTACCATCACGGACCTCCCCGGCATCTACTCGCTTTCCCCCTACAGCCCCGAGGAGCAATGCTCGCGCGATTACCTCATGAGCGGCGAGCCCGATGTTGTCGTCCAAGTCGTCGATGCCACCAACCTCGAGCGTAACCTGTACCTGGCGCTTCAGGTTATCGAGACCGGCCTGCCCGTGGTCGTCGCCCTCAACATGGCCGACTTGGTCGAGAAGAACGGCGACAAGATCGACACGGACAAGCTCTCCAAGAAGCTCGGCTGCCCGGTCATGATGATCTCGGCTCTTAAGAACAAGGGCATCAAGGAGCTCTTCGAGCAGGTCAAGAAGTCCGCTGCTTCTAAGGGCCAGGTGCCGGAGCACAAGTTCGATTCCTCCATCGAGGACGTTCTGGACCACATCGAGAACAACCTGCCGGCAAACGTTCCCGCCAAAAAGCGCCGCTATTACGCCGTCAAGCTGTTCGAGCGCGACGCGGACGCCTGCAAGCTCATCAACCTCACTAAGGAGAAGGCTGCTCGCGTGGAGGAGCTGGTCGCCCAGTGCGAGCAGGACTGCGACGACGATGCCGAGTCCATCATCACCGGTGAGCGCTATGGCGTCATCGCGCACATCATCGATGAGTGCATGACCAAGGCTCCGGCCAAGATGAGCACCTCCGAGAAGATCGACCGCGTGGTTACCAATCGTATCCTGGGCCTGCCGATCTTTGTGGTCATCATGTTCTGCGTGTACTACATCGCCGTTTCTACCTTGGGCGGCACGGTGACCGACTTCACCAACGACCAGCTCTTCGGCACCGACGGCTGGTATGTGCTCGGCCAGGGTCGCGACGCCTACGACGCAGCTGTCGAGGCTGCGGGCGACAATGCCGACTCGGTCGACCCGGCACAGTACGGCCCCTATGTTCCGGGTATTACCACCGTGGTGCACGACGCCCTTGTGGCGGGTGGCACCGAGGACGGCGGCCTGGTCGATTCGCTCGTCTGTGACGGTATCGTCGGCGGCCTGGGCGCCATCTTCGGCTTTGTGCCGCAGATGTTCCTGCTGTTCGTCATGCTGTCCTTCCTGGAGGACTGCGGTTACATGGCCCGCGTCGCCTTCATCATGGACCGCGTGTTCCGCCGCTTTGGCCTGTCCGGTAAGTCCTTTATCCCCATGCTCGTGTCCTCGGGCTGCGGCGTCCCCGGCGTCATGGCTACCAAGACCATCGAGAACGAGAAGGACCGCCGCATGACGGTCATGACCACCACGTTCATCCCCTGCGGCGCCAAGCTGCCGATCATCGCCCTGCTCATGGGCTCCATCATCGGCGATTCTTCCACCACCGCCGCGTGGATTAGCCCGCTCTTCTACTTCCTGGGCGTCTTTGCCGTCATCGCCTCGGGCCTCATGCTCAAGAAGACCAAGCTCTTCGCCGGTCGCCCGACGCCGTTCGTTATGGAGCTTCCTGCCTACCACTTCCCGGCGATCCGCTCTTGGGCGCTGCACGTGTGGGAGCGCTGCTGGGCCTTTATCAAGAAGGCCGGCACGGTCATCTTCGCGTCCACTGTCGTGGTTTGGTTCCTGTCCAACTTTGGTAGCTACAATGGTTCCTTTGGCTACCTGCCCGCGATGGACGGCATCTCCGAGGAGTTCATGGACTACTCCGTGCTTGCCATGCTCGGCAACCTGGTCTCCTGGATCTTCGCCCCGCTTGGCTTTAGCACCTGGCAGGCAACAGCGCTGTCCGTCTCGGGCCTTGTCGCCAAGGAGAACGTCGTCGCCACCGCCGGCTCGCTGCTGTCCGTTGCCGACGCGGGCGAGACCGACCCGAGCCTGTGGACCGCGTTTGCCGGCATGTTCCCCACCATGGGCGCTTGCGTCGCCTTTGGCGCGTTCAACCTGCTGTGCGCTCCGTGCTTTGCTGCCATGGGTGCCATCCGCAATCAGATGGATTCCGGCAAGTGGTTCGCGATTGCCATCGGTTACGAGTGCGCCTTTGCTTGGGTGATCGGCCTGTTCATCAACCAGTTCTACAACCTGCTTGTCCTTGGGCAGTTTGGTATCTGGACGATTGTCGCCATCGTGCTGCTGGTTGCGATGCTCTTCCGGATCTTCCGTCCCATGCCCAAGCATGCATGGACCGACGAGGACGAGACCAACGCTGCTTCCGCCGCAGTTTCCGCTTAAGTCCGAATAAGGATTAACCCCTTTCCATGAGCCCGGGTGTCCCAGCGACCCCGGGCTTTTTGTGCATGGGAGACAGATTGCTTTGCCCCAGAAGTTAAGATGTGGCGTTTCCGCAGATAAAACCGACCAAAATAAACCTGTCCCTTTTTGGTAGGTGGAGAATGGGGTAAAGTAAGTGCTGGTTAACTAGAGGAGGCTTGCTATGGCACCTATCGATATTGTTGTACTGGCTGTTATCGGCGTTGCGTTTGTCGCCGTGTGCGTGCGCATCTACCGCAAGGGCACCTGCGCCGACTGCGCTCAGGGTGGCGCTTGCACGGGGCATTGTTCTAACAAAAAGACTTGTGCCGCGCTTAAGGGCGTAGACAAAATCGCCGAAGACTTGGGTCGCGGTATCAAATAAGGTCCGGACATCCAAGCGCTCCGCGGGCATCCGTTCGCGGGGCGCTTTGTGCATTTGAGGGAGAGCACGGCGAGTCGAAGAGTATTTTTGGGGTATCGTTAACTGGACTATTAATTGGCAACTTATCTATAACGGAGTAACCGCATGAGCGCTCGCGTAACCATGAAGGACATAGCCGCCGAGCTTGGCGTTTCCATCAATACCGTGCACAAGGCTCTGACGGGAAAGGCCGGCGTGAGCGAATCCGTGCGCGCCAAGGTGAACGCTAAGGCCGAGGCCATGGGCTATCACCGCAACACAAGTGCCTCAAGCCTGCGCCGCAAGGATATCAATCTGGTGTTTTGCCTGCCCCGCGCATCGCGCGAGGGAGCGTACTTTTTCCGTTACCTGTGGGAAGGCTGCAATCGCTTTGAACAGGAGGTCATCGACCGGGGCATTACGGTTGAGCGCGTTGAATTTGGCGTGGGCGGCTACGCTGATGCACTCGAGCAAATCGACGAGCGTCTGCAGGTGGGCGAGAAGATTGATGGCTTGCTCGCCTATGCGCCGGGCGACGATCGCGCGACTGAGCTTTTGGGGCAGATCGCCGAGGCGGGCGTGACGATTGAGCTTGTCGACGGCGACCGTCCGCATTTGAATCGTTTGGGTGCGAGCTTGGCCGATTATTCGACGGCAGGCAGCCTTATGGCCGAGCAGGCGGCAAACCTGGCCCATGCTTCTGGGGCCGACGCCCGCGTGCTCCTTTTGACAGGCGACCCATATACCGATTCGCACTATCTAACCGCCCGCGCCTTCCACAATTACCTGCGCGAACGTGATATTCCATGGCAGGTTGAGGATCTTGCAGGTGCCCATGCGCAAGTCAAACAACTCGAGCATGAGCTCGAAAAGCGCTTGAGTGCGCCGGACGCCCCCGAACTTATCTGTAGCGTTTTTGCCGTTGGTTCCGAAGTGGTTGCCGACGCGCTCGTCTCGATCGGCAAGGCCGGTCAGGTCATGGTGATCGGCAACGACCTGTTTCCCGAAAGTGCTCTGGCCTTGCGCCGCGGTATCTTTACCAATATTGTCTATAAGGACCCGACGAGCCTGGCGTATCGCGGCGCTAAGACGCTGGGCGATTATCTGCTGTGGGGAAGGACCCCGACGGAGCCCGTCCAGAAGGGCGCCGTCGAGATGGTATTTGCCAGCAATGTCGACCGCTACTGCGAACTTGCGGGTATTTAGCCGATTGAGCAGGTACCCCCTCTTGCGACGTGCATTTTTGGGAGTATTCAGCATTGGCATGCCCTGAATGAGGTGCAGAACGACTGTTTTAAGTGCCCCCGATGGCGTAATTTGCCATCGGGGGCACTTTTTATGCCGATCGGGCGCTATCTACGTTCCAAATAGGACGCTGAGGATGGCGCACGGCGCGCTCCAATGCTGAATACTCCCAAAAATGTACGTCGGGACATGACCCACCTGAGCAAAAGCGCTCAAGTTCGGTGTTCGGGGACGCCAACCAGTCCGCAATACATGCAAGTCACAGCTCCGGCAACCGTTGAACGGGCAAAACCTACCGTTCACCCCGTGGTGGTTAGGTGAACGTTCACCTTTTGAGTCGTAATGGATTAGTATGGTGAACGTTCACCTAGAGGATGACGAGCGTATTGTGCGCCCGCTCCGCAAACAAAGGGGTTGTTTGATGAAAAACTTCATGGACGATCAGGATTTCCTGCTGAGCACCAAGACCGGCGAGGAGCTGTTCCACAACTTTGCCGAGGGCATGCCCATCGTTGACTACCATTGCCACATTTCTCCCAAGGAGATCTGGGAGGACAAGCGTTTCGAGAACATCACCGAGGTTTGGCTGGGCGGCGACCACTACAAGTGGCGCCTGATGCGCGCCAACGGCGTCGACGAGCGTTTTATCACTGGCGACGCCCCTGCTCGCGAGAAGTTCCAAAAGTGGGCCGAGACCCTGGGCCGCTGCGTTGGCAACCCCGTCTTTGAGTGGAGCCATCTGGAGCTTAAGCGCTACTTTGGCTACGAGGGCGTCCTCAACGGCAAGACTGCCCAGGAGGTCTGGGACCTTGCCAACGCCAAGCTCGCCGAGGCCAGCTTTACCTGCCGCAACCTGATCAAGCAGTCCAACGTCCGCATGATCTGCACTACCGACGACCCCGCCGACAGCTTTGAGTGGCACAAGAAGATTGCCGCCGACGACAGCTTTGACGTTCAGGTCGTTCCCGCCATGCGCCCCGATGCCGCTTTGCGCATCGAGCGCGGCCAGGAGTTTGCCGACTACTGCAAGCACCTTTCCGAGGTTGCCGGCGTTGAGGTCAGCGACTTTGAGGGCATGAAGGCTGCCATTTCCAAGCGCTACGACGTTGCTCACGAGCTGGGCTGCCGCGCCTCCGACCACGCACTCGACTACGTTATGTACGTCCCGGCTACCGCCGACGAGATCGAGGCTATCTTTGCCAAAGGTCTGGCTGCCGAGCCGCTTACCGAGGAAGAGGTCCTCAAGTACAAGACTGCCTTTATGCAGTTCGTTGCCGGCGAGTATGTCCGTCTGGGCTGGGCCATGCAGCTGCACTTTGGCTGCAAGCGCGACAACAACCGCGCCATGTTCGCCAAACTCGGTCCCGACACCGGCTACGACTGCATCTCCAACTACACGCCGTCCGACCAGCTCGCCGATTTCCTCAACTCCATCCAGGAGACCTGCGGCCTGCCCAAGACCATCCTGTACAGCCTGAACCCCATCGATAACACCATGATCGATACCGTCATGGGTTGCTTCCAGGAGGCTCCGACTGCCGGTAAGATCCAGAACGGCTCCGCCTGGTGGTTCAACGACAACGAGGTCGGCATGCGCGAGCAGCTTACGGCTCTGGCTAACGAGGGCGTGCTGGGCAACTTTGTGGGCATGCTTACCGACTCCCGCTCTTTCCTGTCCTATCCGCGCCACGAGTACTTCCGTCGCGTGCTGTGCAGCGTGATCGGCGAGTGGGTCGAGCAGGGCAAGTACCCGGCCGACATGGAGCTGCTGGGCAGTATCGTGCGCGACATCAGCTACAACAATGCGGTCCGCTACTTTGGCTTTGACCTGGACACCGACGAGGCCTAAGCCCGCATCGAATCACATCGAACCCTGGGCGCCGTTGCCACACGCGGAGCCCCGTTTTGCTTGCACGCTAACAAACATCTAAGGAGACACATAGATGGAGAACATCAGCTACGATGCGCTCGAGAAGATCGGCTACAAGGGCTATTTGCTGCCCAAGGATGCTCCCGAGAAGGTTTTGCAGTTTGGCGAGGGCAATTTCCTGCGCGCCTTCGTCGACCGCTTCTTTGACATGGGCAACGAGGCCACCGGCTGGAACGGCAAGGTCGTCATGGTGCAGCCCATCAGCGGTGCCTTTGGCTTTGCCGACGGTATCAATGCCCAGGACGATCTGTACACCGTGCTGGTGCGCGGCAAGGAGAACGGCAACACGGTTGACGAGTCCCGCGTGATCAGCGCCTGCAGCCGCTGCCTTAACCCGTATCGTGAGGACGACTACCGCGCCATGATGGAGGTCGCTGTCTCCGACGACCTAGAGATCATCGTCTCCAACACCACCGAGGCCGGTATCGCCTATGACCCGTCCTGCAAGGCCGACGACATGCCACCCGCGAGCTTCCCCGCCAAGCTTGCCCAGGTGCTCCACACCCGCTGGGCTGCCGGTAAGCCGGGCGTCATCGTCCTCGCCTGCGAGCTCATCGATCACAACGGCGAGGAGTTGCTGCGCATCATGAACCAGTATGTGAGCGACTGGGGCTGGGAGGACGAGTTTGCGCAGTGGATGGCCAACGACTGCACCGTCTGCACCACGCTCGTCGACACCATCGTACCGGGCCGTATCCGCGACGCATCCGAGGCCGCCGCGGTGGCTGAGCGTCTGGGCTACGAGGATCCCTTCCTGGCCGTGCGCGAGCCCTTCCAGATGTGGGGCATCCAGGGCGACGAGTCGCTTGCCGAGAAGCTTCCCTTTGTGAAGGCTGGTCTTCCGGGTGTCTTTGTGACTCCCGACGTCACCCCGTACAAAAAGCGCAAGGTCCGCATCCTCAACGGTGCCCATACCGCCTTTGTCCCGGGTTCCTGGGTTGCCGGCTTTGATATCGTGCGCGACTGCATGCATGATGAGACCATTCGCGGCTTCATGAACACCATGCTCTACGACGAGGTCATTCCGACGCTTGCCGCCGACTTGGATGTCGAGGACTGCAAGGCCTTTGCCGCCGCCGTCGAAAACCGCTTCGACAACCCGTTTATTGATCATGCGCTGCTCTCCATCTGCCTCAACTCCACGGCTAAGTGGCGCGCTCGCGACCTGCCCACGCTCAAGGACTACGTTGCCGAGACCGGCAACCTGCCCAAGTGCCTGGCGACGAGCCTCGCTACGCTCATCTCCTTCTACACGCAGGAGCTCGTGTCCCGCGAGGGCGACGGCCTGCACCTGCGTCGCTCCGACGGCACCGAGTACACCGCTCAGGACGACGCCTTCGTGCTCGACTTCTACGCCGCCCATGCCGGCGCCGACGATGCCCAGCTGGTGCACGACGTGCTCACCAACGAGCAGATGTGGGGCGAGGACCTTACGCAGATCGCAGGTCTTGAGGAGTTTGTCGTCAGCGCGCTCGCTGTCGTGCGTGCCGAGGGCGCCAAGCAGGCCTTCGCCAACGCTCAGGCGTAAATTTCCGGCGCAGACGCGGGCGCGGGACGGCGTGCCCGCGTCTCGACTTCTGCTCAACCTGTAGGGTTAGGACCATTTGTAATGAATACTATCCAGATCAATCCGGCCGATAACGTGATCGTTGCGCTGTCGCCGCTTGCCAAGGGCACTGCCGTCGCGGTTCCCGGGGTGGGCGAGGTCGTGGCCGTGGAGGATATTCCGCAGGGCCATAAGATGGCGGTGCGCGCGATTGCCGCAGGGGAGGACGTCATCAAGTACGGCCTTCCTATCGGCCATGTGACGGGCGATGTCCAGCCCGGTCAGTGGCTCCACACGCACAATGTGAAGACCAACCTTTCGGGCGAGGTCGAGTATACCTACAACCCCACGCATCCGGTCGTTGAGTCGGTTGAGCCCGAGACCTTTATGGGCTTCCGCCGCGCCGACGGTCGTGCCGCGACGCGTAATGAGCTGTGGATCATCCCCACGGTCGGCTGTGTCAACGAAGTCGCCCGTGCCATGTGTGAGAAGGCCCAGGATCTGGTCGATGGCTCGCTGGAGGGTGTTTACTACTTCCCGCATCCCTTTGGCTGCTCGCAGACCGGCGCCGACCATGCCCAGACGCGTCGTCTGCTGGTGGCGCTCTCGCGTCATCCTAATGCGGCCGGCGTGCTATTCCTGTCGCTCGGTTGCGAGAACTGCACGCACCAGCAGGTGCTCGACGAGCTCGGTGACTTCGATCACGAGCGCGTTCGCTTTCTCACCTGCCAGGATGTAGCCGACGAGCAAATCGAGGGCCACAAGATTCTGGCCGAGCTGGCTGACCTGGCCAAGCAAGCCAAGCGTGAGCCCATTTTGGCCTCCGAGCTGGTTATTGGTCTTAAGTGTGGCGGCTCCGACGGTCTTTCGGGCATTACCGCCAACCCCACGATCGGTCGCGTGAGCGATATGGTCGTCGCCCGTGGCGGCACGTCGGTGCTTACCGAGGTGCCCGAGATGTTTGGCGCGGAGAGCATCCTGCTCGACCGTTGCGAGAACGAGCAGGTCTTTAACGCTGCCTCCGACATGCTCAATGGATTTAAGGACTACTTTATTAGCCACGGCGAGGTCGTTTATGAGAACCCGAGTCCCGGCAACAAGGACGGCGGTATTACCACGCTCGAGGACAAGAGCTGCGGCTGCGTGCAAAAGGGCGGATCTGCCCCCATCGTCGACGTGCTGCCGTATGCCGGCCAGGCAAATAAACACGGCCTGAACATGCTGTGCGGTCCGGGCAACGACATGGTATCCACCACGGCGTTGACGGCTGCCGGCTGCCACGTGATTCTGTTCTCGACCGGCCGCGGCACACCGTTTGGCGCGCCGGCGCCTACCCTCAAGGTGTTCACCAATCAGCGTCTGTGCGACCACAAGGCCAACTGGATGGACTTTAACGCTGGCGTGATTGCCACGGGTGAGCGCACGCTCGACGAGGCTGCCCACGATCTGTACCAGCTGGTGCTACAGACGGCGAGCGGTAAGCTCACGAGTGCCGAGCGCCGTGGCTGTCACGAGATCAGTATCTGGAAGGATGGCGTCTGCTTGTAGCGGCAAGTGCGCCCAAGCATAGCGCGATGTCATCGGCCCCGTCGGGAGTGTTCCCGGCGGGGCTTTTTCGTTTCGTGGTTAAGTGAATATGTTGGAAAATCTGATAAACGTTCACCTATCTCATGGCTGTCCAGCATGGCACCTTTACCAGCAGAAAATAGGTGTGAGGATCTCAATTGTGTCCGTTCAGCGGTAAAAATCGACCGTTCAAGGATATTATTCAAGTGAACGTTCACCTGTCGTAAGCAATCGCGCATAATCTAACTAAACGTTCACCCTGAACGCTGGGCAGACAGATGTCAGTGTGGACTCCAATGTCTTGCTGCAAGACAATCGAGAAAAGAGAGGGAGCTCGATGACTAATAAGATCGGAAAAAAGCGTAAGATCACATTCTGGACGCGCTTGGGCTTTGGTATGGGCGGTATGCTCAATTCCGGTGCCCTCACCTTTACGCACAGCTACATGGTGCTGTTCCTGTCCACGGAGTGTGGCCTGTCCGCAGGCGAGGCTGCACTGATCAGCTCGTTTGCCATCTATGTCAACGCTATTCTTTGCCCGCTGATGGGCTTTGTGGCCGATAACTTCTATGCCACCAAGATTGGCCGCATCTTTGGTCGTCGTCGTTTCTGGATCTTGCTGGCCATCCCGATGATGATCGCCGAGCCGCTCATCTTCGTGGCTACGCCGTTTGGCTTCCCGTACTACTTTGTGCTGTACCTGATCTACAACGTCGCGTATACGTTCTGCACCGCCAACCTGTCGCCGCTTACCATCGAGATGACCGACGACTTCAAGGAGCGTACGTACCTCACCGGCTACAAGCATCTCTTTGGTAACGCCGCCGGCTTCCTGATGGCTGCACTTGTGGGCTTCGGCTTTGGCACCTTCGGCGAGACCAACCCGTTCAGCTACTTCATCATCGCTACGATCAACGCTTCGGTCATGGCAATCTCGCTGCTTTGTGTGTACCTGTCCACGTGGGAGCACACCCCCGAGGAGGTCGCTCAGGAGAAGATCGAGAGCGTCGGCGAGGGTATCAAGAAGTTCTTCATCGACGTAATCTCCACCTTCCGCAACAAGTCCTTCCGCAAGGTCCTGCCGCACAGGTCTCCACGAAGCTCGCTGCTGCCTGCTGGTCTGCCTGCCTGTCCTTCTTCATCGTCTACTGCCTGCAGATTCCTAAGTCCTACGAGTCCGTGATGGAGATGCCTGGCAAGGTCGTCGCTATCGTCTGCACCGCCATCTGGGTCGCTCTCATGGCCAAGAAGGGCTTCCACAAGTCTTGGTACCTGGCCAACGTCGGTTGCGCTGCGTGCATCATCGCCTACAACTACTTCGCCTTTGGTCAGATCAATGGCACCTCCACGGTCGCCATCGCCATGATCGCCTACCCCATCATCTTCGCCATCTGGAAGTTCTTCTACGTCGGCTTCCAGTACCTGCCCGATGTTCTGCTCAACTACATCCCCGATGTCGATGAGCTCATCACCCTGCGTCGTCGCGAGGGCATCTACAGCTCCGCTCAGCAGCTCTGCCAGCAGATCGCCCAGGCTATCGCCGTTAACGCATGGGCCATCGTCCTTGCTGCCTCCGGCTTCATTCAGACCGCCGGCAACAGCGACGCCGTGACCCAGCCCGCCACCGTGCCTCTGTACATCTGCGGCTACATGCTCATCGGCTGCGCCGGCTTCTTCCTGCTCGCGGCTGTCCTTGCCCGCGGCATCAAGATTGACAAGGAGCAGTGCGACGTCCTTTGCGACGAGATCCGCCGCGTCAAGGAGGGCGGCAAGATGGCCGACGTCAAGCCCGAGGTCAAGGCGCTTTGCGAGGAGCTCTCCGGCTTTAAGTACGAGGACTGCTTTGCCCACAACAACGTTGGCTTCCAGGACGGTAGCGTAACCCCCGCCGAGTAAGGCCGACATATCGTCCAAATCACAGGGCCGTGCCACCGGAATTCCGCCGGCAGGCACGGCCCTTTTTCAACAGCGTACAATTTGCCTTTAGAGCATCTTTTTGAGGGAGAAACCCATGGAGACGAACGTTATCTGGCGCAACGCGCGCGCGGCGGTTATCGAGCTTGACGACGGCGGTTACTTTACCTGCGCCGATACGTGGGAGATCTTTGTCAACGACGAGCCCGCCGGTACCACGAATACGGTCGAGACCTATGTCGACGGCCTGACCCCCGGCAAGCGCAACCTGGTCCGTTTTGTCTGTGGCGAGCGTGAGCTGAGCGTAGGTGTCACCACGCCGGCTGAGCCCTTTACCATCAACGTTCGCGACTGTGGCGCCAAGGGCGATGCCGAGCATGATGACACCACCAACATCCAGGCTGCCATCATGGCCTGCCCCAAGGGTGGCCGCGTGCTGATCCCCGCCGGTAGTTATCGCATCAAGTCTCTCTTCCTTAAGAGCAATATCAACATCGAGCTCGCCGAGGGAGCGGTGCTGCTGGCCCGCCACGATCGTGCCGCGCTTGCCTACATTCCGGGAACGGTCACGGGCAACGAGGGCGCCGGTTATGCCGGTACCGATATGCTGCCCCTGGGCCGCTGGGAGGGGGAGAGCTTCTCGACCTACTGCTCTACCTTTACGGGTCTGGGCGTGCACGACGTGTGCATCTATGGTCGCGGCGCGATCGACGGTCAGACTGATTTTGCCGAGGACAACTGGTGGAACAAGGACTTTAAGAACATCTTCCGCCCTGAGGAGGGCCGCGAGGTCGCCCGCCCGCGCATGATTTTCCTGTCCGAGAGCCGAAACGTGAGCTTGGCTGGCTTCACCGTCCGCAACAGCCCGGCGTGGAACATCCACCCCATCCTGTGCGAGCACATCGATGCGCTCTGCCTGTCCATCGAGGGCCCCAAGAACTCCCACAACACCGATGGCTTCGATCCCGAGAGCTGCGGTTTTGTTCGCATCCTTGGTTGTCAGTTCTCGGTGGGCGACGACTGCATCGCCATCAAGAGCGGCAAGCTGGGCATTGAGCCCGAGCTTCGTCCCGCCACGCACGACGTGCTGATCTCTCACTGCTACATGCACGATGGTCACGGCGCCGTGGTCCTGGGTTCAGAGGCTGCCGGCGGCATCAAGGACCTTACCGTGAGCAAGTGCCTCTTTGAGCGCACCGACCGCGGCCTGCGCGTCAAGACCCGCCGCGGGCGCGGCAAGGATGCCGTCAACGAGGGCATTACCTTTGAGCACATTCGCATGGATGAGGTGCTCACGCCCTTCGTGGTCAACTCCTTCTACTTCTGCGACAAGGACGGCAAGACCGATTACGTGCAGTCTCGCGAGACGCTGCCTGTCGACGACCGCACGCCCGGCTTTGGTGCCACGACGTTTTGCGATATCGAGGCCACCAACTGCCATGCTGCCGCGGCCTATATCACGGGTCTGCCCGAGAGCAAGGTGACGCGTCTGACGTTCCAAGACGTTCACGTGACCTTTGCCGACGATGCCGAGCCCTTTGTCCCGGCCATGGCCTGCGGCGTTGAGCCCATGGTGCGTCAGGGCATCATTGCGCAAAACGTCAAGGTGCTCGACCTGCAAAATGTGGTGATCGAGGGCCAGGACGGCGAGGAGCTGCAGCTCCAGAACGTCGACAAGGTTGTCCGTTCCTAACTCGGGTTGATGACCAGGGCTGCATTGTCGGATAAATCGGCAATGCAGCCCTTGTGCGATACGGCCGTGTGCGCTGCGCTACGCATCATGGTGAAAGGGAATACATGCTCAATAAAACGATTCCTGTCGGGGTCGATGGCTCGTCTGCCACGATTACGTCTTATGTTTTTGCCCCGACCGAAGATGCTTATGCTTTAAAACCGCTGCCTGCAGTTGTGGTCGTGCCAGGAGGCGGCTACGATCACGTTTCGCCGCGCGAAGGCGAGCCGGTAGCGCTCCGTTTGTTGGCGATGGGCTACCAAGCGTTTGTGCTGAACTACTCGGTTGCTCCGGCTGTCTATCCGCTGGCATTGCAAGAACTTGCGCGGGCGGTCGATACCGTCCGAGGCCATGCGGCAGAGTACTGTGTCGATCCTGATCGGATTACGGTCATGGGTTTTTCGGCCGGTGGGCATCTAGTTGGCTTGCTCGGGGCGCTTTGGGACCAACCCTGGCTTGCAGAGTCGATTGCGGCATCTCCTGAGTCGATTCGGCCTGACGCACTTTGCTTGGGCTATCCGGTCGTAAGCTCGGGGGCCTATGCTCATCGTGGTTCATTTGAACACCTAACGGGTGCCGATGGCGCTTTGGCTCAAAAGTTGTCGATCGAGAATATGGTGGGCGAGGGCTTCCCCCGTACGTTCTTGTGGCATACCGCCGAGGATGCATCGGTACCAGTTCAAAATAGCCTCCTTCTTGCGCAGGCTCTTGCCGACCACGGGATTGGCTTTAGCCTACATGTCTTTCCGCATGGAAAGCATGGGGCATCGCTCGCCACGGCCCTAACGGCATTTAAGGGCTGCGCCGAGCATATTCAGCCACAAGTTCAGGGCTGGCCTGAACAGTTCGCTTCCTGGGAGCGTGATGGACGATGAGCGAAAGTATCTATACGCTGCGCGTTTCGAGGGCTGCGGCAGGAGCGTATCCAACGATTTCCGATGCCTTGGCGGCAGCCGATCAGCTCTATCCGGATGCCGAGCAACCGGTGATGATTCGCGTCGATCCGGGCGAGTATCGCGAGCGGGTCGAGATTCATCGCTCGCATGTGACGATTGAGGGAGAGACGGCCGACAGCGTGCGTATCGTGGGCAGCCTGGGTGCCAAGATGCCTTCGGAGGACGGCTCGGGCGTGGACGGCACGCTCGGCACGTTTAGGACCTATACCGTTTTGGTCGATGCCGACGACGTACGGCTCGAGAACCTCACGATCGAAAACGATGCGGGCGATGGGCGCGAGGTCGGTCAGGCGATTGCCCTGTATGCCGATGGCGACCGTCTGGTTGTCGATGCCTGCTGCATTAAGGGGCACCAGGACACACTGTTTTTGGGTCCGCTGCCGCCGCATGAGGCCAAACCGGGCGGGTTTATAGGACCCAAACAGTATGCGCCGCGCCGGGTGGGGCGCCAGTATTTTCGACGTTGCCGGATCGAGGGCGATGTCGACTTTATCTTTGGCGGCGCGCGTGCCTACTTTGAGGGGTGCGAGATTCGCTCGCTCAATCGCGATATGGATGTCAACGGGTATGTAACGGCAGCCTCCACGCCTAAAGGCGAGCCGTACGGATTTGTGTTCCACGGCTGTTCGTTTACAGCTCCGGATGGCGTGGCGCCGGATTCGGTCTACCTGGGTCGTCCTTGGCGCGAATGGGCGCAAACTGTGCTGATCGATTGCTGGCTGGGGCGACATATCAAGCGCGAAGGCTGGTGGGATTGGAATAAGCCGGCGGCGCACAGCTGCGCGCAGTATGCTGGCGCAATCCTGCATGGGCCGGCGGGTGATACTACCGACTGGGTGCCGTGGGCAAATAAACTCGATGTGATGGCTGCCGCCGGGTACGCTCGCGAGCAGGTGCTTGCCGGTGGGGATGGCTGGGATCCCGAGGGCGGCGACGGTGATGCGGTTGAGACGGCTGGGCTATCTGCCAATGGCCGCACCGTGCACATCGAGACGTACTGCGAAGACGAGCCTGCGCTGCGTGCCCGGCTGAAGCGCGAGGGACGTTCGGCTGCTTTTACGGGCAAGACTCCTGCAGATTTTGAGGCGTGGAAGATTGCGACCAGGACTCGTCTGTATGATGTTTTGGGCCTTTCGCTTATGGACCGCGTCCCGATTGAGATTCGTGAGCTCAGCCGCGTGCGGGTTGCCGGCGGCATCGTGCGCACCCATGCGATGCTGCAGGTGGAGCGCGACGTTTGGATGCCGTTCTACCTGCTCGAGCCGCAGTCGCCTAAGCTCGATGCGTGCGGCCGCAAGTGTTGCTATATCTGCCCGCATGGCCATCAGGGAGCGGGTGCTGCAAGCGTAGCCGGTGTTGCGGGCGTGCCGGCGGTCGATGATGCCGTGCGTAAGTTCAATTACGACTACGGTCTGCGTTTGGCACGCATGGGTTACGTGACCGTCTGCCCCGACGCACGCGGTTGGGGATACCGTCGTGACTGGAAGGGCCAGGGCGATGACGAGAACAGCTTTCTGCGCGGCACGTGCCTAAACCAGGCGCGCATGGCCGAGCCGCTGGGACTTACCGTTGCGGGTCTCAACGCCTGGGATAACATGCGTCTGATCGATTACCTAGAGGCGCGCGGCGACATTGCCATGGACGACCTGGGCTGTTTTGGCTTTTCGGGCGGCGGATACATGACGCTGTATCTGGCGGCGCTCGACCCACGCGTATGCAAGACGTTTGTCTCGGGCTACCTGTACGGTGTCGATGATTCGCTGCTGCACCTCAACGGCAATTGCAGCTGCAACTACACACCCGGACTTTGGCGCTTGCTCGACATGGGCGATATTGCCTCGCTTATTGCGCCACGCCCGCTGTTGGTGCAGAGCTGCGAAGAGGATCATCTGAACGGTTCGCGCGGGCTGAAAAATGTTGACGAGCAGCTCGAGATCGTGCGCGATGCCTACAAGTTACTGGGTCGCAGAGATGGCCTGCGGCACGAGGTGTGTCCGGGTGAACACCATCTGGGCGTGACACATCTTGCCGAGGATATCGAATGGCTCGATTCGCACGTTGCGGAATGCGCCCGTGCATAGCCCCTCGGCATGCTGCGAATAAACGGTACGTTCCTGTATGACCGCCGATGGGCGGATGAGGAGAAGATTATGGAAACGAAGAGTTTGAGTGAATCGACCATTTGCTGCTTTGGCGACTCAACGACCTGGGGCGACAACGGCTGCGGTGGGGGAGGCAACGACATCTCGTGGACCTCGCATTTGGGCGCGTTGCTGGGAGGCGCGGTCGTCGAGAACTTTGGCATCAAGGGTTCGCGTATCGCCATCAAGGCCGACCGTACCGATTCGTTTGTCGAGCGCCTTGACGGTATCGACGATGCGGCCGATATCTACATCGTCTTTGGCGGCGTCAACGACTTTAGCCGCAACGTGCCGCTTGGAGAGCTCGGCAGCACGGACGTGCATGAGTTCTATGGTGCACTCGATTACCTGATCCGTACCATCACGGCGCGCTCGCCTCGGGCAAAGCTCGTGTTTATGACGCCGTGCAAGACGAGCGGCAAGCACGAGAAGGATATCCCGGCAAGCGACGAGCTCAACCACCTGGGGTTGACGCAGGTCGCCTACGTGCGAGCGATGCTCGAGGTCTGCGACCGCTACTCCGTGCCGGTGATTGACCTGTATGCGCAAAGCGGTATCAGCCCGTTTTTGCCGGAGCACCGCGAGCTCTATATGCCGGACGGTCTGCATTACAGTCCTGCCGGCTATGAGCGCCTGGCGCATCGCATCGCCGCGGGTCTCACCGCCGTTTGCCGCTAAAAGTCTGCCGTTCGCGAGGAATATAGGGTTAACGTTCACCCTATATTCCTCGTTCGCGTTACACTAGGGGTAACGTTCACCTATCGTTTATGTCAGAGGGGACAGCAATGGGTTGCAATCAAATCCTGGACCGTTATATCGAGCAGTTGATCGAAACCTCTACGCCGCAGGCGCCGGCTTGGAATATCGAAAAGATTCGCGCCGGCAAGGAGAACACCTGGAACTATATTGACGGCTGCATGATCAAGGCGCTCATCGAACTGTACGAGATCACGGGTGAGCAGCGCTACCTGACTTTCGCCGATGACTACATCGATTTCTTTGTCCAGGACGACGGTACCATAAAGCATTACAACCCCGAGGAGTACAACCTCGATAACGTCAATGCGGGCAAGACCCTCTACAAGCTCTATGACCTGGTGGGCAAGCCCAAGTACCGTGCCGCCATGGACACCATCTACCGCCAGCTCGAGACCCAGCCGCGCACCAAAGAGGGCGTGTTCTGGCACAAGGCCGTCTATCCCAACCAGATTTGGCTCGATGGCATGTACATGGCGCAGCCGTTCTACATGCAGTACGAGCTGAGCTTCCACAACCGTCGTGCCTGCTCGGACAGCTTCCATATGTTCCAGGTCGTGCATGACCTGATGCGCAACCCCCTCAACGGTCTGTACTATCACGCTTACGACGCGAGCCACAAACAGTTCTGGTGTGACCCGGTCACAGGCCTTTCG
>CALLSB010000101.1:0-33320 GCA_938014225.1 uncultured Collinsella sp. | reverse complement strand
CTGCGAACATTTGGTGGGCGTTAGAAGATTTGAACTTCTGACCTCTTCCGTGTCAGGGAAGCGCTCTCCCCCTGAGCTAAACGCCCGATCAAGGGTGCGCAAGCGCGCAAGGGATAATATAACGGAGCCTGAACTCGGTGGCAAGAACATTTTTAAAAATCGCTTACATTGTGGAATTCGGGGGCTTCGTCATATCCATTTCAAAAGAGCCTGCTGCCGCGATTTGGCTGTCGCATAATGCAAAGCCATTGCGGTATCGAGCTATGGAAAGACACCTGCGGAATTGTCCTACCGATAAGCGGACAAGCCTCCAGCTGGTGCCTTCGCCGTGGTAAGGTAAGCCGAATTGCTTCCAGACTGTTTCGGGGGAGTGGAATGAGCAAAGAGTGTGTCGAGCAGGTCGAAGGCGCAGGGGCTTCGGTGCCGATGACCGATATATCGAACATTGATGTGCCCGAGGGCACCGACGAGCTCAGCCGCAACACCCGTCGCGCCTGGCGCGAGCGCCTTAACGATGCGTCGTCGCGCAAGATGATCACGGGCGTCTTGGCTACGCTGGTGGGCGGTTCGTTTTGGGGCTTCTCGGGCACCAGCGCGAGCTTTCTGTTCGATACCTACCACGTCGACACCTTGTGGCTTATGAGCGTGCGTCAGATTCTCGCCGGTCTACTCTTTATGGCCGTGGTTGTTACGCGCGACCGCGAGCGCCTGGTCAAGCTTTGGACGACGCCCGCCGATCGCAAGCAGCTGCTGCTCTTTACCGCCTTTGGCCTGCTGTTCAACCAGTTTTGCTATCTTTCGGCCGTGCGCCTGACGAACGCCGGAACCGCGACGGTGCTCCAGTGCCTGCAGCTCGTTATCATCATGGGCTACACCTGCGTGATCGATCGCCGCATGCCGCGTACTCGCGAAGTCATCGGCATTGGCCTGGCTCTGGGTGGAACCTTTTTAATCGCAACCGGCGGCGACCCCACCAGCCTGAATATTTCGCCGCTTGGCCTGGCAGCAGGTCTTATGTGTGCGGTCAGCGCCGCGTGTATGGCGGTGATTCCCGCCAAGATCCTGCCCGAATACGGCAGCCCCATCGTCACGGGTTCGGCAATGCTCACGGCGGGCGTGGTCTCGTGCGTCTTCGTGCAGCCCTGGGCGCATATGCCGGCGCTCGACGCTGCCGGCGTCGAGGCGCTCGCGGTGTTCGTGGTTATCGGCTCGTTTTTTGCTTACATGCTCTATATGCAGGGCGTTAAGGACATCGGCTCGGTGCGTGCGAGCCTCATCGGAACTGTGGAGCCGGTTTCGGCGACCATCACCAGCGCCGTTATGCTGGGCACGGTGTTTTTGCCGACCGACCTTATCGGCTTTGCCATGATCATCGTGATGATGTTCCTTACGGTGTAGTTGACGCCGCCGCCAAGACAGAAAAGGTGTTGTGCCGCATTTTCGCCAATTGATGTCCGTGTCTGGAGTTTAGCTGTCGATGCTCAAAATGCCATAAACTAGTAACGTTATGGACTTTTTCATTGCGACTCAATTGCGAGGATTTCTTTATGGCTGGTAATCACTTTAAGGGCAGCGATAGCGGCCGTCCTGCAGTTCCGCCGCGTCCGAACGGGGCTGGTAAGGCCGGCACGCCGGGCGACGCTGGACAGGGCGGCTCCGGTAAGCGCGTGTCCCCGGGCGAGACGGCGATGTTTACCGCTCTGTACGAGCAGTCTCAAAAGGCAAAAAAGACCGGCCGTGCAAGAGGGAATGTCTTCGCGGGCGGTGCAACCTCCGCGTCGCAGCCGAGCGGGGCTCCTTCGGTACCTGTGAACAACGCAGGTGCTGCCAACGCCGCGAATGGCGCCGGCAACGTTAATGCCGGCAAGGCCGACAACAATACTCCCTCTGCCGGTGGCGCGGGGCTTACGGGTAACCTCGGCACGATTTACACCGGCGCCTCCGAGACAGGCACGTTCGCCCGCCTGGATGATAGCGGTACCGAGTTTGCGGGCTCGGGTTCCAAGGAAGATTATTACGATTTTGGCTTGAACTACGGTAGCGATGCTTCGTCGAGTTCGACCTCTGACGGTCTGGTCCGTCATCGCCATCGCAAGGGCGAGCGCAAAAAGCGTCACACCGGCGCCATTATTGCCGCTGTAGTCGCGGTGCTTCTCGTTGCGCTTGGCGCAAGCGGCTTTATGCTGCTTAACTCGGCAAAGACCGTAAAGAGCGAAGCGAAGGAGGCTGTCGAGATCGTCGGTGGCCTTAAGGACAAGGTCACGTCGGGCGATTTTTCGACGCTGCCTGACGACGCGAAGAAGATCGATGAGCTCTGTAACAGCATGAAGGCGGAGACCTCGAGCCCGCTGTGGACGGCGGCTTCGTTTATCCCGGTGTATGGCAGCGATATCAATGCGGCCCGCACCATGATTGACGCCCTGTCCGATGTCTCGAGCAATGCGCTGGTTCCCATGGCCGACAACCTCTCGCAGGCTACGCCCGGCAAGCTGTTCCAGGACGGCATGATTAACGTGTCCGCGCTGCAGGCGGTCGCCGATTCGCTTTCCAGCAGCTCGAAGGTGTTCAAGAGCGCCAACGAGAAGGTCCAGGGCATTGGCGATACTCATATTTCCCAGGTGACCGATCTGGTCGATAAGGCCAAGGACGGCTTTGCCACCCTCAACGGTGCGGTTGACGCGGCGGAGAAGGTCGCCCCCGTCCTTCCCCAGATGCTCGGCGCCAACGGCCAGACGCGCAACTACCTTATGTACGCCATGAACAACGTCGAGATTCGTGCTTGCGGCGGCTTTGGCGGTTCGCAGGGCCTGATTTCGGTCACTGACGGCCAGATGTCGATTGGCGAGTTTGTTCCCCGCATTGGACTCAGCGAGGATGAGGCAGTCGAGAGCGTCGACGAAGAGGATGAGGCGCTGTTCGGCAACCACAGTAACCTGTACAACTCGGGCAATACCTATTCGCCTGATTGGCCCCGCAACTCGCAGCGTGTCGCCGCGCTGTGGAAGTCCCAGTATGGACAGGACGTTGATGGCGTCATCGGTATCGACCCGGTGTTCCTGCAGTATCTGCTGGGCCTGGTCGGTAACGTGTCACTGCCCGACGGAACGGTTGTCGACGGCACCAACGCCGCAAAGGTCCTCATGCACGATGTGTACTGGAACTATCCGGTCGAGGAGTCTGACGGCATCTTTGCATCCGTCGCCAGCGCTGCCTTCGACAAGATCCTTGGCGGTATCGGCGATGTCGATGTTACGAAGCTTGTCAGCGCCGTTGAGCGCGGTGCCGAAGAGGGCCGCCTGATCGCGTGGATGAGAAACGATGATGAGCAGAGTGCCATCAAAGAGACGGGCATTGACGCTTCGCTGCCCGATCCGGATGACCCGAGTGCCGATCCTGTTGCCGGCGTTTACTTTAACAACCTGAGCTTCTCCAAGCTCGACTGGTATCTGAACGCCGACACGCAGATCGGCCAGGGCATCAAGAACGGCGACGGCACGTGCTCGTATCGCATCACCGTTACTCTGACGAACATCATGACGCAGGAGGAGGCAGGCAAGCTGCCCGACTACGTTGCGGCGAGCGCACCCGATGCCGCGCGTGACGACGAACGCCTGAATGTCTCGTTGTTTGCCCCGACGGGCGGCAACATCAGTGACCTTACGGTTGAGGGCACACAGTTTGGTCTTGGCGCCGCTACGTGGCATGGAATCCCCTTCTATTCGGGCACCGTTGACCTGCATGCTGGCGAGACGACGACGATCACGTATACGCTGACCACATCGGCCGAGGCGGGGGACAAGCCGCTTACGCTGCGTCAGACTCCTACATGCCAGGCGGCTCGCGACAGCGCGTCGGCGTAGGGTTTTTCTGGTAGCGCAGATAATCGAGTACCATTTTGGGGCGGACAGGCAATCTGTTCGCCCCTATTTTGTAAGGAGAGCGCATGAAGTACTTTGGCACCGACGGCTTTCGCGGTGAGGCCAACGTTGGGCTGACGGTAGAGCACGCTTATAAGATTGGCCGTTTTGTGGGCTGGTATTACGGCGCCAACCGCGAGCGCAAGGCACGCGTGATCGTGGGCAAGGACACGCGTCGCTCGAGTTATATGTTTGAGGCGGCGCTGGTGAGCGGCCTGGTCGCGAGCGGTGCGGACGCCTATATGCTGCATGTGATCCCGACGCCGGGCGTAGCGCATCAGACTGTGGAAGGCTGCTTCGATTGCGGCATCATGATCAGCGCGAGCCACAACCCGTTTTGCGATAACGGCATTAAGCTAGTCAACAGCGACGGCTTTAAGATGGACGAGGACGTACTGGAGCTCATCGAGGACTATATCGATGGCAAGAGCGAGGTGCCGCTGGCAACGGGCAACCACATCGGCGCCACGGTGGACTACATGCAGGGTCGCAACCGCTACATTGCTTCGCTCATCGCCAGCGCGAACTTTTCGCTGCAGGGCGTCAAGATCGGTATCGACTGCGCCAACGGCTCGGCATCCTCGGTGGCCAAGCCGGTGTTCGACGCACTGGGCGCCGATGTGCGCGTGATCAATGCCGCGCCCGACGGCTTTAACATCAATGTCGACTGCGGCTCTACGCATATTGAGCGCCTGCAGCGCCACGTGGTGGAGCAGGGCCTGGATGTGGGTTTTGCCTACGATGGCGATGCCGACCGCTGCCTGGCCGTGGACGAGCGCGGCCGCGTGGTCGACGGTGACCAGATCCTGTACGTGTGCGGTGTGTACCTGAACAAGCACGGGCGTCTCTCGGGCGGTACCGTGGTGCCGACGATCGCCAGCAACTTTGGCCTGATCAAGTCGTTGGAGCTTGCCGGCCTGAGTGCCGTGACCAGCGGCGTGGGCGACCGTCACGTGTATGCCAAGATGCGCGAGGGCGGCTACAGCCTGGGCGGCGAGCAGACGGGCCATACGATCTTTGGCGATATCGAGCGCACGGGCGACGGCATTATGACCTCGCTGCGCGTGATGGAAGTGATTCGTGCCGAGCGCGAGACGCTCTCGCAGCTCACGGCTCCGTGCAAGCTGCTGCCACAGGCGCAGGTGGCCGTGCACGTGGCGGACAAGGACGCCGCGCTCGAGAATATGGGCGTGCAGAACGCCATCGCCGAGGCCGAGGCTGCGCTGGCAGGCGAGGGCCGCGTGCTCGTGCGCAAGAGCGGAACCGAGTCGGTTATCCGCGTGCTGGCCGAGGCGCCCGACCAAGCATCCGCCGATGCCGCCATGAAGCGCATCGCCAACGCGCTCGAGGCTTTATAGCTACGCGGTTTTACCAAACCGCGTAGCTGCTCGACGCTGCAAACGGCCCCAAGTGGCAATCTGACGTTCAATTTCAAGGGCGCGACCAGAAGGTCAGCGCCCTTTCATTTCACGTCACCTTGCTCGCTTGGGGCCGTTTTCGCTGACGTTGCCAAGACATTAGCGTCAACGAACTAGTCATTGGGTACCTAGTTATTGGGTGAAAAAAGGGGACGCTGCGGATTGGTTCCGCGGCGTCCCCTTTGCGTTGGCGTGTCGGTTATGCCTTACAGTTCGTAGAGCGTGGTGAACTTGTCCTGCAGGTAGCTGCAGTAGTAGCGGGCATCGAACGCCATGCCGCACGCGCCCTTGATGAGCTCCGGCGCGTCCTTGGCGCGGCCCCACTGCCAAATGTGCTCGCCCAGCCAGGCGCGGACAGGTGTCAGGTCGCCGCTCGCGCAGGCGCCGGTAAGGTCGACACCGTCGCGGCACATGGCCGGCACAAACATGGCATCGTAGGCACTGCCCAGCGCATACGTGGGGAAGTAGCCAAACGAGCCGCCGCTCCAGTGCGTATCCTGTAGGCAGCCGTGCGTGTCGTCGGGAACGGGAATGCCCAGGTACTCATCCATAAAGCGATTCCAAAGCGCGGGGATATCCTTGGCCGTGGCCTCGCCGGCAAACAGCATACGCTCGATCTGGTAGCGCACCATAATATGCAGCGGGTAGGTGAGCTCGTCGGCCTCGGTGCGGATCAGCGACGGCTGCGCGATGTTCACGGCGCGGTAGAGCGTGTCCTCATCGACGTCGCCGTAGACCTCGGGCGCGTGACGGCGCAGCACCTCGAGCAGCGGTCCCATAAAGGCGCGACTGCGACCCACGGTGTTCTCAAAGAAGCGGCTCTGGCTCTCGTGGATGCCCATGGAGGTGCCGCCCTCCAGGCAGGTGCGCGCATAGGCGGGATTGACACCCAGCTCGTACATGGTGTGTCCCGCCTCGTGGATGATGCTGTAGACATTGGAGATGCAGTCGTCCTCGTAGATGTGCGTCGCGATGCGCGCGTCGCCCACGGCAAAGCCCTCGCTAAACGGATGCTCGGTAAAGGCAAGCGTGGTGTCGTCCAGGTCCAGGCCGACGAGTTTCATCAGGTCGAAGCTCATGGCGCGCTGGGCGGCCTCGGGCACGCGGGCGTGCAAAAAGTCTGCAGCGGGCTGCTGGCCGCGCTCGCCGATGGCGTGCACGAGCGGCACGACCGTGGCCTTAACCTCGTCGCAAAACGCATCGAAGCTCTCGGTGGAAAGGCCGCGCTCGTACTGGTCGAGCCACACGTCGTATGGGTCGCGCTTGGGGTCCATGAGCTCGGCCTGATGCTTAAGCTGGGCGACGATTCTATCCACATAGGGCTCAAAGCTCGCCCAGTCATTGGCCGTCTTGGCCTTGTGCCACACGGCGTCTGCCTCGCAGGTGAGCCTGGTCCAGGCCTCGGCCTCCTCGGTGGGGATGGCGCTTGCCTCGCGCTGGTCGCGGCCGAGCACGCGGACCTCGTCGAGCAGCTGCGGGTCGTCGATCTTTTCGCCCGCGACCGTCTCACGCGCGAGAGAGTGCACGAGCTCAACGGACTTTTTGCTGGTCAGGAGCTTGTGATGTTCGCCGGCAAGGGTGCCCATGGCATCCGCGCGGGCCGCGGCGCCATTGGCGGGGGCAATCGTCGCGCCATCGAACTCGGCAATCTTGAGCAGGTATTCGCGGGTCCACAGCTTGCCCTCGAGCTTGCGGAGCTTCTTGATGCTCTTGCCCGCCTTGGCGTTCTTAGAGGCCTTGGCCACGGCGGCTTTGGCCTTCTTATCGAGTTTCTTTCCCATACCTATATCCTTGATCTCGCAGACCGGACGCCACGGGTGGGCGCACGGCCAGTTTGCACAGCTATCTACCTTGTACCCAGCACAAACAAAACGGAACGCGGCGATATGCTCGCGGAATGTGTTATCCTATAGCCCAATGCGTTGACGGAGAGGGTTTTGCCCGCCGCGTCGCCGGCAAGAGAGGGAGGGCCATGGGCTGCAAGCCTTCCTGCGGTGGCAAGGGCCAAGCGTTCACTCCCGAGCAGCAACCTCAACGGGCGCGCGGCCAGCGGCGGCGATGTCCCCAGTAGGGAAGCCGTGAGCCTCGCGATAAGGGGCGCAGAGTGGGCACGGCGGGCCAGACATCCGCCGGGTGGTACCGCGGAATTCAACCGTCCTTGGGCAATGCACATGCCCGAGGGCGGTTTTTTTGTTACCGAACCGGGCCGCGTTTTCACAACGTCAGACGGTGGCAGCCGCCTTGGCAAGCGGGGAGCGCGAGAGACGAAAGGGAAGACATGAGTCTGATTGATGATCTGGTCAAACTCGAGGAAGAGGCCAAGGAACTCGTCGCAGGTGCCGACGACGCCGCCAAGCTCGAGGCCGCGCGCGTTGAGCTGCTCGGCCGCAAGGGCCGCATCACCGGCCTGATGCGCATGATGGGCAAGCTCGCCCCCGAGGATCGTCCCATGATGGGCAAGCGCGCCAACGAGATGCGCCAGCTGATTGAGGGCATGCTCGACGAGCGCACCACCGAGATGAAGGCCGCCGCCCTCAAGCACGCACTGGAGCACGAGGCCGTCGACATCACGCTGCCGGGCATCCGTCCGCAGATCGGTCACCAGCACCTGATCAAGCAGATCATCGAGGAGGCCGAGGACATCTTCTGCGGCATCGGCTACACAGTCGAGTCCGGTCCCATGGTCGACACCTCCTACTACAACTTCACCGCGCTCAACGCCCCCATGGATCACCCGAGCCGCTCGGCCCGCGACACCTTCTACGTGGTCGACAACAATCCCGGCAGCGTCGCACACCCCGAGGCTCACGCCCACGGCGAGTCCGACGTGCTGCTGCGCACCCAGACCTCGGGCGTGCAGATCCACACCATGGAGTCGCAGAAGCCGCCCATCTACATGATCTGCCCGGGCACCGTCTATCGTCCCGACACGGCCGATGCCTGCCACCTGCCGCAGTTCAACCAGATCGAGGGCCTGGTCGTCGACGAGGGCATCACCTTTGGCGACCTTAAGGGCACGCTCGACTACTTTGTTAAGTGCATGTTTGGCGAGGACCGCAAGACGCGCTATCGCCCGCACTTCTTCCCCTTCACCGAGCCTTCCTGCGAGGTGGACGTGAGCTGCCACGTCTGCGGCGGCAAGGGTTGCAACTTCTGCAAGCACAGTGGCTGGATCGAGATTCTGGGTTGCGGCATGGTCGACCCCAACGTCCTCATTAACTGCGGCATCGACCCCGAGAAGTACACCGGCTTCGCCTTTGGTATTGGCGCCGAGCGCGTCGCGGCACTGCGCTACGACCTGCCCGACCTGCGCACGTTGATGACTGGTGACATGAGGTTCTTGAACCAGTTCTAGAACGCTTTCTTCTTAGTTGCAGTTTCCGGCTCAAAGCCGCATTTATGAAAGGAGACCAGTTAGATGCGCGTTTCTTACGACTGGCTCAAGACCATGATCGATATTCCGGAGGACCCCAAGACCCTTTCGGACGAATATATCCGTACCGGCACCGAGGTCGAGGCGATCGACACCGTGGGCGAGTCCTTCGACCATGTGGTGACCGCCAAGGTGCTCACCAAGACCCCACACCCCGATAGCGACCACATGTATGTGTGCTCGGTCGATGTGGGCGACAAGAACCTCGACGCCGATGGCAACCCCGCCCCGCTGCAGATCGTCTGTGGCGCGCAGAATTTTGAGGCCGGCGACCACATCGTCACGGCAATGATCGGCGCCGTGCTTCCCGGCGACGTCAAGATCAAGAAGAGCAAGCTTCGCGGCGTCGTGTCCATGGGCATGAACTGCTCTGCGCGCGAGCTCGGCCTGGGCGGCGACCACTCCGGCATCATGATCCTGCCCGAGGATACGCCCTGCGGCATGCCGTTTGCCGAGTACGTGGGATCGAGCGACACCGTGCTCGACTGCGAGATCACGCCCAACCGTCCCGATTGCCTGTCCATGATCGGCATGGCCCGCGAGACCGGCGCCATCTTCGACCGCGATTTCCACGTTGAGCTGCCCGCCATCAAGGCCGAGACTGGCCGCGCGACCGACGACGAGCTTTCGGTCGAGATTGCCGACGAGGGCCTGTGCGACCGCTATGTCGCTCGCATCGTGCGCAACGTGAAGGTCGGCCCCTCGCCCGACTGGATGGTCAAGCGCCTCAACGCCCTGGGCGTGCGCCCGCACAACAACATCGTCGACATCACCAACTATGTGATGATGCTCACTGGTCAGCCGCTGCACGCCTTTGACCTGGACACCTTTGCCGAGCGCGATGGCCATCGTCGCGTGGTGGTTCGCGCCGCCCAACAGGACGAGAAGTTTACGACCCTCGACGGCGAGGAGCGCACGCTCGACGCCGGCATGGGCCTCATCACCGACGGCGAGCGTCCCGTGGCGCTGGCCGGCGTTATGGGCGGCATGGATTCCGAGATCGAGGACGACACCGTCGACGTGATGGTCGAGAGCGCCTGCTTCAACGCCGGTCGCACCTCGCACACCAGCCGCGACCTGTCGCTGATCTCCGATGCCTCCATTCGCTTTGAGCGTCAGGTCGATGAGACCGGTTGCGTGGATGTCGCCAACGTTACCTGCGCGCTGATCGAGGAGATCGCCGGCGGCGAGGTCGCTCCCGGCTACGTGGATGTGTTCCCCGCGCCCAAGACCATCGACAGCATCAAGCTGCGCCTGGCCCGCGTGCACGCCATCTGCGGCGCCGACATCGAGCCCGACTTTATCGAGCGCTCGCTCACCCGCCTGGGCTGCACCGTCGAGCGCGACGGCGAGGACTTTATGGTCACCCCGCCGAGCTTCCGCCCCGACCTGCCGCGCGAGATTGACCTGATCGAGGAGGTTCTGCGCCTATGGGGCATGGGCCGTGTGACGGCGACCATCCCGGCTGCCAAGAACCACATCGGCGGCTTGATCCGCGAGCAGAAGCTCACCCGCAAGGTCGGCGAGATCCTGCGCGCCTGTGGCCTCAACGAGACCACGACTTTTGGCTTTGCCGCCCCGGGCGACCTGGAGAAGATCGGCATGTCCACCGAGGGCCGCGGCTGTCCCGTGGTGCTTATGAATCCGCTGGTGGCCGAGCAGACCGAGATGCGTCGCTCGCTGCTGCCGGGCCTGCTGCAGTCCGTGGCCTATAACGAGGCTCACGGCACGCCCAACGTGCACCTGTACGAGGTCGGCAGCCTGTTCCACGGTCGCGAGAACGCCAGCCTGCCCAAGGAGACCAAGTCCGTGGCGGGCGTGCTTTCGGGCCAGTGGAGCGAGCGGTCCTGGAACATGAAGTACCGCAAGCTGCGTTTCTTCTTTGGCAAGGGCATTGTCGAGGAGCTGCTCGCCCAGCTGCGCATCGAGAAGGTTCGCTTCCGTCCCGTCGAGGGCGAGGGCTATGCCTTCTTGCAGCCGGGTCGCGCCGCCGAGGTTCTGTCCGGCGGCACCGTGCTGGGCTGGGTCGGCGAGATTCACCCCGAGGCGCGCGAGGCGATGGGCATCGATGAGGTCGTCGTTGCCTTTGAGCTCGATCTGGACAAGCTGATCAAGGGCGCCCGCAATCAGGAGAACTACCGCGAGTTCTCGCAGTACCCGGCTGTTGAGCACGACCTGGCTATCGTGGTCGACAACTCCGTGACCTGCGAGGACCTTGAGCGCCGCATTACCAGCGCTGGCGGCAAGCTGCTCGAGGGCGTGCGCCTGTTCGACGTCTACCGCGATCCCATCCGCATCGGAGCGGGCAAGAAGTCCATGGCCTTTGCGCTTACGTATCGCTCCGACGACCACACGCTCACCAGCGAAGAGGTCGAGAAGGCGCACCAGAAGATCGTCACCAAGGTGTGCAAGGGCGTAAACGGCGAGGTCCGCGGCTAGGGCTTGCGCTGGGTATAGGCCAGCGGTGGCTGCTGCCGAATCCTACGTGACCGCTATGCTCGGTATAAGGCACTGCTGAGCCTGCATATATGACACGCGCATTACATAACGGCGTGCTGCTTTGTCGGCAGCGCGCCGTTTTGCTATGATAGCCCGCGGCGTGTTACGAATCTGACATTACGTAACACTGGAAAGGTGATTCAAGCGGCGTTGCAATTCCGTGCGCCGATAACCGGGAGGCGTACATGCACATTCCAGATAATTATCTGTCCCCGCAGACCGATGCCGTCATGGCAGTGGCGATGGTGCCCGTTTGGATCCACTGCATCAAGAAAGTGCGCGCCACGCTCGATCGCGAGCACATGGCTTTCCTGGGCATCTGCGCCGCGTTCTCCTTCCTGCTTATGATGTTCAATGTGCCGCTGCCCGGCGGTACCACAGGTCACGCCGTCGGCGGCGCGCTCATTGCACTGCTGCTAGGCCCCGAGGCCGCGGCTATCGCTGTCTCGGTTGCGCTGGCGCTGCAGGCGCTGCTGTTTGGCGACGGCGGCGTTCTGTCCTTTGGCGCTAACTGCTTTAACATGGCCTTTGTGCTGCCGTTTGTCGCTGCTATCGTGTTCCGTGCGCTCAACAGCCGCCTGCACGACAAGAGCTGGGGCACCTCGGTTTCTGCCGTCGTGAGCGGTTGGGTCGGCCTGTGCCTGGCGGCCCTGTGCGCGGCAATCGAGTTTGGTATTCAGCCGATGCTCTTTACCAACGCTTCGGGCGCGCCGCTGTACTGCCCCTTCCCGCTGTCCGTGGCTATTCCGGCCATGTTGATCCCGCATATGCTGGTTGCCGGCGTGATCGAGGGCGTGGCGACGGCCGCCATCTACGGTTTCATTAAGAAGACGGCGCCGAGCGTTATCGTCGGGCCCGAGGCCGTCGATGGCCAGCTTACTGCCGAGGGCGCTGCTGCCAAGAAGACCTCGCTGGTCCCCACGCTCATCTTGGTTGCCGTGCTTGTCGTGGCTACGCCGCTCGGCTTGCTTGCCACAGGTGACGCATGGGGCGAGTGGGACGCCGAGGGCGCCGCGACCGCCGTTCAGGAGGCTGGTGACGACAGCCTGCAGGCTTCGGTCGGCCTTGATACCCCGACCTTTGCCGACGCTCTGCCTACGGGTGATTACCTGCAGGCCTATTCCGAGGAGCAGGGTCTTGGCTTTGCCGGTCAGGCTGCCATGTATATCCTGTCCGGCGTGATTGGCGTGGCGGTGCTTACCATCGCATTCCGTCTGATCTCGCTGACGGTTAAGGAAAGCGGTGCTCATGGCAATAGCCGAGCTGCCTAGCTGGCTTGCGGTCGAGCAGCGTTACGAGCCCGTGGGGGCTCGGCATCGCGTGATGCAAAAGAATGTCCTGCACCTGGCGAGCCTGCTTGAGCGGGTTCGCCTGGGTGCGGGCGCGCACGAGGGCGGGTCGATGGTCGACCGCGCCCTTTCTTGCGTTTCGGCTCCGGTGCGCCTGGTGGGGATGTTCGTCTGCGTCCTGTGCGTGTGTCTGACACAGAGCCCGCTGTACCTCATGTTGATGGCGGCTATTGCGCTGGTGCTCGTTGCCGTGCGCCCCGTACGCGGGCTGCGCGCGACCTTTGTGCCGGCGCTTGGCGCCGCGGGGCTCGCCGTGGTTTTGGCGCTGCCTGCCCTGCTGCTGGGCGCTTCCGCTACGGGCGCCATGCTCAAAATTGCGCTTAAGACGTTCATTAACGTGTCGCTCGTGCTGGGCGTTTCGTGGACGCTCACCTGGAGCCGCATGTCGGCGGCGCTCAAAATGCTGCACCTGCCCGACGAGGTTATCTTTACGTTTGATATGGCGCTCAAGCATATTGAGGTGCTGGGACGCACGGCGCACGATCTGTGCGAATCGGTCATGCTGCGCAGCGTCGGTTCCGCGCCTGCGGGTTTTTCGCGCACCGATTCGCTGGCGGGTATCATGGGCATGACGTTTATCAAGGCGATGGAATGCAGCCGCGCGATGGACGAGGCCATGCTCTGCCGCGGCTTTGCTGGTGCGTATCCGGCGCCCGCGCGGGGCGGATTTGACTGGCGCGATGCGGTCTATGCGGCCGGCGTGGCGCTGCTGGCAGTGTTGTGCGCCGTGCTGTAGGCGCTGCTGGTTCTGGCTGGGGATGCAAATAGGGAAGGGCGACGTTTTGACGATCGATATGAATAGTGCGGCGGGCACGAACGGTGTGGGCGGCGCCGAGGACACGCCGCTTATTGAGTTGCGCGACGTGGTGTTTTCCTATACGGGTCATACGGTTGTCGATGGTGTGTCGCTGCAGGTCGATCGTGGTGAACTCGTTGCCCTGCTCGGTCCCAACGGCTGCGGTAAGACGACGATTATGCGTCTTATTAACGGCCTTGAACTCGCGGACGCAGGGGCATACCTGTTTGACGGGTGTATGGTCGATGCGGCATATCTCAAGGATTCCGCGACGGCCCAGCGGTTCCATCAGCGCGTGGGCTTTGTGTTCCAGAATGCCGACGCCCAGTTGTTCTGCGCTACGGTGGGTGAGGAAGTTGCTTTTGGTCCCGCGCAGATGGGGCTGCCGGCAGACGAGCTCGAGCGCCGCGTGCGCGATGCCATGGAGCTGTTCCAGGTTGCCGACCTTGTCGACGTCTCTCCCTATCAGCTCTCGGGCGGGCAAAAGAAGCGCGTTGCGCTGGCTGCGGTGGTGTCGATGAACCCGGATATCCTGGTGCTCGACGAGCCTACCAATGGGCTCGACGAGGATTCATGCGACATCGTGGTCAACTTCTTGCTGGCCTACGTCGCGGCGGGTAAGACGGTCTTGATGAGCACACATCACCAGGATTTGGTGCGACGCCTGGGTGCCCGTGCAATCTATATCGATCGATATCACCATGTGGTCGAGGCGCCGGTGTCGTCGTATGGAACCGAGAGCGGCGCTGCGGAATAGTTGCTGCGTAGAGCGTGCGTAGCCGCCCGCGCGGCTTTGCCGTGATGGTATAGTTATCCAGGTTTTTATGGGGGTGGCTATGCCAAGCTGGAACATTCATATCGCTCAGACGGAGCGTTTGCTGGAGCGCACCGGTGCGCTTGCCAATAGCGTGCGCGACCGCAATGCCTTTTTGTTTGGCTGCGTGGTTCCGGATATCTTCGTGGGCTATATGGTCCCTGGCATCGCCGATCCCATCCCATACCGCATTACGCACTTTGCAAAGCCCGAGCCTATCCCTAAGCCGCGCGAGCACGAGTTCTGGGATACCTATGTGGCGCCGCTGCTCAAAGGGGCGCCTGTTGGTACGCCGGCTGCCGCGACCTCGATTGTCGAGGAGCGCGAGCGACTCAATCGGGTACATTATCCCCAACGCTACAAGGATGCCGAGCCGGTTGCCGGTCCCGGTGCTAGCGAGCTTTCGCTCGCGCCCGATGACGTGGCGCAGTCGCTGCTCGATCTGACGCTGGGCGTTTGGTCTCACCTCGTGGCCGATACCGTGTGGAATACGCGCGTGAATCAGTACCTGGAGGCGCACGGCGGCAAGCCGTGCGAGGAATTCCGCATTAAAAAGCAAGGCGACTTTGACTGGTTTGGTAAGACGCTCGGGATCGTTTCGATTCCGCGCGCGACCGATCGCCTGTATACTGCGGCGACGCGTTTTGGTCAGTATCCCATCCATAAGGAGTATGTGCTCAAGACCATTGGCGTTATGCACGAGATTGTACGCGAAAACCCCGGCGAGCCCGATCATCCGCCGTATCGCTTGCTAACCGAGGAGTTTTTCGATGCAACGTTTACCGAGGTCATCGAGCTGACCGAGGCGGGTTTTGCCGCCCGTGTCGAATCGCCCGATGTGCCTGCTCTGCCCCTGATTGCTAGCTGCTAGCTGGCCGGCCCGGCAGTGAATAGCTCAACCCAATCGACAAGTAGCTCTTGCCGTAAGGTATCTTCGGCAATGCGCTCCTGTTTGGTCTTTGGGATGTGGGGAAGCCCGGCCTTTTTATGGATGAGCTCGGCTATGTGGTCGAAGCTCTTCTTCTCCTTGATCTGGTCATAGGTAATTTGGATGACGTCGTAGCCCATGCTTGTGAGTGCGGTGGCGCGCTCGGCATCGGAGAGGCTCGCGGCTTCGCTGTCGTGGGCAGAGCGGCCTTGGCATTCCAGAATGACGCCCATGCTGTCGGTGGCGCTTTCGATGAGGATATCGGCGTAGCAGCAGGTTTTGTCATACAGCGAACGTGCGGCTTCACTGAGCGGGATGCGCGCGTTGTTGGCGATCTCGATGCCCTGGCCGCCCTCGTCGCGGGGGAGCGAGATAAGCATGGAGGTCTGTACTTCGAAGGGCGAGGCGGCCTGCCCCGTCATGTGCTCGGCCGCCCAGCGCAGTTGTTTGACGCCGCGCAGGCCTGCGGCTTGCTTGGCGAACGCGGCGATATCCGTTGCGGTAAGAAGCGGCGTGCGCTTCCACAAGTTGGTGTCATTGCCCTTGGTGTCGTTAACTCGCTCCCAGCCGCAGTTGGGTGGAATGAACTTAAGCGAAATAGCTTCATCGAGTTGTTGTTGCATTCGCTCGCAGGGCTTAAACACTGCAAAGGAGCCGCACGTCTCGTAGCAAGCCATGAGTAACTGGTTGCGTGAAACCTGCGTAGCAAGGTTGAGCAGCGTGAACTCCGGTGACGTGACATCAAACCCATGTTCAGTCTGCCTAAACGACCCCGGAGGTGGTTCTTGGGTCAGGAGGTGCGATTTAAACAGGCTTCGCGACCCGGATTGTGCCCGAGTGAATACAAGCCTGTGAAGTGGTGCGTGAAGCAGGTCTTTTACAACTGCATGACTTCCGAGACCACAACATCTGCGATCCATATTGCCAAGGCTAATGGCGGGGTAAAGGCCTAATACCTGCGGCGGGATGCGGTAGTAGTTAAAGGCGGATTGCCCACAAAGCGTCAGGTCCATAATGCCCTCCTGGCCGAAATCATCTCTTTGAAGCGAGTGATGCCAGCGTCAATCCGGAAGTATGCGGCAAAATCTGAACCCTATGAGCGGACCTGGCTTTTGAGGCTAGTTTATCAGGCATTTTGTTGCGAAAAAACAGGGTGTGCTCGGAGGTTCCAGAATTTGCCGCATACTTCCGTAAACCAGGTCGATTTGGTTCTTGCTAAAACGATTTATCAGCCCTGTGTGAGGTGTGGGTTTGCCACCGGGCGAACACTTTTAGCGCTTGGGGCTTTATTTTTTGGGCCTCGGAGGGCGGATTTCGCGCTTTTGGTAAAGAAATGGGTGCGTGTCATGCCGTGCGGTAGGCATCGGCGCACAGAAAAAGGGCCCGGAAGGCAATGCCTTCCGGGCCCTTTGCAATGCAAGTGTGCTTGCAAGTACGATTTAGCGCACCTGAGCGACGTAAGCGACGTTGGTCGAGGAGACCTTGTCCTCGAGCTGGACGCTCATGCGGGAATCGCCGGCGGTAGCGACGGTCAGGTCGCCGGCCTCGACGTAGCCGAGCTCCTTAGCGGTCTCGATCGCCTTGACGATCGTGCCGTTGACGGTGCCCTGGGTAATCTCGGCCTGATGCGGGATAACGCCCCAGTACATGATCATCTGCTGGACGGCCCACTCGTGGCGGGAGAACGCGCAGATCGGCATGTTGGGACGGAAGTGCGAAATCAGGCGAGCGGTACGACCGGTGGTCGTCGGCACGGTGATGCACTTGGCGCCAACGGTGGTGGCCATGTTCACAGCGGACATACCCACAACGTTGTTGACGACGCGGGTGCCGTGAGCATCGGCCGGAACCTCGAGCGGAGCGTGAGCCGGGAGGTACTTCTCGGTCTCGAGAGCAATGCTGGCCTGCATCTTGACGGCCTCAACCGGGTACTTACCGGCAGCGGACTCGCCAGAGAGCATAACGGCGTCGGTGCCGTCGTAGATGGCGTTAGCAACGTCGGCAACCTCGGCGCGCGTCGGGCGCGGGTTTTGCTGCATGGAGTCGAGCATCTGCGTAGCGGTGATAACGGGCTTGTAGGCCGCGTTGCACTTGGCGATGATCTCCTTCTGGATGTGCGGAACGAGCTCGGGCTTGATCTCGATGCCCAGGTCGCCACGGGCGACCATGATGCCGTCGGAAGCCTCGAGGATCTCGTCGAAGTTCTCGACGCCCAGGGCGCACTCGATCTTCGGGAAGATTGTCACGTGCTCGCCACCGTTCTCGCGGCAAAGCTTGCGGATGCCGCGGACGGACTCGCCGTCACGGATGAAGGAAGCGGCGATGTAATCGATGTTCTCGGTCAGGCCAAAGAGGATGTCCTGACGATCGCGCTCGGTGATGGCGGGCAGCGAGATGTTGACGTTGGGCATGTTGACGCCCTTGCGCTCGCCGATCAGGCCGTCGTTCTTAACGACGCAGGTCATGTCCTGGCCGTCGACGGACTCGACCTCGAGGGCAAGCAGACCGTCATCGATCAGGATAAGGGAGCCCTTCTCGACCTCGGAGGGCAGAGCCAGGTAGTCGAGGGAGATGTGCTCAGAGGTGCCGTGGAAATCCTCGGACGTGGGCTGAGCGGTGACGACGATCTTGTCGCCGGTCTTGACGGCAACCTTCTTGCCGTCGACCAGAAGGCCGGTGCGGACCTCGGGGCCCTTGGTGTCGAGCAGGATGCCGACGGGCAGACCGAGCTCCTTGGAAATACGACGGACGCGCTCGATGCGACCGTGGTGCTCGTCGTAGGATCCGTGCGAGAAGTTAAAACGGGCGACGTTCATGCCCGCCTTGATCATCTCGCGGATGGTCTCGTCGCTATCGCAGGCGGGACCCATGGTGCATACAATCTTGGTGCGCTTGTACATTCAGACCTCCATCTGACATCGTCTTGCGCTGATAGATAAACCATAAGAAATAAAACTGAGATGATTATAACGAAATGCCGACCGAATACCCCAAAAAATCGACCGTATGCCGAATTAGAAGTTCATTTTTTGCGAATAAACGGTATATGCAAAAACTTTACCAACCGTTCCGACCGCTGCTATCTGGGCGATATTTCAGTTTGATGATGCACCGAAGAAAAAAGCGTTTTATCAATGTTGAACATCATACGGTCTGCATCGTTGCACTCGAGCCGTGTTTCCAATTGGAATGTTTTGGCTAGACGCGCCGCTTTGGGGTACCATAGCTCCACTATCAACTGCCGCTCAGCACGGCAGCCTTGATGAGCCCTTGCCCTTCTCCTGGGAATTATAATCGGGCATCAATCTGCTGAGTGGCCCGAATCCCAGGAGGGGACTCTATATGCAAAAGGAATACCTGTCCGCCGCGGCGGAGGTACTCAGCGACCAGGGTGTCGATGAGAACCTCGGCCTGAGCAACGGCGAGGCGTCGTCGCGCCTCGCCAAGACAGGCCCTAACAAGCTTGAGGAAGCCGAGAAGACGCCGCTGTGGAAGCGTTTCTTTGAGCAGATGGCCGACCCTATGGTCATTATGCTAATCGTTGCCGCCGTCATCAGCGCGCTCACGGGTATGGTCAAGGGCGAGGCAGACTTTGCCGACGTCGCCATTATCATGTTCGTCGTTATCGTCAACTCGGTGCTGGGCGTGGTCCAGGAGGCCAAGAGCGAGGAGGCCCTCGAAGCCCTGCAAGAGATGAGCGCGGCGCAGTCCAAGGTGCTGCGCGACGGCAAGCTCGTGCATCTGCCGAGCGCCGAGCTCGTGCCCGGTGACGTGATCATGCTCGAGGCAGGCGACTCCGTCCCAGCCGACTGCCGCGTGCTCGAGAGCGCCACGATGAAGATCGAAGAGGCCGCACTCACCGGCGAGTCCGTGCCGGTCGAGAAGCACGCCAACGTGATTGAGCTTGCCGCGGGCACCGATGACGTGCCGCTCGGCGACCGCAAGAACATGTGCTACATGGGTTCCACCGTGGTGTACGGTCGCGGTCGCGCCGTCGTGGTCGGCACCGGCATGGACACCGAGATGGGCAAGATTGCCGGCGCTCTTGCCGAGGCCAAGGAAGAGCTCACGCCGCTGCAGGTGAAGCTCGCCGAGCTCAGCCGCATCCTTACCATTATGGTGATCGTCATCTGCGTCGTGATCTTTGGTGTTGATATCCTCCGCCACGGCGTGGGCAACGTCCTTACCGACCCGACTGCCCTGCTCGACACCTTTATGGTCGCCGTCTCGCTCGCCGTCGCTGCCATCCCCGAGGGCCTGGTCGCCGTCGTGACCATCGTGCTGTCGCTCGGCGTGACCAAGATGGCCAAGCGCCAGGCGATTATCCGCAAGCTTTCTGCTGTCGAGACACTCGGCTGCACGCAGACCATCTGCTCGGACAAGACTGGCACGCTTACTCAGAACAAGATGACCGTCGTCAAGCACGAGCTCGCTGCGCCCAAGGAAAAGTTCCTGGCCGGCATGGCGCTGTGCTCCGATGCCCAGTGGGACGAGGAGCTGGGCGAGGCCGTGGGCGAGCCGACCGAGTGTGCGCTCGTCAACGACGCCGGCAAGGCGGGCCTCACCGGCCTGACTGCCGAGCACCCGCGCGTGGGCGAGGCCCCGTTCGACTCGGGCCGTAAGATGATGTCCGTGGTCGTCGAGACCCTGGACGGCGAGTACGAGCAGTACACCAAGGGCGCGCCCGACGTGGTGATCGGCCTGTGCACCCATATCTACGAGGGCGATAAGGTCGTCCCCCTGACCGAGGAGCGTCGCGCCGAGCTCGTGGCAGCCAACAAGGCCATGGCCGACGAGGCCCTGCGCGTGCTGGCGCTGGCGAGCCGCACCTACACCGAGGTTCCCGCCGACTGCAGCCCCGCTGCGCTCGAGCATGACCTGGTCTTCTGCGGCCTGTCCGGCATGATCGACCCGGTCCGTCCCGAGGTGGCCGATGCTATCCGCGAGGCGCACGATGCCGGTATCCGCACCGTCATGATCACGGGCGACCACATCGACACCGCCGTGGCCATCGCCAAGCAGCTGGGCATCGTCGCCGATCGCAGCCAGGCCATCACCGGCGCCGACCTCGACCGCATGAGCGACGAGGAGCTCGACGCGCACATCGAGGACTACGGCGTGTACGCCCGCGTCCAGCCCGAGCACAAGACACGCATCGTCGAGGCCTGGAAGTCACGTGACCAGATCGTCGCCATGACCGGCGACGGCGTCAACGACGCCCCGTCCATCAAGCGCGCCGACATCGGCGTGGGTATGGGCATCACCGGCACCGACGTCACCAAGAACGTTGCCGACATGGTGCTTGCCGACGACAACTTCGCTACCATCATCGGTGCCTGCGAAGAGGGCCGTCGCATCTACGACAACATCCGCAAGGTCATCCAGTTCCTGCTTTCGGCCAACCTTGCCGAGGTCTTCTCGGTGTTCATCGCCACGCTCATCGGCTTTACCATCTTCCAGCCGGTGCAGCTGCTGTGGGTGAACCTGGTCACCGACTGCTTCCCCGCGCTCGCGCTGGGCATGGAGGATGCCGAGGGCGACATCATGAAGCGCAAGCCGCGCAACGCCAAGGACGGCGTCTTTGCCGGTCACATGGGCCTGGACTGCGTGGTCCAGGGCCTGATCATCACCGTGCTGGTGCTGGCGAGCTTCTTTGTGGGCGTGTACTTTGACATGGGCTACATCCACATCGCCGATATGATCGCCGGCAATGCCGACGAGGAAGGCGTGATGATGGCGTTCATAACGCTCAACATGGTCGAGATTTTCCACTGCTTCAATATGCGCAGCCGTCGTGCGTCGCTGTTTAGCATGAAGAAGCAGAACAAGTGGCTTTGGGCTTCGGCTGCGCTGGCGCTGGTGCTGACGGTTATCGTGACCGTGCAGCCGACGCTTGCCGAGATGTTCTTTGGCCCTGTGACGCTTGAACTCAAGGGCGTTATCGCCGCCCTGGGCCTGGCCTTCCTGATCATCCCGCTGATGGAGATCTACAAGGCGATCATGCGCGCGGTCGAGAAAGAGTAGCGTACTCGTCCGGGCCCGCCCCACGCCCTTTCTCCCTCACTGGTCCTCGCGCTTCGCGCTGCGGGATCGTTCGGGAGAAAGGGCTTCCGGGGCGGGCCCTGCGGTATCCTTGCTGGCTTTTCTTCCGTGCGGATGAAAAGGGCTGAGGGAAAGTTTGTGAGCTGGTCGGGCTTTGCCCGGCCAGCTCTTTTTGATTTAAAATACCTGCTCAGTTGTGATTTGTGGTGCTGGGAGGCGCTTGTGGGCAAGGCTAAGGCTAAAGCGAAGAAAAAGACGACGGGGGCGCGGGCTAAGCGTGACCGTCGTCGGAAGCTTGCGACCGAGGCCCCCGCATCTGCTGAGGAGCTGCTGGCAAGCGTGCCGGGGCTTGACGCGCTGCAGGACGTTCCGGCGTTTGATGACCTGCCGGTCGATGGGGCTCAGCAGGCGGCATTTGACGACTTTTGCGCACATGCTGAGGAGCCCGAGCAGATGCGGCTGGGTGCCGTGGTGCGCTTGGATCGCGGGTTTCCGCTGGTGGCGACTGCCGACGATACCTTCCGCGCCGAGCATGCAGTGGGGTTTGCCAAGTCGCGCGGCGAGGACGAGGTCCTGCTGCCTGCCGTGGGCGACCGTGTGGCGGTGCGCCGCGCTCCCGGGCACGATATGGGCGTGATTGAGTGCGTGCTGCCACGCCGTACGAGCTTTGAGCGTTGGCGCGGCCGTGCCCGTGGAGAGCGCCAGGTGCTCTGCTCCAACGTGGATAGTGTGCTAATCGTGCAGGCGCTCGGTGCCGGTGAGGTGCTGCTCGACCGCGTGGCGCGCTCGCTGGTGTTGGCGCTCGACTGCGATGCCGAGCCGGTGGTGGTGCTCACCAAAGCTGACCGCTGCGATGCCGAGGAGCTCGAGCGCGATCTGGACCGCGTGCGCCGCCTAGTGGGCCCGGACGTGCGCGTGATCGTGACGTCTTCTGCCGAGGGCCGCGGCCTGGACGAGGTCCGTGCCTGCGTGCCTGCCGGGAGCTGCGCCATGATTCTGGGCGAGTCGGGTGCCGGCAAGTCGACGCTGCTCAATGCACTGCTGGGCCACGATACGTTGGCGACCGGCGGTGTGCGCGAACGCGACGACCAGGGCCGTCACACTACCGTCGCGCGCGTGATGGTGGCGCTGCCGGGCGACGCCGGCGTGATCGCCGATGCCCCGGGCCTGCGCAGCCTACCGCTCGTGGGTCACGAGCGGGGTCTGGCGTGCGCCTTCCCCGAGATTGTCGAGGCATCGCACGCGTGCCGGTTTGGCGATTGCACGCATACCCATGAGCCGGGCTGCGCCGTTCGCGAGGCCGAGGACGCCGGGCAGATCGACAGCCTGCGTCTGGAAACGTTCCAAAACCTGGCGTCATCCATGCGCGTGAGCGCTCAAATGCTCGATCCCGATGTCCATCTGTAATTGAATTTTCCTATGACAGCCGTCTCCCAACTGTTCGGGAGACGGCTTTTTTGCTGCGGAAAAGCCTCGAAACATGCAGTTTGCTGACGTGCTGACCAAAACCTTGCCACGAGCTTGACGGGCTGGTCAGCTTTTGGTCAGCGATTGGTTTGACATCGAAAACCAAGATCGCGATTGCGCCGCTTTGCGCTCTGACCGCCCAGACAATGGTGGTACGGGCATTCGCCCGGCACTGCCATGAGAGGAGCGGCCGTGAACAAGAGCAAGCGCATCGCCATCAGTCTGGTCGCGGGCGTGCTCGCTGCTCTGCTCTGCATGGTTTACGGCTCGTCGATCCGCTCGCAAGCCGAACAGGTCCAGGCTGAGACCTTGGCCAAGTACGGTGGCGATTGCGTCGAGGTATGCGTCGCGGCGCGCGATATCGATGTGGGCGAGACCCTCGATGAGACCAATGTCATAACCCAGGAATGGCTGACGAGTCTGCTGCCGCGTGACGCGGCGACCGAGCTGCGCCAGGTGCGCGGCGACGTGACGACTTCGCGTATTCCCAAAAACGCCGTGATCTGCAATGTCTACACCAAGGCCGAGAGCCACAAGCTCGAGGTGCCTAAGGGCAAGGTCGCCGTTTCGGTGGCGGTCGATGCCGAGCACTCGGTCGGCGGTGCCACGGGCGTGGGCAGCTATGTGGACGTGTACGTGCAAAAAGATGGCGTAACCGATCGACTGTGCGGCGCGCACGTGATCGATACCAGTGAGAATTCCGGTGCCACGCGCGAGGGCAAGATCGAATGGGTGACGCTGGCGGCTGACCCCGAAGACGTCAAGGAACTGCTGGGGGCATCGGGCAAGGGAACGGTCAGCTTGACGATTCCCGCCACGGCGCGCGGCAAAAAGAGCGGAGGCGACGAGTGATGAAGGCGATCTGGCTTGCGTGCTGCGCGTGCGGCGATTACGGGCTGTTGCAGCAGGAAGTCGAGGGCCGTGATGCGGGTGCACAGGTGCTTCGCGTGGGTGACCTGGACGGGCTGGTTTCCATGGCGCGGGCGTTTCCGTCGCGCCGCGGGGCTGCCATCATCGCGGCGTCTCTGTTTGATATCGAAGATGTGCGCAAGACTGTTGCGCGCCTGACGGCCGAAGGCCGCGTGAGTCGCGTGGTCGTGTTGATAGAAGTGCTCGATCCGTCGGATATCGAGGGACTGTTTCGCGCGGGGGCGACCGAGGTCATCGCTGCGCACAGTATATGCGGCAACGGGCGCGCGGGCGAGGGAGCGGTTGATTCCGATCGGCGCATGACGATTGAGCCCGATGCTTTTGTTGATAGGGAACCCGGGGCGCCTCACGCTACAAGAGGCCCGCGTGTTGATGATTATGGAAAAGCGGAAGCCGAGCATGGTCGGCGCCCCCGGAACCCCCTTGTATACGATGACGCTGGAGGGCCGGCACAGCATGCTGGCGACTCCCCGGCTGTAGATATGGGATACGTGCACGGCGTGAATCTGGCGGATGAACTCGACGAAGTTGAGGGCTTTGCCGGGCGCGGCGAGTTGTCGCTGATGCAGCATGAGCAGATTGCACAGAACGAGCCTGCCTTGCAGACCGAACAAGCCGCCATGCCGGCTTGGACGCAGCGTGTGGCTGTCGCCGACGCCCGCCCCGCCGCCTCCGATGCCGCCGGCAGACGCTGCCGCTCCGCAGCATCGAGCTCCGGTCATCTGCGCCATTTCGGGTTCGGGCGGTTGCGGCAAGTCGACGATCGTTGCCACCATGGCACACACATCGTCGCTGTTGGGCTTGCGTGCCGCCGTGCTCGACCTGGACCTGATGTTTGGAAACCTTTACGACTTGTTAGGCGTCGATGCTCCGCGCGATATGGCGGCACTTATCGAGCCGTCGGCGGCGGGCGCGCTCACCGAGCCGGATATCGTAGCCACATCGATGCGCGTGGCGCCGGGCGTTACGCTCTGGGGTCCCGTCGCGGCGCCCGAGCAAGCCGAGCTCATGGCACGTCCGGTGGAGCTATTGCTTGATGTCCTGCGTCGCGAATCCGACGTGGTCTTTATCGATACCTCGGTCTTTTGGGGCGATGCCGTGGCGGCTGCGGTGGCGGCGAGCGACCGTTGCCTGGTCGTTGGCGATGCGGCGGTGTCGTCCGCGACATCGGCGTCGCGCGTCATTGAACTGGCAAGTCGAGTAGGTGTGCCGCGCACGCGCATGAGCGCCGTGTTCAACCGGTTCGGTGCGCGCGGGGCAGACGAGGACGTCGCCATGCGCTTTGAGATTGCCTGTGCGTTGGGCTCCAAGATTCGTATCGCCGATGGCGGGCAGGATCTCGCCGCGCTCATGGCGTTTGGGCGCGCTGACGAGGCAGTGGGGCAGACCAGCGCTTTTGCGACCAGCGTGCGCGAGGCCACGCGCGAGATGCTCGTGGAACTGGGGTGCGCCGTCGGCCCTTGGAGCGATATGGTCGCCGACCGTGCAATGCGCACCGAACGCCCGCGTATTCGCCTTCCCTGGTCGCGCGAGGGTGATCAGCGATGAGCCTGCAAACGAGGATTAAGGCTGCCGGCGCTGCAGCGGCGGCAGCGCCTGTAGATGCGGGGCGTCGCCGCGCGGTGAAACGACGCACCAAGCGCGCCGTGATGGACCGCATGGGTTACGACGAAGTGGCGCGTATCAGCGCCTATATCGACCCGGCACTTGCCCGCTCGGAATTGCGTCCCGCGGTGGAGGCGGCGCTCAATGTTGAGGAGCCGACTGATCTCGCGACGTCCGAGCGCGAGACCATCATCGACGAGATTTTGGATGACGTGGTGGGCTTGGGGCCGTTGCAGCCGCTCATCGAGGACGACACCGTTACCGAGATCATGATTAACGGCTGCCGCTCGGCTTTCTTTGAACGCGGCGGCGTCTTGCACCCCATCGAGCATGCGTTTGAGGATGATGAGCAGATCCGTGTGCTTATCGACCGCATCATCTCGCCACTTGGCCGCCGTATCGACGAGCGCAGCCCCATCGTCAACGCCCGCCTCAAAACGGGCTATCGCGTCAACGCGGTGATTCCGCCTGTGGCGATTGACGGACCGATTCTCACCATCCGAAAGTTCTCGGACCGCATCTGCTCGCTGGACGAGCTTGTGGGGCTGGGGTCGCTGCCGCTTTGGTATGCGCAGCTGTTGTCGTGCGCGGTGTCGCTGCGACAGGACCTGGCGGTTGCGGGAGGCACGGGATCTGGTAAGACCACCCTGCTCAACGCGTTGTCATGTGAGATTTCCACCGGCGAGCGCATCGTGACGATCGAGGACTCTGCTGAGCTCAAGTTTGCGCATCATCCGCACGTGGTGCGCCTAGAGGCGCGCGAGGCTTCAATTGAGGGCGAGGGCGCGGTGACGATCCGCGACCTGGTGACCAATGCCCTGCGCATGCGCCCCGACCGCATCGTGGTGGGTGAGGTGCGCGGTGCCGAGTGCTGCGACATGTTGCAGGCCATGAACACGGGCCACGACGGGTCGCTCACCACACTTCATGCGGGCTCAGAACAGGAGACCGTGGTGCGTCTGACGTTGCTTGCACGTTATGGCATCGATCTGCCGAGCGAGCTCATCGAGGAGCAGATTGCCATGGCGCTCGACGGCATCGTGATGTCCGAGCGCCACGCCGATGGCAGGCGCTTCGTCTCCTCGTATTCGGGGGTGCGTCGCGCCGCGTCGGGCGGCGTAGAGCTCGAGCGCTATGTGACTTTCGATGCCGCCGAGCGCACCTGGACGCTTGACCGCGAGCCGCCGTTTATCGCAGAAGGCCTGCGGTCGGGGACGCTCACACAAGAGGAGGTGGACGAATGGAGGTCGCTGTGCCCCTCGTCGTAGGGGGTTTGGCAGGGTTTTCTGTCGCGACGGCGTGCGGGGCGGAACCTCGTGTGCCGCAGGTGCCGCCGGCGGAGCTGGCGCGTCAGGCGCTCGAGACGGTGGCAGAGAAACTGCCGCGTGAGCTGGTGGAAAACGATCTGCTGAAAAAGATCGCCCGTTCGTGGGCATCGCTGGCTCCGGCGCATCGCCTTGGCCTCGCGATCGAGGATGCTTCGGGGCGTTTGGCGTTTCTGCTGCTATCGAGCGGTGTCTGCTGCGTTTTGCTAACGATGGTGTCGTTATCGCCCCTCGGATTTGCCTTGGGACTTGTTGCTCCGTTTGCCGTTGGCGCCGCTCGGGATGGCTTTGAGAGCCGGCGCGAGCAACACGATGCAGAAGAGGCCATGCCCGAGGCGTTTACCGCACTTTCCATGTCGCTTGCCTCGGGACATTCACTGGCCCAGGGCATGCGCTTTGTGGGCGCTCATGCGCAAGAACCGGTGCATACCGAGTTTTTGCGGGTGGCGGCGGCAATCGATTGCGGCATCTCGGCGACCGACGCGCTCGATGACTTGCTCGTGCGCATCGACGCCCCTGGCCTTTCGCTTGTGACCTTGGCGCTTAAGGTGTCTCAGCGCACCGGTGCTCCGCTTGCCGACTTACTGTCCGAGGCGTCGAGCATGGTGGGGGAGCGCATTGAGCTCAAGCGCCGCCTGGATGTTAAGACGTCGCAGGCTCGCATGTCTGCGCATATGGTCGCGGCGATGCCGACGGGCATGTGCGCGGTGTTGGCGCTGCTTTCGGCAGATTTTCGTCGCGGTCTTGCGACGCCTGCCGGCGCGGGCACTGTGGTGCTGGGTCTTGCCCTCAACGCCGTTGCCCTGGTGGTTATCCGGCGCATTATGCGGGTGAAGCTATGAGCGCCCCGGTTGCAGTTGCGGCTTGCCTGTGCGCTCTGAGTGTATTTGTCGCGACGGGTTTGGATCGGGCGGATGCACGCAAGATCGCAGAGGCCTGCAAGCGCGAGGCGGTGCTGGTCGCTGCCGCGGGTCGCTCGGTGGTCGATGCTCTGGCCGCGCGAATGAAGGGCGCGGTTGGAGCGGGCGGCCCGGCGCGAGTATCGCTCGGCGAAGTGTCCGAGATGATCGATGTTGTGCGCTTGGGTCTTTCGGCCGGTCTTTCGTTTGATGCGGCGCTTGAGATTTTCTGCGCCAACCGCCGGTCAGTGCTGGCTCTTCGACTTGAGCGGGCCTGCATGGCGTGGCAGGTGGGCGTGGGCACGCGTGAGGACGAGTTGTTGGCCGCCGCACGCGACCTGGACGTGCGAGCGCTCGAGACCTTTGCCATCACGGTGGGGCAGGCGCTCGCTCTGGGTGCCCCACTTGCCGAGACACTGGCCGCTCAAAGTCGCGAGATCCGTGCGGCTCATCGCGCCGCGGTCGAGCGCGAGATCGAGCGTGCGCCCGTCAAGCTGCTGATTCCCACCGGCACGCTCATCTTGCCGGCGTTGCTTCTGTCCATATTGGGCCCGCTGTTGGGAGCAGGCGGGATGATGTAGGGAGGAATACATGAACACGATGACTGACGTTGCTGGCAAGGTCTGGAGCTGGGCTGTTTGCCAGTCAATTCGCGCTCGCCAGCATGCCGGGGAGCTACTGCAGGAGGAGAGTGCGCAGGGCACCACCGAATACGCCATCTTGGTCGGCGTGCTCGTGGTGATCGCCATCATTGCCATTGTCGCATTTAAGGGCAAGGTCCAAGATCTATGGAACGCTATCAGCGAGGGCATCAACAGCCTGTAGAGGGTAGGCGGCCTGTCGGCGCACTGCTAGTGTTTGCCTGTGTGGTTGTGGCGGTGGCAGTGGCGGTTTGGGGGCTAAACGCCGCGCGGCAGCAGCGTCCTGGGGCCGCCTTCGATTCGGGCTCAGATTCGGCGGTGGCGTCTCAAAAAGATGAGACGCGAGATGCGGACGATTCGGATGTCGCTGTCACGGCGCAAACCTTTCTGCGGATGCTCGACAAGCGGTCTGGCACTGCGACGGATTCGCCTGAGGACAACGCGATTGCGGTCCGGCTTGCATGGTCCGAGGACCGACCGATGACCGAGGCAGCGGCGGATATGTTACGCGCCTACCGCGAGGTGCCAACGGCCCAGCTCGCCCTGAGCGGCTATCTCGATATTAAGGGTAACGTATGGGGCGCCATTGTGCGCGATGGGCGCGGCTGGGTCGATATGGTGACGGTTGCCGCGGATACTGGCGATGCTTCGTGTCGTCTGCGCGCGGTGCGCCTGGCCCCGCAAACAATAAGCTCAAAGGAGGGGTCGTGAAATGCATGACGTCCTGCGCGAGGAATCTGCCCAGGCGACGGTCGAATACGCCATCGTCACGGTGGCGCTGTTATCGATCGTGCTGGCGATTGCGGGGCTTTGGCGTGCTGGCACCGATGGGCACTTGGCGGCGCTGGTTGAGCGGGCGGCATCCCATGGCGTTGCCTCGACGTCGGTTATCGACGCCGCTGCGGGCGCTAAGGACATCGCGTTGTATTGATATCGCGCGCGAGGACCGGGCGCAGTCTACGGTCGAGGCTGCTTTTTTGCTGCCGACGTTTCTGATGCTCATTCTTCTCGCACTGCAACCGGTGTGTTTGCTCTATACGCGCGCGGTCATGGAGTCTGCCGCTGCCGAGACCGCGCGGCTCATGACCACGACGACGGCGGAGGACGACGATCTTAAGGAGTTCACCCGCCGCCGGCTTGCCGCAGTGCCCAACGTTTCGATCTTTCATGCCGGCGGGCCGTTGTCGTGGGATATCGAGCTTGGCCGGGCCGGTGCGGGTGGTGTCTCGTCCGTGTCCGTTTCCGGCGAGGTCAAGCCGTTGCCTGTGATCGGTGCGTTTGCGCAGGCTATGGGTGGTACCGCCGAGGGCGGCTACGTTGAGCTCAAGGTCGATGTCTCGTATCAATCGCGTCCCGAATGGCTGGAGGGAGATTATGATTCGTGGATTGCTGCATGGGATTAAGCGTTTCTGGTCTAGATGCGTTTTGACGCGCCGTCCGAGCTGCCATCGCAAGCGAGGCGGCTTTATGGGCCGCGCCGGTATCGACCTGTTTATCGAAGACGGTGCCTACACCACGCTTTCTTCTGCCGTGGTCATCCTAGTGGTGCTCACGTTGTTGTTTTCGTCGACCGCGGCGATATGGAGCATGTCGCGTGCCGGGGATACCCAGGTGGCGGCCGATAGCGGCGCGCTGGCGGGTGCCAACGTGGTGTCGTCCTATCACACGGCTGCCACGGTGGTTGATGCGAGCATCTTGAGTCTGGGGCTAGCGGGGTTTGCCACAATCGGGACGGGCCTGGTTGCCATTCTCATCCCAGGTGCCGAACCAGTTGCCGGCAATATGGTCGACACCGGGATTGAGATCATTAAAACGCGCAACAAGTTTGCCAAAAGCGCATCGGAAGGCTTGCAGAAAATCGAGACGGCTCTGCCGTATCTGATTGCCGCGCGTGCCACGCAGGCGGTGTCGGCGCAGGATACCGATAGTGTGGCCTATACCGGTACGGCGCTTGCCGTGCCCAGGACATCCGAGTCGGACTTCGCTGCGCTCAAAGGGTCAGAGATCTCGACCGATACCATTAAAGACACATCAGATGATTTAGAGCGTGCGGCCGAGGAGCTGCGGAAGGCTTCTGAGGACACGGCGAAGGCTAAAGAGCGCGCTTGGCTGGCGGATTGTGGCGGGTCTGACAAGGGCTCGGTCAGCAGCTGTTCTTGCATGTGGGAGCGTGTGAAAAGTCTAACGGATCTCTCTGGTGCTCAAAATTCGCATTACGCTTCGAGCGTTACGTGGGAACCGCAAGTGGCGCTCGATCGCGCGAAGGCCTACTATCGCCAGCGCCTGGCAAATGAGAAACCGCTTGGCGAGGGTCCGGAAAAACAGGCAGATTCTGCTGCACGAAAGGTGTTCTTCGCTTATGCGGGCGAAGAAGTCGAGCGGGCATATATAACTGAAAAGGACGGCAAAGTTTCCGCCCGCATCCCTTTCCTTCCGCGAAATCCAGATGAGGCGCGGACGACTGAACTCTATACCGATGCGCGTTGGCCCACGAGTGAAGTAGATAAAGTTACCTATTTGCATTATGGGACTGACTGTCCAAATTACAAAAAAGGAAAGCCGGGTGGGCTGGCATCCGTCGCAGATTTTGACGGTCACGAAACGTGTAGCGAATGCCATTTCGGTGTGTCGTCTTTAGGGTACGTTGCGATTGCAACGACTTCTGTCGAAAGGGGCTTCGAGTACCACTTCGATAAGTTCAAAGAGGCTCTGGAAGACTACGTCGAATGCCGCAACAAAGAACTCGAACTTGAGCGTCAGACCGAGGATGAGGCCGACCGTGCGGGCAATGCGTTTGACCAGGCCATTAAAGCGCTTTCCGGCGAGCGCCCGCGTATCGCCCCACCTGGCCGCAACGGCGTGGTCGCCTTTGCAGTTTCGGGCGACATTACCAGCCCCGATCAACTTAACTCCTCGTTTAACGCGGCAGTCAGGCTTGGCGATCGCGGTGCTATCTCTGCCGCGGTGCTGGCGCCCGATGAGGCGACGGCGCAAAACAACGTGCTTTCGCGATTTTTCTCGACATTGAAGGAACGCTCGGGCGGCGTTGCCGGCGTGCTCGACGGCGTCATGGATGTTTGGGGACGGCTACTCGTGGGATACGGTGATATCCAAGGCTCAGCCGACGAACTTATGGACGAGATGATTAAAGGCCTAGGAGGGGGCAGCGGCGCGTTGGGCTCCATCGCATCGTGGCTCGGCGATACCGTTTCGGCGTCCGTGGCGGCGCTGGGTTTGGAACCGTGCGACTTGCGCCTGCGAAAGCCGGTGCTGACCGATTCCGCCAATATCATTAAGAGTCCGGGGTCTGACATTGCGGGTCTCTCTCAAGCGCAAGACAAACTGCGAAGTATTCCGTTGGGCGTGACCGATCCCAAGGCGCTTTGCGAGGCGTTGGAATATCAAGTCGAACGCACCATTAGCGGTACGGTGTTCACACTTGCGGAGATTCCTCTGCCCGGCGGCGGCTCCATCCCGCTCACCGTCGATGTCGCCACGCTGGTTGGCGCTCTGGGCGGTGGGTCGTAATGAGTATCCGCATGCGTCTGCGCGAGGAGCGCGCCCAAGCGACGGTGGAGATGGCAGTGGTTACGCCCGTTTTGCTGGTGCTGGCACTCATCGTGTACAACGTCATGATCTTTGCCAGCGCTGTCGCGCGCTTCGACCGCGTGGTGCCCGACATCGTGCTAGCGCATGCCGTGGCGTCGGAGGGGGAGGGCGACGAAAGCTCTGCCGATGCCTCGGCGACGGTTCAGACTCAAATTCTGAATGCCATGGAAGGCTATGACTTACAGATCGAAGTGTCGAGCGAGCAAGGCGCGAAGGCATCGGATGGTGGCCTGCTCTCCCTATCCGGTACGTTTAGGACCTACACCTGCACCATGCACTATGAGCCGTGGCCGACTTCTCTCAGCATCGCTGGCGTTCCGCTGGGGGCGCCGACAACGTTGTCGCACGAGCGTGCGGTGACGGTCGATCCATGGCGTCCGGGGGTGGTCATGTGACCGCGGTCTCGTCCTACATCGCCTACGCGCGGGCACTCAATAGGCTGGGTTGGACGCCGGCCGAGTTTGTGGCGGCGGAGTCGTTTGTCGTGCGCCTGCGCGGCATGCTGGGACGGCGTCCGGTTGCCGCCAACGGCCTGCCGCTCGTCATGGCGTTTCCACGCTGCTCTTCGGTCCATACGTGTTTTATGGCCTATCCCATCGACATCGCCTTCATCGATCGCGACGGCAATATCCTCGCGTGCTACGAAAACGTTCGTCCTTGGCGCATGTGCTCCTGCCTCGGCGCCTGGGCCGTACTAGAGCGTCCTTCAATCATTGTTTCGACTCCTGCTCTCCAACGCGTGCCGGCTTAAGATTGGCGACAGTGGACTTTCGTCATACGAAATTGGGTAAGATGGAGGAGAAGATGCATGGATGTTGAGATCCATCCCAACGCTAAAAAGCACCTGACGGAAAAGCAGGTGCTTAGCGCTTGGCTTGCGGTTACTGAGTGCATTCGTCGCGAGCCGAAGGACGAGCCGCCGAGATGGCTTGCAATTGGATGGCTCTCAGACGGACGAAGCGTGGAGCTTGTCGCGGTCGAGCTTGTCCGTGGGTGGCTTATCATTCATGCCTTGTCTCCAGTCCAGAAGAAATTTTGGCAGGAGATTGAACAGGCTCGGCAAAGGGGTCGATGATGGGCAAGACGTATACGGCCGCTAATGGTCAGGTTGTAACGGATGAAATGATTGACGCGTGGTGCGAGTCGTACGAGCGCGGAGAGTTTCCGGATGGCGAACACACCGTTGGTGGGATCGTGCATGGACGGCCCCCGCTCTCAGGTGAGGGGACGGCAACGCTGTCGGTCAAGATTCCTCTGGGAATGAAGGAGGCCATTCGTCGACGGGCGGCTGCCGAGGGGATGACGCCAAGTGAGTTTGCCCGTGCGGCTCTGAGTGAAAAACTTCTTGCTGCCGGCTGATGCCTCTGACGTGCCGATTTATAGAACCGAGGCTGTGCTCAAAAACTTTTTTAAAATTCTCGGTTGACCGGAACGCGTCCTTGGTTATACTAATCAAGCCTTGAAACAAGGCACACCTCAAATGGCTGGGTAGCTCAGTTGGTAGAGCAGAGGACTGAAAATCCTCGTGTCAGGGGTTCGATTCCCTTCCCCGCCACCTTGAATTGACTAGGACCTCTGCAAAGGGGTCCTTTTCTAATATGAGAAAGCCATTGTCAATAGGCATGTTCGTTCGAGCCCGGTTTGAAAC